>PBTO01000098.1 GCA_002726595.1 Gammaproteobacteria bacterium | reverse complement strand
CTCTGGCCTACAGGCTGTTTCGCAATCAAGGCGCCATTTTGACAGGTTTTTGCTCCTGCAAAACCTGCATTTCCGCCATCCATGGCGGTCAAGGCATGCGTTCGCCTGTCGAAAACTGACAACGCGGAGTGCGGAACAGCCTGTAGGCCCCGAAGGGCGTACCCTAAAGCGCACAGTTGCGGCGTTGCACTTCTTGCCAAGGGCTACGGCCATCGCCTACAAGGATGTAGGTGAGGGGCGTGAGCAGGGAGCGGAAGCTTTGCCGGCGAAGCGCGTCTTGCACCTGTACGCTTCAGATCACGCAGAGGCCATATGCAATTAATCAGGGGTGCCTTAATCCTGTATTCTGCTGATAGCACGTGAGCCGGTAAATGTTCACAGCGCGCATTTGGGCCACAGTGCCAGCAAGGTTTTGTGATCCTTCTGCCGAACAATTGATTATGGAGCTTCTTTTTCTTTGAGGTGCTTAAGAATCTTCTCAATAGCGACCAAGTCTTCCACGCAGGCGATGATATGCATGGACGCATTAATGCCGCGGGCGCATGGCAGATTTTTTGCTCCTGCAAAACCTGCATTTCCGTCATCCTTGACGGTCAGATGCGCAGGAGCGGCGATCTTGACTGGCTTTCTCTTTAAATATATGCTTTCTACTGCATTCAGATTGTCATTGAATAAGTTGAGGTTCACGTGTCGAATTCTTCTTCTGCTGATAAAGACATAACAATCAGACAAGGAATATTCTACATTCTTATCCAGGCTGGTGTGATAATTCTCGCTGCCATGATATTTCGCGCCGACATTCTGCTATTTGGTTTTGCTGTTGGTGAAGATTCGTTGACAGAAGTAACACAACAGACATTGCTTTTTCTTATGGCTTGCTGCTTTGTCTATATTTCCATCATTAACCCACAGCAGCGACACTTTCATATACTGCTTGCTGGGTTTTTTACCTGCATGCTGATCCGTGAACTCGACCAATTCTTCGATCGAACAGTCCAACATAGTTTTTGGGTTTATCCCGCTTTGTTAGTTGCATTTGCCTCGATAGCATATGCCTTGAAAGAAAAGAATGCGACTGTGACTGCCCTAAGGGCTTTTATAAATCATAAATGCTTTTATGGTTTATGCAATGCCTTAGTGATAATTCTATTCTTTTCCAGGCTATTTGGTATGGAGGATATGTGGCAAGAAATAATGGCTGAAAATTACAATCGACAATTGAAAAAAAACATTGAAGAGGGGGTCGAACTGCTAGGTTATTCATTATTATTTTACAGTAGCTTAGTCTATACAGGTGACATGCATACACGTAAATCAGGGGCTTATAAGTAAAACAAAAGCTACCTCGTTCGAGTCGCTTTGTCCAATCTGCCCAACCCCCACTACATGCCAGACATGATTTAGCTAATTTTCAGCCGAGGGAGAACGGACTAGGGACATTCAGCTTATAGCTAAAAAACGAGAAGGACTTTTTATGGCGGACCTTTACTAACGCAGTGATAGTTGGTTGAATAACTAGTCGGCCAGTAGTATTTCTCTGGCGCAGCAAAAATTTGATTTGCATCAAAGACATGTCGATCTAACTGCTTGAGTATTCAAACAATTCAATAACGACTAATCAAATGGCAAATGAACCGCTAGATTAGTTAATATCGCAGAGTCTTAGAGAGAATTCCTGAACATTTCGGAGCAGTCGAGACAATACCTCGTGACAGAGAAGGTGTGAACTCAAATAAAAATGGTTATTACTCTTCTTATGCGCTATACACATACACCCATTTCTAACTCCTAATGAGTTTTTTACGAACGCTATGATCTATCCGTTACGAATCTGGTCCAGGGCCGGGGCCGATATACTGTCTGCTGTACTACGCACTCGGCTTTGGTCTAGTCTAACCAACGAAATTAAAGCGCCTGTCGAGATAGCTGATAACTTCTTCGGTGTCAACATTGCTGCGTCAGACGACCCTCTGTGTGATGAATACATTATCGACAGACTGCATAAGTTGGATATCCGTCAAGTCAGAATGTGCTATAGCTATTGCTCCCCTTCAGGTAACGCCCAGCGACTATTAGATCGTGTGCTTGATGAAGGAATGGACGTATTGCTCGATATTCTTCCACCACGAGAGGAAGCCGCTGTCCTCGATTCGGATGCTACAGTGCAACAGCGCTGGAAAGAGTTTTCAATTGCTGTTTTTGACCTTTATGCGGACAAAGTCGCTGCCTTTGAATTAGGTAGTACTCCGAACCGAGGACGTTGGTCAGGTTTCTCGAGCCGGAGTTATCTGATTGCTTGGAAAATCACTTCCGGTGCGGCAGCCAAGTACAATGTAACCTTGGCGGGCCCAAATGTATCTGACTTCGAACCGTTCTATAGCATCGGCTTTTTGAAGGCGATGAAACGTATGAGCAAGCCGCCAGAAATTCATACCGTTAACCTTTTTGTTGAACGGGTTATACAGCCCGAGGTTTATGATCATCGAGCACTGGGTCATTGGGCCACCAATATTGTACGCTTAGGCCTAATCAAGAAGGCAAGGATCATTGACAGCATTAGTCGTGAAAACGGCTGTGAGCAAACTTATTGCTCCTACAACTGCTGGACCAGAAAACGACTTAAGCGTCGAGTCGTTGATATTGAACAGAAAAACGCTGACTATCTTATTCGCTATTTGATGTTAGCAGCAGCGAGTGGTGCGCTAAACCGTGTTTATTGGGGGCCGCTGATCTGTAGCCGAGACGGAATTATCGATTGCGGTGCGCATGATTACCCAAAAATTGACAACGTGAGTTTTTATAAGGAGATTCGGGGTAAACGAGAAGATTTTCAAATCATGCCAGCATTTGACGCGTTGAAATATGTCTCAAGTAAGCTCAAGAATGCTACCTGCCTGCAAGGTATTAGTTGCATGAATGGTGTGAATCACATGATCTTTGATCACCCTGATGATGGTGAATACCATGTTGCCTGGTGCCAAGATGGCAAAGTGTTACGGTTGAAATCTATCTATCCAAAAGATGCGATTGATGCTGCCGTTTTAACGAATGGGTTTGGCGAACAACTACAGTACCGCCCCCATGCTATTACTGAACAACCACTCTTTATACATTGGCCAGAACGCGGTATGAATCGACCGAATATTGATATGCTTAGTAAGCTCCCACACATTAATAGTGATGGAACACTATACCCTTGCATTAAAGGCCATCAATCTATTCCTATCGATAATCAAAACTGGCGCGGTGCTTTGCTTATCAAGACTGATCAAGATGTTGAGCAGGCAATACAAGAATGTCTCCCAGAACATTTAGAGTCTCTCCCTGAAGGTCGTGTGTTGCGAGATACCAAACGTAGAAACCGCCTTTGGAATATTCAGTTGGCTAGTCATCCAAATCAAAAGATTACAATAAAGCTAAATCGCGTTAAGGGCATTAAAGCTTACACTTATCGATTTCATCGCAGTAAAGCCAAGCGTCACTGGAATAACGCAGCCCAGATGTTGCGTCTAGGTGTCAATACGCCCCAGCCTGTTGCCTTTCTTGAGCGGCATATTAAAAGCGGTATTAAGAGCAATTACTACCTGGCTTATTACTTGGAGGACGCATTTTCTTGTCGCGATGTCTTCGGGGCTTTCCAAAAAGGTGACGCAATATTCAAGGGTTACACCAAAACGGAAATGTTCGATAAGATTGCCGGCTTTATTTGTCACATGCATAACAGGTCAATCCTGCACCGTGACCTATCTGCCGGCAATATATTGATGACCCAGAAGGCCGAGGGCGATGATATCGACATCTATGTTATTGATATCGGTCGCGCCAGAGTGCAGACGGATACACTTTCTGGCAGAGCCCGATTAATCGATCTCATGAGGATTTGTTACAAATTGGATTGGGCCGATCGAGAGCGCTTTATTCAAAGTTACAATCGAGCCTTAGGCAAAGAAGTCTCCAGCTTGTGGCGCCTGCCACTACAATACTATGAAGCCAAGCAGACAATAAAGAAGGCGGTGAAGAAAAAGTTAGGTTTGAAGTAATTTTCTAAGCTAACTGACCAAATTCAACTCGAGATGAGCAAGGCACGAGCACTACTGAGACCCAGCGAGTTTTGTGCGGATAGCTCAGTCTTTAGATTTAATCCTGTACTCTGCTGATAGTGCGTGGGCCGGTAAATGTTCACAGCGTGCAAGTTGGGCTGCAGTGCCAGCAAGTTTTTGCGCCCCCTCCACCGAGCAATTGATTATGGAACTTCTTTTCTGAAAATCGTAGACGCCAAGAGCAGAGAAAAATCTGGCTGTACCGGATGTTGGTAAAACATGACTCGGCCCGGCACAGTAATCACCTAAGGCCTCGGCACTATAACGGCCCATAAAGATGGCACCCGCATTGGTAATATTTGCCATAATTGCTGCAGGATCATCTACCGCTAATTCCAGATGCTCAGGCGCGATCTGATTACTCACATCTGTTGCTGTTTTCAGATCGTCAGTCAAAATGAAAATTCCACGGTCTTGCAGCGAGGCTTGAATAATATTTTTGCGTTCCATGTCAGGGAGCAACTTTTGAACACTTGCTTCAACAGCACTTAAAAATCCAGAGTCAGGGGAAATCAATATTGCCTGCGCCTGCTCGTCATGTTCTGCCTGTGAGAATAGATCCATTGCGATCCAATCCGGATTCGCCTTGCCATCACAAATAATGGTAAGTTCAGAAGGCCCAGCCACCATGTCGATACCCACTTCTCCGAATACTTGCTTCTTAGCTTCAGTGACATAAATATTGCCGGGGCCAACGATCTTATCCACTTTTGCTATGGCTTCAGTACCATAAGCCATGGCAGCAATAGCCTGAGCACCACCTAGGGTGAATAACTGTTCAACACCGGCTAAAGCAGCGGCGGCAAATACCAGATCACCATCGCCACCATAAGCGGTAGGAACGGTCGCAATGATTTGGCCAACTCCCGCTACCTGCGCCGGGATTGCCAGCATCAAGACTGACGACGGGTAATTCGCCTTGCCGCCGGGCACATAGATTCCTACTCGCTCAAGAGGACTGATTTTCTGACCATATACCGAGCCATCTGCTTCTTCATATTGCCAGGAGGATGGTTTTTGGTTTTCGTGATATCGGCGAATTCTATCAGCTGCATGGGTGAGTGCTTGCAATTGACTCGCCGGTAAAGCTTTCAATGCGCTTTGCATCTGCTCCCGGGATACCAGCAGGTCTTCAGCAGACTTCGCGTCTAACTTGTCAAAGCGGTTTGTGTATTCAATTACCGCCTCATCGCCTCTGACACGAACATCATCAACAATGGCTCTAACAGTTGCAACAACCTCTTTCACTACGAGCATTTCTCGCTGCAACAAGCGTTTCAGTTCTGTGTTAAAACCAGCATCACTTGCCGATAAACGTGGGATTTCCAGAGTCAGGGTGTTCATATCATTTGACGTTTGTGTGTACGGAGCAAATTTGGTTTCACTGATTGTTGGCAACCGCCTCACGCAGTTTTCCAAGAATTTCTCGAATTGCGGTATTCTTGATCTTCATCGAAGCCTTGTTGACAATTACCCGCGAACTAATTTGGGCTATTAACTCTTTTGGTTCCAATCCGTTGGCCTTCAGGGTATTTCCGGTATCCACTATATCCACTATCGAATCTGCCAGCCCCATTGCGGGGGCCAGTTCCAGGGCTCCGTTAAGCTTAATCAGTTCGATCTGCTTGCCCTGTTCGGCAAAATATTTCTTGGCAATATTGACGAATTTTGTAGCGACTTTAGGGCGCCCCTGAATCGGCCCGGGATTTGTGGGTTCTGCTGTCATCAAGCGGCACCTGGCTAACTTCAGATCCAGCGGCTCATAGAATTCCTCACTACCGTACTCCATAAGCAGATCCTTACCTACCACGCCCATATCAGCACTACCGAATTCAACATAGGTAGGCACATCAGAACCACGCATCACCATTAGCTGAATATTGTCCCGGTTAGTATCAAATATTAGCTTCCTGCTATTCTTGATATCTTCAAGCGGAATTATATCGGTCTGCTCAAACAGAGGTAAGACTTCGTCAAGGATGCGCCCTTTGGTTAGCGCAATAATGACTTGTGATGAACTCATTTGGATTAAGCCTTTTTAAGCGAATCAGTGATTGTAACGCAGATAATCTCAGTTACTAGCAGGTTGTTGAAAAACTCTCAGGCGAGTGCGAGACAAGGCAACTATGGTGAAAATGCGGAGTTTACACAGAGTAAATGAGCATTTTGAGCCAAATTTTTACGCGGCATCGTGCCGGCTGAGAGTTTTTCAACAGCCTGCTAAGGTATTCGGCGAATCTGGGCACCTAATAGTTGTAATTTCTCTTCTATACACTCATAGCCCCGATCGATATGGTATATACGATCAACAGTTGTCTCACTTTCAGACACCAGCCCGGCAATAATCAAACTGGCTGAGGCGCGCAAGTCAGTGGCCATAACAGGAGCACCTTTCAGGCTCTTCACGCCTTCAACAATTACTGTATTACCTTCAACCTTAATAAAGGCTCCCATGCGATTCATTTCATGAACGTGCATAAATCGATTTTCAAAAACAGTTTCTGTAATCGATCCTGTCCCTTTTGCAACCGAATTCAACGCGGTAAATTGAGCCTGCATATCCGTTGGAAATGCTGGATACGGCGCCGTCCTGAGAGAAACTGCTACTGGTCGCTTGCCATGCATGTCCAACTCTATCCAGTTTTTACCTACTTTAATTTCCGCACCAACCTGCTCCAATTTTCGCAGTACTGACTCCAAAATATCCGGTCGTGTATCTTTTACTTTGATATGACCACGGGTAGCAGCTGCGGCAATCAGGTAGGTCCCCGTTTCAATCCGATCAGGCATCACCGAGTAACTACAGCCGTGCAATTCATGCACACCATGAATGACAATCGTATCTGAACCCTGGCCAGAAATATCTGCCCCCATCTCAACCAGGCAATTGGCCAGATCTACCACTTCCGGTTCACGGGCTGCATTTTCAATGACAGTGGTGCCTTCTGCCAGCGTCGCCGCCATCATAACGTTCTCAGTGCCCGTAACAGTGACAAGATCCATAAATACATGGGCGCCTTTGAGCTTGCCTGCAACTGATGCTTTTATATAACCATCATCGACTACGATATCTGCACCCATGGCCTGTAGCGCAGATATGTGCAAATTGACCGGCCTGCTGCCTATGGCACAACCGCCAGGAAGAGCAACTTCTGCCTGCCCATATCTTGTCAGTAACGGACCTAGCACCAGAATCGATGCCCGCATGGTCTTGACCAACTCATATGGTGCACTGAAGTGCTTAATGCTGCTGCTATTTACTTCAACATTGAGCTTTTCATCAATGACCGGCTCAACTCCCATACAGCCTAACAACTCGATCATGGTAGTGATGTCGTACAGATGGGGCAGATTGCAGACCTGGACCGTTTCATGGGTTAACAGAGTCGCTGCGAGTATGGGTAGAGCAGAGTTTTTCGCGCCAGCAATCCGTATCTCACCATTGAGGCTGACGCCACCTTTGATCAGTAATTTGTCCATTATGCTGTCAACNAGGCAGAAGAATAGGGCTCACGGGCCAGTGTTCTCAGTACCAGTCATAAGGCGCATGTTGACGGCATGAATTGCGCCGTTGGCAATATGCTCATTAAGAATCTGGTAAATAGTTTGCTGTCGCTTCACAGCATTAAGACCTTCGAAAATATCTCCAACGGCAATAACAAGATAGTTGCCATCTCCACCTTCTACCTCTATTTCACAACCGGGCAGACTGGCATCCAGCAACCCCTTTATACTTTCTGCGTTCAACACTTCCTCCGGTTTATTGCCAATTGTCCAGAACCTGGTCGATATCATTCGAATGTTCAGACATCAAAGCCGTGAATTGAGCAAAGTACTGACGTCCCAAATTAATTCCGCCAAGGCTCAGGTTTTTCAGCTTCCATTCATCATTTTCATTGATAAACATCTGATATTGTAGTTGTAAGGTACTATCGCCCCCGCGTAATTCCATGACTACGACGGTATCTGCCCGCGGGTCGGACTGCGATTCAGCCGGTAGAAAAACCAGTTCCTGATCTTCATAGGATACCAGGGATGCACCATAAAAACGGGTAAGTGTAGATTTCAGCATATTTGAAAACCGTTGCCGCTGCTGATCTGTTGCCGAATCGGCGAAGCGGGACATCACCACTTCGGCCACGGCTTCGAAGTCCACAAAAGTAGTCAAAACCCCTTCGATCTCTGAATAATAACGCTCCCGATCTGATAAAAAAAATGCCTTCGATTCGAGCACCGTTTCGAGAAGCGTCGCAACACCCGCTTCTGCTGTTTCCAGCGCACTCATGCTCTGTGCCTGAACAAGGGCGGGAGTGACCAAGCCCAAAAAGCCGAGCATAGCTATTTTTCTTAATGATTTCATCTGCTTATCTCCGAACTGGTGAAATTGCTGTCAGTCCTGCCCATTACCTGACCGGGGATTCTTGCGGCCAAACTAGCACTAAATACCTGAACTTGGCCTTAACTCCTTCAGAACTGATGCAGTTTACATGAATCAAGCAGTTCAATAAATTATTACTTGCAAACGAGAGCAATCCCCCTTCTAATTGGGCGCCTTACTCTTGGCATTAAGTTTTCATCTTATATGTTCCTTGACACGGTCATCATTGTCCTTGGATTCGTCGGACTAATCTGGGGAGCGGACAAGTTTGTGTTTGGCGCGTCTGCTCTCGCGCGAAACATCGGGGTTTCTCCCCTGGTGATCGGGCTAACAATTGTATCTTTTGGCACTTCTGCACCAGAGATTTTTTCCTCTGCTTTTGCTGCGCTCAATGGCAACCCGGAACTCGCTATTGGCAATGCACTTGGCTCTAATCTGTTTAATATTGGCGTTGCTCTTGGCGTCGCCGCAATAATCAGCCCGCTCAAACCGCCGAAATCATTACTCAACAAGGAGATTCCGGCACTACTGTTAGTGACTGTTATTACCGGGCTCTTACTCGCCGATTTGTACTTGGATGTGTTCGATGCGGTAATTCTGATCCTGATTACTTTCTATTTTGGCTATAAGCTATTCAAAAGCAAGGTCAGAACTGGCACCGTGCCTGGGATCGATGACGATAATCTGCTCCACGTGACAAACGCTAGAGCTATATCCTATTTACTTCTGGGATTGATCTTATTGGTACTTAGCGCCGAAGCTCTGGTTGCTGCCGCCACCTCGATAGCTGAATCGCTTGAAGTATCATCGGCTATTATCGGGCTGACAATAGTTGCCCTGGGAACCAGCCTGCCGGAATTGGCAGCCTCGGTAACTTGCGTGTTAAAAGGACATCACGACCTGGCCATCGGAAATATTATTGGATCGAACATTATAAATTTTCTGGCTGTACTACCCTTCCCCGGCCTGTTTAGTCCCGGTCCGGTGGAAACTCAACTGTTAAATCGAGATTATATTTCAGTACTCATACTTACAGCGTTACTGGCTTTCTTTTGTTACCGCGCGATTAAAAAGAACGCACGCATAGGCAGATTTTACGGATTTGTTTTCTTGTCAATGTATTGCGCCTGGTTTACGGTTATGATTGTGTGGATTTAAGGACATTCTGATTGAGCAATTCCCTCTGATCAATAAATTTACCCTATGAGCGACTTATCAGCATTTAAAGCCAGTGCTATCAGAACCATCGAGATAGAACGCGATGCCATCAATGATTTACTGGATAGCCTGAACGAAAGCTTCGATCTGGCCTGCGAAATCATGCTGGCATGTACAGGTCGAGTCGTAGTTACCGGCATGGGTAAATCCGGTCACATTGGTAAAAAAATTGCCGCCACTTTAGCCAGTACTGGCACGCCTGCAATGTACGTGCACGCAGCGGAAGCAAGCCACGGTGACATCGGCATGGTTACCGACAAGGATGTAGTGTTGGCACTGTCCAATTCCGGGACCACCGAAGAAATCACCTCCCTGTTACCGGTTCTGAAACGCAAGGGAATCGCATTGATTACAGTAACTGGTGACAAATCGTCTGCATTGGCAGTAGCAGCCACGGTAAATCTGGATGCCCATATCAATGAAGAAGCCTGCCCACTTGGACTCGCCCCCACCTCCAGTACAACAGCGGCATTGGTATTAGGAGATGCGCTGGCTATGGCTTTACTGGAGGCCCGTGGATTTACTCGAGATGACTTCGCAATTTCCCATCCAGGTGGCAATTTGGGTCGTCGCTTATTGTTGAAAGTAAAAGATCTTATGCATACCGGCAGTGATATTCCCCAGGTTACCGACGGCACTTCCCTGGGTAGCGCCCTTGTTGAAATGACCGAGAAAGGATTTGGCCTGACCACAGTAATCGATTCCTCAGGTCACCTGATTGGTGTATTTACCGATGGTGATCTGAGAAGAACACTGGATTCCGGGAAAGACATACAGAAAACATGCATGCGGGATGTCATATCAAAAAATTTCAAGTACATCGGGCAAAATGCACTGGCAGTCGAAGCGGCAAAAATTATGCAAGAGTCAAATATCTACGTGTTACTGGTGACCGACGAGAATGAAACGGTCAACGGTATAGTAAAAATGCATGACCTGCTGGATGCGAATGTTGTATAAACCGCATCGTAATGCTCTCGGGACCAATGCCAGATTACCCAGAAAAACCGGTCCCTCCATGAAAACTTCGGGCTAGTACCTCGACCAGGGTAAGGTTTGGAGTGCAGAGTTCACCCTGGTCGAGGTACTACATGATATTTAACAAATCCGAAGAGTCAGTTACACAGTCCGCAAAAAATATCAAATTGTTACTTCTAGATGTCGACGGTGTATTGACTGATGGCAGGCTCTATTTCTCCAGCAATGGGGAAGAGTCAAAAGCTTTCAACAGTCTTGATGGGCACGGTATCAAAATGCTGGAAAGTACCGGCATTCAAATCGGTATTATCACCGGTCGACGCTCGCCCCTGGTAGAAAAACGCGCCCGCGACCTGGGCATTCAGTTACTTTACCAAGGCCGCGAGGATAAACTGGCGGTACTTGATGAAATTATAGCTATGACCCGGCTCGAGGCGAAGGAGATTGCCTACGCTGGTGATGACTTTCCGGACTTGCCTGTGCTTAACCGGGTCGGACTGGGCTTCTCGGTAGCCAATGGCCATGAGGATGTAAAATCAGCCGTGGATGCAATTACCAGCCATGCTGGTGGCGACGGTGCTGTGCGGGAAATTACCGATTTCCTCCTGCAAAGCCAAGGTCAATATGACGCTTTTTTACAGTAAACCCAGCTATGCTTGAGCATAAATCTATCCCTGATTCCTCCATAAGTACCCATAACCGNTCTACNGAGCTATCATAGTGATTAAGCCACTTATCAGAGGGTGCTTTGACGCGTTTACCAATGCAGCGATTTTATCTCCTTATCATCCCGGCTATTGTTGCTATCGCTTTATTCGCGGGCATTAATACCTTTGAAACGGTAATCAACCCTGATGCCCCTATCTCCAATACAGTAACGGTAGACTTCGATGGCTACTCTGAGGGAATCAATACGGTGCTCTACAATCAGCAGGGACAAATTGACTACAACTTGCAGGCCCGTAGCCAAACCCATTTCCTGAACGACATCACCGAATTAAATGAGCCATTCATAAGATTCTACCAGAACGGCAATTCACGATGGAATATAGTGGCCAATTCCGGCAGAATCTTTGCCAGTTCAACCCGGCCAGGAAATACTACACAAAGCATAGAGCTGGCTGGGAATGTCGAGATAGTTAGTCTGGACCAATTTGGTAACAGAACTGTGGTAGCCACAGAACTCATAACAATTGACCCTGATCTAAAAACCATCGAAACTGAAGAGCCGGTGTTAGTAGTAACAAATGATCTCGAACAAACGTCTATTGGTATGTATGCAGATTTGATTCAAGATGAAATTGTACTCAAGAGCAATGTCAGAGGAATTTATGCAAACCCGCCCCAGTAAAGCTGGAATATTCAGCATTTTTCTCTCTTGCTGCCTGACCGCTTTCCCGGCACAGGGCCTGGAGACAGATGGTGAGCAAGCAGTTGAATACACAGCAGACGGCGATCTAAGAATGCACAATGAGGGCAATAGCCGCTTAGTGGTAATAAACGAAAATGTGAGGGTGACCCAAGGCACCATAGAGATCATCGGCGATACAGCAACGTTCGAATATGACTTGACCACCAGTGACTTAATCTTAATGAAGGTAACAGTCAATGGCAGTCCCGCTCATTATCAACAGCAAATCAATGCAGCAGGCGACCTGGTTGAGGGTGAGAGTGAGACTATTGATTACTATGTTGACGTTAATTCTATTGTCGAATTTGTGGGGAATGCCAAATTTAGTCAACCAGGAACAACAACCAATTGTGTCGCAATCAAGTACTTCATAGAGTCAGAACTTTTCGAAACGACTGGTCCCTGTAGCGGTGTATTGAGCAACCAGACCAATTAATGGATATTCTTCAGGCATCTCACCTCGCAAAATCTTATAAGGATCGCCAGGTTGTACGTGACGTATCTCTGAGCATAAATCAGGGTGAAATTGTCGGCTTATTGGGTCCAAACGGAGCAGGAAAAACCACGTGCTTCTACATGATAGTCGGTCTGGTAGCTGCTGATTCCGGTGAGGTGAGAATTAGCGATACTGATTTGACGACTTTGCCAATACATCAGAGAGCCGCCCACGGCCTGGCTTACCTGCCTCAGGACTCGTCAATTTTTCGGACACTTTCAGTAGAAGACAATATCCTGGCAATACTGCAGACTCGAGGCGATTTGAGCTCTGCGGAAAGACGAAGAAAACTGGAATCCTTGCTGACAGAGTTTCAAATCACCCATATTCGCCACAACAAAGGCATGAGTCTATCTGGTGGTGAACGCAGAAGAACCGAAATTGCCCGTTCCCTGGCCACGGAACCCAAATTCATGTTGCTTGACGAGCCCTTTGCAGGAGTAGACCCAATCTCGGTGAACGCAATCAAGCAAATTGTCACCCATTTGAAATCCCGCAATATCGGTATTTTGCTTACCGATCACAATGTCAGAGAATCTCTTGATATTTGTGAGAAAGCCTATATCGTGAGTGAAGGTCAGATAATTGCTGAAGGTAATACGGAAGTTATACTGAACAATGAGAAAGTAAGAGAAGTCTATCTTGGCGAACAATTCACAATCTAGCTGTTACCCAACACCCTCCCACAACCCTATCCGTCATCTGCATAAAATTGCTATGCAATCAAGGCACGAAACTTGCTATACTCTCGCCTCTCTTTAATAAGCTAAGGCTGAATTGCGGCAATAACAAAACAATAAACGTCCNCCAAGAAGTATCTTCTATGAAACTTTCGCTTCAAGTAAAGCTCGGTCAGCAGTTGACCATGACCCCGCAGCTGCAGCAAGCGATCAGACTACTTCAGCTATCCACACTTGATTTACAACAGGAAATTCACCAGGCACTGGAATCAAATCCGATGCTTGAGCTGATTGAAAACACCGAAGAGGATGAAGCTGATTTTGAAGAGGATAAGTTTGACACCAATGCCACGGGAGAGTCACAAGACTCCGGCGATGGAGCGGAGTCTGATACCAGCTCGGTGTTAAATGGCCAGGATTCAGATCCGGACTGGCAGGAACAAAATCCCAAAGACATAGAAGTAGATAGCAGTTGGGATGACATATACCCGAGCAGCTATTCATCTGCCGTTTCAAACGATACGGAATTTACCGATCTGGAATCCCGTAATAGCGCAATAGACACGCTTCAGGATCACCTGCTCTGGCAGCTAAACCTCACACCGATGTCCGACCAGGATAACGCGATTGCGCTTGCTATTATCGATGCTATCGATCCAAATGGCATGCTAACTGTCGATATTGAATCCATCCATGGCGGATTTGATCCGCTGTTGGAAATCGAACTCGATGAGATAGTCGCTGTCTTACATCGAATCCAGCAATTTGACCCCATAGGGGTTGGATACAGGGATCTGGCCGAATGCCTGTCGATTCAGATTGATCAAATTGATGATTCCTCCCAGGCTGATGTTGTTAGAAACAGCAAAACAATCATCAATGAACACCTTGCTTTGTTGGGAAGTCGCGACTACACACAGTTAATGCGTAGAACCAGGCTAAAGGAACCCGAACTAAGAGATTGTATTACTTTAATTGAAAGTCTCAATCCACATCCTGGTGCTAGCGTCGCACCTCCTTCCACTACCTATATAGTGCCCGATGTGATTGTTTCAAAACAGGTCGAAAGCGGAAAATGGAAAGTAGAACTCAATCCCGATACTGCCCCCAAGATGAGAATTAATAACAATTATGCTTCTTTAGTAAAACGTGCCGATGCCAGCGATGACAATAACTATTTAAGAGACAATTTGCAGGAAGCACGATGGTTTATCANGAGCCTGCAAAGTCGAAATGAGACTTTAATGAAAGTATCTACTCGAATCGTCGAACATCAAAAAGGCTTTCTGGAATATGGTGAAGAGGCTATGAAGCCACTGGTTCTCCACGATATAGCGGAAGCTGTGGGGATGCATGAATCAACTATTTCACGAGTTACCACGCAAAAATATATGCACACTCCCCGTGGTATTTTTGAGCTCAAGTATTTCTTTTCCAGCCATGTTTCAACTAAAGGCGGCGGCGAGTGTTCTTCCACGGCTATTCGAGCAATCATTAAGAAGCTGGTAGCCGCAGAAAAGGCACGTAAGCCCCTGAGTGATAGTAAAATTACCCAATTACTTGAGGATCGGGGAATTTATGTGGCCAGGCGCACAATTGCCAAGTATCGCGATTCCCTGGCTATACCACCTTCGAATGAGCGCAAGCGACTGGTTGACTAGACAGCAATAGCCTGGTCCTAAATATCGATCTTAACTCCACCCTTAACTACCACCAATCACGAGAACTACTAGTAATGCAATTGGAAGATATACTCACTCCGGATCGCTGCTATTGTCAAATTTCCGGTGTTAGCAAAAAACGGTTGCTAACTACCATCGGTGAACTTATTGCAAATAATTCAGAATCCCTGGAATCAGAACAGGTATTTGGCGCCCTCATGGCACGGGAACAATTGGGCACCACAGGATTGGGCAACGGTATCGCCATACCCCACTCTCGTGTGCCCTTTTGCAATGAAATTATCGGTGCGTTGATAACGCTGGACACGCCCATCGACTTCGATGCCATGGATTCCAAGCCGGTAGATTTATTTTTCGTACTAATCGTGCCAGAAGTGAAAACTGATGAACATGTTGAGACCCTGGCCAAAATAGCGGAGATGTTAAATGATGAAGATTTTTGCTATACACTGAGACATACTCAGGATAGCGATGATCTCTACAATATAGCAATCACCTATTAGCCTGTTGGGCCTCTGAAAAGGTCATGCAGACCGATAGCGAGCATGCCTTGAGCTAAACGAGATGAAACTCACTATAATCAGTGGCAGATCCGGATCAGGCAAAAGCACCGTCTTGCATATACTGGAAGACCGGGGTTACTACTGTATTGATAATCTTCCGGCCAGTTTGCTCCTTTCACTGGCTGAGCGAGTATCCTCCGAAGCATCGGAAACCACTAATATAGCGGTCAGTATCGACGCGCGAAATCTTTCATCCGATTTGCAACGGGTTCCCGCTATCATCGGGGAACTGGAGCAAAATGACCTGCATACAGAAATTATATTCCTCGATGCCAATAGCCAGACACTGTTGCAGAGATTCAGTGAAAGCCGCCGCAAACACCCTCTATCCACGGATACGATTGGTCTGAGAGAAGCCATCAATAAGGAATCAGAATTACTCGAGCCCATCTCACTATTGGCCAGTTTGTCACTTGATACCAGCAGCATGTCATTGCATCAATTGAGAGATACAATCAAAAATCAACTCATTGGCGGCGAAGATGCTGGCCTTGCACTGCTCTTTCAATCCTTTGGCTACAAAAACGGGTTGCCCCTGGATGCGGATATTGTCTACGATGTGAGGTGCCTGCCCAACCCTTACTGGGATACAGCGTTAAGATCGCTTACTGGACTGGATAGCGAGGTAAAGGTATTTTTAGACTCACATGAGGAAGTGCAACTCATGTATGATGATATACGCAGCTATCTGAAAAAATGGCTACCCCAATTCGAAAATAATAATCGAAGCTACATTACCGTGGCGCTGGGGTGTACAGGGGGGCAACATCGGTCTGTCTATCTTTGCGAGAAATTGGGTGAATCTTTTGCCAAGAAAATAAAAAATGTTCAGACTAGGCATAGGGAACTTGGGATATTGGGAAATGCTTGAGGCAACAGTAGAAATAGTCAATAAAGCCGGCTTGCACGCGCGAGCTGCATCCAAACTGGTAGAATTGACCTCCACATTTAGCTGCGATGTCCAGATCGGACATACCGCAATGGTTGACGGCAAGAGCATTTTGTCACTAATGATGTTAGCTGCAGTGCAGGGTACCAATGTCAAAATCCAGGTCGATGGAAGCGACGAAGAGCACGCACTTAAAACCATTATTGCCCTGATCAACGACCGCTTTGGCGAGGATGAGTAAGGGATTTTTATCTCATCCCGGGCGGGCCAATCAAAACCCAGGATCAAATACTTGCTCCGTGACAACCACGTGGGCAAAGGATCTTTGTAATCATGCCTCAGACTAAAGAGAAGCATTTCCATAAGAACCCTGTCCTTGAATTAAATCAAGCCATAGACAGCGGTTCGCTTTACCAGGTCAGGCAAATGATCAAAACCCTGCCCACGGCGGGTATTGCCCATCTTTTAGAATCCTCTCCCCCTAAAACCAGAAGCGTACTGTGGCAACTGGTGGATAAAGATGCCGAAGGCGAAGTGCTGCAATATCTGAATGAGGACATTCAGAATGATATCTTGAGCAGCCTCAATGCCGAGCAGGTGGTGAAACTCACCGAGGGTCTGGAAACCGATGATTTAGCGGATATTCTGCAACAACTGCCACAGCAGGTAATGGCCCAGGTATTGCGGGCGATGGATCAGCAAGACCGCCTTCGCGTGGAGTCGATTCTCTCTTATGATGAGGACACCGCGGGCGGCTTGATGAATACAGACACCATTGCCGTGCGACCACGTCACACCCTGGACCTGGTGCTCCGTTATTTGCGCCGTTACGATAGCATTCCTGAAATGACTGACAACATTCATGTGGTCAATCGAGACGATGAGTTGCTAGGGCTTCTACCGTTGCGAAAGGTACTGGTATCGGATCCGAATACGACCGTACGGGAAGTGATGAGTTCGGAGATAGAGGCAATTCCAGTAGCTATGGAAGCAACCCAGGTAGCACAACTATTTGAGCAACACGACTGGGTATCTGCTCCGGTTGTAGACGATGAGGGGAAACTGCTGGGACGGATCACTATTGACGATGTGGTGGATGTTATTCGAGACAGCACGGAGCACTCACTCATGAGCATGGCTGGCCTTGATGAAGAAGAAGATACTTTCGCCCCGGTAATAAAAACAGCACGGCGCCGGGCAATGTGGTTAGGCGTGAACCTGATGACCGCTATTCTGGCATCGCTGGTGATCTATCTGTTTCAGGATATTCTCGACAGAGTAGTCTATCTCGCCATTCTCATGCCTATCGTAGCGAATATGGGTGGTGTGGCCGGCACACAAACCCTGACACTGGTAATACGCAGCCTGGCTCTAGGCCATATAACCCCTGCCAACAGTCGCTGGCTACTAGCCAGGGAATTAGGAGTCGCCGGGTTAAATGGTATGCTGTGGGCTCTGGTAATTTCTGTGATCGCCTATATTTGGCTTGACGACTTGCAGATCAGCTATATCATCGGCGCGGCCATGATGATTAATATGTTCATCGCGGCATTGGCCGGTGCTTATTTGCCCCTCTTCCTGAAGCGCATAAATGTCGACCCGGCGCTGGCCGGCACAGTAGCGCTCACTACCGTTACCGATTCTATCGGGTTTTTCTCATTTCTCGGACTGGCCCAGATTTTCTATCTATAAGACATGGATATTAAAGAAAATTCAGAGCAGGAATTAATCAGCAAGACCCAGCGCAAAAAAGACATGATTGCGCTACAGAAACTCGGTGAGAAATTAACCACATTCAAGCCAGGTCAGCTGGATAAATTACCACTTGATGAAGAGCTGCGCTACGCCATAGATGAATTCAAGCGTTTACCCAACAGCCATGGTGCAAGAAAACGACAGGCTCAATACATCGGTCGCGTTATGCGGGATGCCAACCACCAGGCTATTAGCGAGGCAGTAAAAAGCATTCAGACAAGCCAATCCACCACAGGTGATCAAGACAGCAAGTATGAGCAGTGGTGCACACGGGTTTTGCTGGACGGCGATATGGGTATCGATCTGCTGCTTGATAAACATGCCGATTTTGAACGGCAAAAACTCAGGCAATTTTATCTGGAATATGGAAAGTCCAATGAAAGCAGACAGCTGCAAGTACGGAAAAAGCTCGTGACCTATCTTGAAGAAGTGCTCAAAGACTGATGAATTGCCGCAGGTTGCCAGACTGATTTACTCTGAATCGAGCAGAATCAGCTGCTCACCCTGACCTATAGCCAACACTACGTTTAGTCGCACGAGCCCATCGAAAATACCAAATCCCGGCACGATACTTCAGGCAACTGGTGAAATATCCGGGTTAAGTGATACACTCCTCCGTCGAAAAACAAATCGTGAGAACTTAGGTGCCTTAACACCAAGGTGGATTGCTAATGTCAGATAATCGTGCAAATTCCTATTGGAGATCCAATTTAAAAATAGTGGGTTCACTGCTATGCGTCTGGTTCTTGATTTCATTCGGTTGTGGCATATTGCTTGTCGATTTTCTGGATAACTTCAGAGTTGGTGGTTTTAAACTGGGCTTCTGGATTGCACAACAGGGGGCCATATTTGTCTTTGTTATTCTCATCTTCGTCTACATCCGCCTGATGGACAAACTCGATGATGAATTCATTGAAGATTCCGAAGCAGATCGTGATCAAAGTTCAGGAGAGCAAGCCCTATGAGCGTTCAACTCTGGACTTACGTTTTTATTATCCTCTCCTTCAGTCTCTATGTTGGGATTGCTATCTGGTCTCGCGCAAATTCAACCAAGGAATTTTACGTAGCAGGGGCGGGAGTACATCCGCTGGCGAACGGCATGGCCACTGCTGCTGACTGGATGTCCGCCGCCTCCTTCATCTCCATGGCCGGGATTATCTCCGTCCTGGGAAGAGACGGCACTTTCTATTTGATGGGCTGGACCGGCGGTTATGTCCTATTGGCCATGCTGCTGGCACCCTACTTGAGAAAGTTTGGTAAATTTACCGTCCCTGATTTTATCGGTGATCGCTACTATTCCAAAACGGCAAGATTAATCGCCGTCTTTTGTGCCATTGTTATTTCGTTTGTCTACGTGTGCGGACAGATGCAGGGTGCGGGTATTGTGTTCTCTCGCTTCCTGCAAGTAGACATTACTACTGGTGTAATAATCGGTATGACCATTGTGTTCTTCTATGCAGTATTGGGTGGAATGAAGGGCATCACTTACACTCAGGTGGCACAGTATTGTGTTTTGATCTTTGCGTTTATGGTACCGGCAATCTTTATTTCGATTCAGATGACTGGCCNGGTCATACCGCAAATCGGTTTTGGTTCCGAGCTGGTTAACGGCGGAGGATACCTGCTGGACCGACTGGATGGTTTGAGTGAACAATTGGGATTCGCAGTCTATACGCAGGGCCAGAAAACTACGCAGGATGTTTTTTTTATCACGGCAGCCCTGATGTTCGGTACTGCTGGTCTGCCCCATGTCATCATACGCTTTTTTACTGTTCCCAATGTACGAGACGCGCGAAAATCAGCCGGTTATGCACTGGTCTTTATCGCCGTTCTTTATACTACCGCTCCGGCTGTTGCAGCCTTTGCCAGAACCAATTTGATTGATACGGTAAATAATGCCCAATATGCCGAAGTTCCGGATTGGTTTAGCCAGTGGGAGACCACCAACCTCATCGTTTTCGATGACAAAAATAACGATGGCAGAATTCAATTTGTTGGCGATGTACAGGCTAATGAACTTGAAGTCAATCGGGATATCATGGTTCTCGCTAATCCGGAAATTGCCGGCTTGCCCAATTGGGTGGTGGCGCTAGTGGCGGCCGGTGGGCTTGCCGCTGCCCTGTCAACAGCCGCCGGTTTGCTCCTGGTTATTTCAACCTCTGTCGCCCACGATATGCTGAAACGCAGTTTCATGCCGTCGATTACGGAAAAACAGGAATTGCTCTACGCTCGCATTGCTATTTTTGTTGCAGTTATAATCGCTGGATACTATGGGATTAATCCGCCGGCCTATGTGGCGCAGGTCGTGGCATTTGCTTTCGGCCTCGCCGCTGCTTCCTTCTTTCCAGCTATCGTGATGGGTATTTTCAAGAAACGCATGAACAAGGAAGGGGCTATATGTGGCATGATTGCCGGCTTTACCTTCACTGCGGCCTACATCATCTACTTCAAATTTATCAATCCAGCAGCCAGCACCGCAGAATTCTGGTGGTTTGGAATTTCTCCAGAGGGAATTGGCACACTTGGCACGCTGGTAAACCTGGCTGTTGCGCTAACCGTCTGCAGATTCACCAATGCCCCTCCTCAGGAAGTGCAGGAAATTGTTGAAAATATCAGACTGCCTGGTGAGATGGTCCGTACCTAAACAGTTTTTGAGAGTTTGATTCAGGATTGGTTTCCAATTCGCCAGCTGCAATTTATACAAAAATAGTGCGCGTGAAGTTCACTCCGTTACCAGCCAGCTGAAGCTATAGCCGTATCACGCCTACATCCCCTTCTATGCTGATTGTGGTTCCAAGTGGGCTGGACAACTCCTGAAGTCGGCGCAAGGTTTTTTGCGCCAGGTCCGAATCCGCCATACGTGGCAAGCCATATTCCACGAACTGCGCACCGTATCCAAGATCGGTGGGATACAAGCGAATTTCAGAGACCTGGCCCTTATTGAAAGTACTAACAGCCAGCACATGTTCATAGCGAATAGGATCACCAAGAATTCCAGACATGCGACGTGGATTTTCACCACCCAGGCCTATGGTTCCCATCTGGCGAAAAAATTCGCCCAGTCCGTAAAAGATAGGTCGTCCCTTGTATATCTCAATACCCCTGAGTATATGCGGGCCTGTACCAATGAAGGCATCGGCACCTGCATCGATGCTGGCACGTGCATAGGCCTGTAAAAAATCCGGAACCGTGGGGTCCAGGGCAGAACCACTATTACCAGCTGGCGTTACCGGCGTATCGTTATAAACTGTCTGG
>PBTO01000097.1 GCA_002726595.1 Gammaproteobacteria bacterium | reverse complement strand
GTGAGGGTGAAAATATCACCCATAAATCAGATGGCCAAATTCACTATGCCACTGCACAATTGCCTAAACACCAGACTCAGTAATAACTCACTATTGATTGAGATCAATAAAGTCTCAGTCAAATCATTCTTATCTTAGCCGCGTGATTTCAATCAAACTACTTGCTAGTATATCCTTCTAGATTATACTGCGGGGTAGCCCGGGGATGGGCTTGTATCCGATAGATAGAAATTAGCTAAAGGTCTTGAAAAACAGATGATTGGAAAGAATGTAAGCCAAGATCACATTCTTGGAATTGGCCTGGATATTGGAACGACAGTATTTTCCACGTCCTTTCACGCTATAATCGTCATCTTTATAAGCCTCTTTGTGTCATCCCAATCGTTGGCACAGAATACTGATACTCTTTCATCGTCTGGCGAAGGCATCCTCATCTCCTTGCCACTAGGCCTGGAAGCCAACGACTATTACATCCCCGAAGATAACCCTCAATCAGCAGATAAAATTGAGTTGGGTCGATTGCTTTTTTTTGACAAACGACTTTCAGTCGATAATACCGTTGCCTGCGCCAGTTGCCATTCACCTGCTAAAGCATTTACTGATAATTTGCCGGTGTCCCTTGGGATAAACAATGAACAGGGCGGCAGGAGCGCACCCACTGTTATCAACAGGGTCTCGGAAACTTCACACTTCTGGGATGGCAGGGCCCAATCGCTTGAAGACCAGGCCAAGGGCCCTGTGACGAATCCACTGGAAATGGGCATGCCTGATCTCGAAACAGCAAGCAGAAAAATCGAATCTATTGAAGGATACCGTGACTGGTTCATGAGAGTATTCAATAGGGCTGTCAATATCGATGATATAGCTAGGGCGATAGCTTCCTTTGAGCGCACTGTAGTTTCAGGGAATTCCCGATGGGATCAGTTTAAAGTAGGAAACTCACCACGGGCATTGACTTATGCAGAACGGAGAGGTCTGGAGATATTCGAGAACAAGGGACGTTGTAGCCAGTGTCACACCGGTTGGAATTTAACCGATGAAAAATACCATAACATTGGAATAGATTGGGACACATCCCGAATTGACGTGGGAAGGTATGCAGTGACTGGTGAAACGAAGGATATTGGTGCTTTTAAAACACCGACTTTAAGGGAGATCGCCTTGACTGCTCCCTATATGCACGATGGTAGATTCAGCACCCTGAGACAGGTGGTGAACTACTACAACATTGATATAATCGCAAACCCTTACCTTGATCCAGAATTGCAAAGGCCGATATTGTCTTTGCTGGAAACATTGGAGTTCTACAGTGAAATCAATGAGCCTGATTCAAGTGGATCTTTGACTATGAAGAACATAAATCTTACCATGCAGGAAGAACGGGATCTCGTTGCTTTTTTAAGGACACTCAGTGGTGAGGGATGGCAAAATATCACACCGCCTGATACTTTCCCTAACTAAATTTTAATTAACCATGCAGAGATTTCTGGAGCTAAATAGTATGTTGAAGACAATCTATCTTTATCTGAATAAGGAACTCTTCCCTAAAGAAATTGCACGCTTTTCTTTGGTGATAGTATTGTTAAATTCTCCTGGTTTTTCTCTGGCGGCAGAAGCTGCCGATGAGACTCAATTATCGGATGATTATTCCATGCATCTCGACGTTACTGCTATATCCCAGGCTCGTGATGCAGAATATGAAGCTATAGTGAATTTCTTTCATAGAGCAGAAATGGCCATCGAATCGAAAGACCTGCCCGCATTGATGGCTCTCTATTCCGTAGACTACAAGAATAGAAGGCAACTGGATAAGGAATTTGCAGAAGGGGTATGGGGGAGAATATTTGCCAATTTTGACAACCTTTCATCCAGACACAATATGCAGCTTGTCACACATGAAGAGACTAAAGGACAGGCGGTTACGCAATGCAGTGGCCTGCTCACAGGCATACCTAAAGGCTCCAGTGTTCCTGTCACTATTGATAGTTGGGACGACCAAATGCATGTTCTGGTTAAGGAAGGGACTTGGAAACTTTTCGGCAATGCTGGAGAGTCAGCAATAAGATACGGGGAAGATGAAATCGAAATTCATCCACTCTTTTAAATAATTTTCAATCAGGTACAACAGTAGGTTCTGCACTGGGGGCCAATTTGGAGAAGTACCTTGCTAAATCCCTGATATCCGAATCGGTCAGTTTTTCTGCCGTTGGCTGAGTATAAGTAGAATAAAAACTATCTCCATCTAAGTCTATGCGTTCCCTTGCTTGAAATATTAACTTGGTTGCTCCAAAAAACCTCGGAAATCCCCCTAGACGAGAATTTCCGTGGATTTAGAGAGTTAACTTGTCAGTACTCAAAAATTGATTCTCGGAGAACAAGTTGCCAGGCATTGTTATTTTACTTTTTTTGTTTTATCCACGTGCTGATATTGGTTGAACAGACAATTAGGAGGACATACTGTGAATCGTGAAAAGGCGGAAGCCCTGCTAAGGCTCACGGGGAATCCCGGGGAACGGGAAATTAGCGCGGCGTTCGAGGCATTGGCTGGCGAACTTCACGGAAAAATCAATTCTGCACTTGATGAAGCGTCAAAAGATGAATATCGCAAACGGCTGGGAGAAGCCCAAGAGGCCCACGATGCGCTTCTGGCTAATAATCTCCCATTAAGCAAACCGACTATTGCTTCGGCAAAAGAGCCATCCGAGAATACAAAAGCAGAGCCTAAATCCAAGCCTGAAGTCACAGAAGACACGGTTTTTTGTTCGGGGAGGTGCGGGACGCGGCTCCACTGGGATACCACTAGATGCCCAACATGCGGAGCGGCTCAAAGAGGGGCCCGATACAGAGATAGACGTGTGGCTGCTCTATTGGCGTACTTTCTTGGTGGGCTTGGCNTACACCGATTCTATTTGGGNCTACCGCACGGATTAAATTATTTATCTTTTATCTGGACGTTTGTGCCGACTGTAAAAGCTATAAAAGAAGGTAGAGCAATCGGACGTTTTGATCAAACACGGTGGGACGAAAAATTCAATAAGGGAAGAGCGTCGCATCAAGATAGATCAGCAGGAGTTGGTGAGGTTGTGATGATAGTGGCATTAGGGTTAATCGTGCATGCCCTACTTGCCGTTTGGTTTTTGTTTCTTATAGCAGTGTTCATTTTCTTTGTTGACCAATAATATAGTAGTGGTGGGTACTGACAAGTTAACAGCCCTAAGTCAATGAACACCCCCTTCAATCCAAGTCTATATGGCTACTTCCCTTCCCCCAGGCCCCCAGGCCCACAGCTACGAAAATTGCAAATTCGAGTATAAGTAGAATAAAAGCTATTATTGTTCCTATACTCGTAGGCGCGGTTACGTTATATTTAACCCGCGCCCAGCCCACGGCTCCGCCAAAGATGAAGAACTGCAGTAGCGCCAGAGCAATTACGATATACACCAGTTCCATAACGTTACCTCGAAAATAAAGATGTTCATTCTCATAATCCAATTTGTAGCACTAGTCATTATTTGTTATATCTATTTCATCTCTGCGACTACAAATCGGATCTCGGAAGACAACAGGAGACTGTTGCCGAGCAATGTTCTGTTTGTGATAATTATCACCGTGATCGTATTTATCCTGTTTGCTGTCTGGTACGTGCGACTGGGGCTCGCGTAAGTTTTCCGGGAACACGGCCTGACTTGTCAGCGACTCAAATTTCAGACCGACATTAACCTTTCATTGCATACTCTAGAGTCCGCTCCTGCCTCGGAAGAGCGAATCCACGACCATCGACGCCCGTAAGGTCGTGCTGCCTGCCTGAAAAACCAAAAAAGGCCCGCACGAAGCGGACCTTTGGTCACCTTGGGAAATAGGAACGGAATAGCAGTTACCCCAAAATCCGATAGCATTTCAGGATATTCATCTCGCAACCGATTGCCGGTAGAGTCCAGCACATCGACTGTCGCCCAGTTATTTGCCCGTTTTCTGGAAAACCCAGAATACGACTCTATTGATAAGCCTGATTAAAGGGCTGTGCGCCTACATTACGGCCAGAGCGTAAATACCACTCCACAGAATCAAGCCACCAACGACTACCAGAAGGATAATTCCAACTTTCATATCACTCGATTGTTCACCTTGTTGTTCACTCATTTCTTCAATTCCTCTTAATTCCCAAAAAAATCATTGTACTTCACTACACGCCTTACCGGTAGATAGTCTCCTCAGACTAACACAGATAACAGGCAGATAAACTGATCTAGCTCAATACCTTACGCCGGTTGAAAATCGGAATGAGGAACCACTCGGCAATTAGAATGTTGTGCACCCAACAGATCCAGGCGATTGCCGAGTAAGCATACTCGAAAGCGGGCCAGGAGGAAATCAGCAATTTTTAGGGTAGATAAGCTAAGAAATTGCAAAGAGCGACATGCCAGTATAGTCCGCACGTACCGGACGACTTAGTCCTCCGAACCACATTTTTTACCGAATCCGCCTGGCAAAGAGTCCGGGTACCATGGAACGGATTTACGCCCAGCAAGGTGACGGCACCAGGCTTTTTGGTGTCAGACACCAGAATTAGAAATAAATTGTTCGAGCTGTTTTTTCAGAGCAGCTGGTTTAGGAATGTTCTCAAAGATAATTTCTGTACCGATACTTTCGGTTGCAGTAAGCGTCAGATTTCCAATTCCGAGTAATTTTTGCTTTAGTGTCCGCGTTAGTTCAACACTATGCAGATTTTCCAGCTCTATCGATTGTGACGTCTTTCTAAATATTCCCTGACATGCTTCTGCTTTCTGCTCGTTCACTGTGTACAGTTTCCGACGGCGGTCAAAAATAGCCCACAGGATAAAAAATGGCCCAATGCTTAATATTAATGTGGCTATGCCAATAAGAATTACAGGCCAGTATGCCCGCCATACGGGTTTAGCTTCATAAGAAATGTCAGTCAAAGTGTGCGTCCTGGTTAACTATTGGCTTTCTGATGAAATACGATCCAGAAGCTACCTGATTAAGGGTTTATATCGGCAATAAGATTGCTATCTAACCGTAAATTAATCTACCGGATCCAGTGTAATATCTCGAATTCAACGCCAGCCTGCTGTGCTTCTCCACTCAGCGGGAAACTGACGGGTACTGTACTACCCCAACAGTAATCTCCGGGTTTGGGCATGGATACGTTTGGCTTCCTGTCTGTGCTGATTAGGTGTGCGCCGTTAGTCTTTTTGAAAGCGTTCTTACACGCCTACTCATCCTCAGGGGTCACATAATGCCACCAACATCCGGCAATAAACACTGCTGGTAGCAGTGAGAAAGCGAGGGTGGTGATAGCCGTAGCCCATAGACCACTCTCTTCTACGACTCCAGTACTCTGCAGATAAAAAACGGCTATCAACATTGGCAAATAGCAGACAACTTGAGTAATAACAAAAATTTTCTTAAAGGACATTTTTTAAATCACCATTAATAAACTAAAGCCTCGGTAAGCGGCTGGCCGAAGGCCAATCTAGTGCCGCAGGTACGCACCTCACTACCTGGTCAAGTGCTGTTTGCTTCACAGACTACCTCGTCCGGGCTAAATCTGATAGCTGGAGTATAGGAACAATAAACGCTATCTCAATTGATATCCACGCTTTTATACAGGGAAATATCATCCTGCTTGTCTCGAAACCCTCGGTAGTGCCCTAAAACTACACAGAATTGATCTATCTAACGGCTCATTCATCTGTTTGTAGGATTATAGGAAATCAATTCCATTAACAATTTCTGTGGTGCGCTTCATGCCGCAATTCCATTCTTTTAGGAATGGTTTGATAATTCTTATACGCCATTTTTCATCAGTTTGCTCGTCAAGCTCTGGAAGCATTCCTTTTTCTTCTCTTTCCTGATGATGTTCGCACAGGCCTTTAAAGGTTTTCTCCATATCAAGCAAAACAATAATCTCTCTTCTTAAATCCTGGTTTGATAATTGGCTTTTACTAAGCGATAGCAGGTTTTTTTCGGTCTTGTGCAATAGTTCCTGAATCTTGGCATGCTCATTTGTATAGAGTGATGCTGGCCAGAGTCTCTGATTGACAAGTCCATCAAGTGTAGGAATTAACTGCTTGTCTTCAAAGCCCCTGTGAAGCTCATGTAGTTCCTTAAAGCAACCTAATAATTGTGTGGCTGCATTGAATTTTTCCACAAGAATAGCTTCCTGGTGCTGGAGAAATAGTTCATCAAGTTCTTGATGGCACTGGGCAATCACTTCTGTCAACCTGGTATTATCCAGCATGGTTATGGTGCCCGTGTTAAATGGGTGATGCTAACGCTGAGCATGGCAACCATTGTGGGAGCTGTTGCTGGTAGCCGCGGATGGTTGTGGCGCTAATCAAAGCATCGTCGATAAAATACCCCCTGATTCGAAACTTGAGCGAAGCAGGGGGTTCATCAATTCTATTGTGCCTTTGGCGTTCCAGGATGCGGGAAGGGCGCTACTCTCTGGCTGTTGGTGGTGAGGATTGTTCCATCAGCTCGTTGTCCCACTCACCTCCAACATGGATGAATGCCTTGGCATCTTTAACGAACGCCATGATGAGGTTGTGATTCAGGTAAGCATACGTGCCCTCTTGTTCAAACGTGTACACTGCAGCAGCCGTGCCACCCGGAACAACATCCCATGTCTCGAGGCCTTCATCTGGTTGGTTGTTGAATTTCCCGTATGGCCATACCCAGTCACCATGTCCACCGATCAAGTGCGGCCACGATGGATAGTTTGCCTGGGAATGAAGCATCAGTATGGTCTCGCCAACTTGTGCCTCCAGGCGAATATCCTCGGTAAGAGCGCCGGTTTGTCCATTGAAGACCACATGGGTTGGAACGAGGCCGTCCATGACTCTTAGCATGTCGCCCATCTGGGTAGCAAAATTGCTTGAACGCTTCCAGCTGCCATCGTCATTTTTCGGTACATAGTAATCCTGTTCACCAAAGTAGAAGGCCCGGTCGTAGCGAATCGGATTACCATAGCCATCTCGCAGTCCTTCACGGGGCAGCACAAGAATAGCGCCGTTGCCGCCAGTTACTACATGATAGGGAACCACCCCAGGGGGTGCACAGTGATAAACGAATAACCCGGATTTCACAGCCCGCCAGGTCAGTACCACCTCTTCTCCCGGATCGATCGTAGTGAGAGCACCGCCACCCAGGGCACCAGTAGAGGCG
>PBTO01000096.1 GCA_002726595.1 Gammaproteobacteria bacterium | reverse complement strand
GGGGGGGGGGGGCTCCAACTTTTGCGACTTTTGAGACTAGGAATCACAGAGGTAGGAATTATAATATAGATTAAATTAGTTCTTCAGCCTATTGATTACTAAATCTATTTTATCAAACTCTCTTTGTATTTAACTGCCATTATTGAACCGGAAACGATGCCTCCTTTGGCCCAATTGGCAGATGGCGTGGTCGAGCATCAAGGCAGCTTAGCGCAGGATTAGACTCCCCTGGTTCAATAGTGCAGCAAGAAGAACACGTATCTCTTTGATATTAATAAGGAAATCCGCCTCAGATGATTCAAATTTATTGCGCTCACACAATAGCTGCACCGCCTCAAGCGCATTGCCGCTAAGCGGGAAATGTCTGCCATCGACAAACAGATGCAGCACAGAGGGACGCGTCATATAGGCAAAACGGGACGATGGGCTCTTCACCAGTAAGCAGTGGGTCTTCAGCTTTCGCAAGATGTCATCAGGCAGCAGCGCTCCCTCAAGTGATTCGATTAATTCGGGGTATTTGGGCTCAGTCGTATGGCAGCCAAACCACAGCAGAAACTGCTCCGGGTTATTGGTGATCTGCACTAATTCTGCCAGGGTTTCGACCAGCATATCCGGGTCTATTTCACCAGGATGGCCGTTGGGTTTTAACTCGTGACTGACAAAACGCTTCTCTGCGAGTAAATCATTGATTATCTGATCGGTGAAACCCATAAGCATTTCACCGTAGGAGGGGGCTCTGAATCCGATTGAATAACACAGGCTATTGCCAGTCGAAATGCCATAATGGGAAATTCGGGGGGGTATATACAAAACATCCCCTGGATTCAGACAAAATTCCTCCTCACTGTGAAAATCAACCAGCAGCCGCAACTCCGAATCCGCGCGCAACGGGGTTTCTTGATTGCAACAGGGACCAATTTGCCAACGCCGGGAGCCGGCTCCCTGCAACAGAAAAACATCGTAGTTATCAAAATGAGGACCAACCCCGCCACCGTCGGTAGCGAAACTGACCATAACATCCTCCATACGCCAATCGGGCAGAAAACTGAATTACCTTTTCAGATTGGCAACCGGCTCGAGCCACTGATCTACGGCCTGGATCAGCAGGGTCCAGTCCCGGTTGGGTAATTCCATTATCTCGGCTTCGGAAAATGGTCCGTGCTGGAGACTCCAGTTAGCCTCCTGTTGTCTGACCAGGCGGCTTTCGATCATTTCTTCACAGGCCAGACCAGCAATCTCTTCAGGATCGACCGGATCTTTAAAGTGGGGTAAGTAAGACCTGATCAGCAGTGGTTTCTTTTGCCAGTAGTCGGTCAAAAATTCCTGCTGATTAAAGAGTTCGACTTCATCGGTCATGGTGTTGAAACCTGCACGCCGTCGGCAAGTCGGAGAACCAGCAGAATGGTTCGCAAGTTACGAAATAGCGGCAGGCAGGCAAAAAAGCCCAGAGGTAGTGTAGTGAAACTGCGCATTATAAAAGAGATGTCTCAAACATCCAGAGCTTGCTGGATTGCATTACCGATATAGCTGCGAGGCGTTAATTTTCGCAACCGGGATCTGGCTTCTTCAGGGATATCTAATGAATCGATAAACTCCTGTAACTGCTGCTGGTCAATCTTGTTGCCGCGCGTCAGCGCCTTTAATTTTTCATATGGCTGGTCTATCTGATACTGCCTCATAACAGTCTGTATGGGTTCGGCCAGCACTTCCCAGCAATTATCCAGATCGTTATCGATCACCTGTGCATTCAGTTCCAGCTTGTTCAGTCCTTGCATGGTCGCCTGGTAAGCGATGAGGCTGTGGGCAAAGCCTGTGCCGATATTGCGCAAGACAGTCGAATCGGTGAGATCACGTTGCCAGCGCGATACCGGAAGCTTTTCTGAAAGATGAGCCATTATGGCATTGGCGAGCCCGATATTGCCTTCGGCATTCTCAAAGTCTATGGGATTCACTTTGTGCGGCATGGTCGAGGAGCCAACTTCCCCGGCAACTGTTTTCTGCCTGAAATAACCAAGTGATATATAGGACCAGATATCCCGATCGAGATCGAAAATGATGGTGTTGAATCTTGCACAGGCAGCAAAGAGTTCGGCTATGTAATCATGAGGCTCAATTTGAGTTGTGTATGAATTCCAGCTCAGGCCCAGTCCTTCAACAAATCCACCGCAAACAGCTGGCCAATCCACATTCGGATACGCAGCCAGGTGGGCATTATAATTTCCGACGGCACCGTTAATCTTTCCCAGAATTTCTGCATTTTTAAATTGCGTTAGCTGGCGGTCGAGGCGGTGCACAACATTGGCAATTTCCTTGCCCACCGTAGTGGGAGAGGCTGGCTGACCATGGGTTCGCGAAAGTAACGGTTGTTGCGCATACTCCACCGCCATGGCACGCAGCTTGTCTGCCAGGGATTGCATCGCTGGCGCCACAACCTTGTCCCTGCCTTCCTTCAGCATCAGCCCATAAGCGAGGTTGTTGATGTCTTCGGAAGTGCAGGCGAAATGCACAAATTCCACCACTTCCCTCAGGTCATTGTTAGCGCCAAGTTTTTCTTTAATAAAATATTCCACCGCTTTTACATCATGGTTGGTGGTGGCTTCGATATCCTTAATACACGCGGCGTCCTGCAGGGAAAAATTAGCAATAAGCTCCTCGAGAAATTTATTACCGGCACTGTTGATTGAACCCGCTTCTGCTATTTCAGAGTTGGCAGCCAGGGTCTGCAGCCACGTGACCTCCACCAGGACACGATACTTCATTAACGCATACTCACTGAAGTACAACCTCAGGTCCTCACACTTGGCTGTGTATCTCCCATCAACCGGAGAAATTGCCATCAGTGCTGCCAGATCAATCTTTGCCATATTTGACTACCTAAATTGGTAACTACCTAAATTGGTGAAATTAATTTCCTGCGTATAGTAGCAACTGTTTGTCGAATCTGCTTGCGGTGAATTACCAGGCGCCAGCGACGCCCGCCCAGTTGATACCAAAGAACGGCAGAGCGGACGCCTGCCAGTAATAATGTCCTGATTTTATTTACTATGTACTCGTCTTTTAGATTTTCAATTTTACCATGCACCTGAATGCGAAATGATAATTTGCTGAGCGTGTCCAGGTAAAGTTCTGCTAGCTGCTCGTAAGTATTATCGGTGCCGGAATAGAGCTTGTCAGGCTCCTCCTCATCAGTTGCAAGTGGCGTGGTAAATTTGAGCACCTCCCTTATTTCATTTTGCATGGAACGGTTGGCGTTTAACTTGTTGCGCAGTATCAGCATGCCAAGTGTGTAGCGGATGACTTCCGTGTTCTCTCTTATTTTTTCATTGCTGAATATGTCTTGTAGTGTTTTAAATCCCAGGTTTAACTTATTGACATTGGGATATATTTCATCAATCGATGCAGGATTTAAAGCCAGCAGGGGGTTGATACAACTGACCAGATCATCGCTGGCAACTTCTTTGTTGTTGGCTAAATTGTTTACCAGCACAGCACATTGCACAACGGCAGCAAGCGCAATATGTTGTTGTTCCCAGCGATTGAATCTATCGGAAGTAGAGCTCAATAACCGCTCCCCCCAGGCATCTTTGCTCATCGTAAAACACAATGTATTGTCCTGGCGTAACTGCACGCTGAGGCTGGTCAAAATCGACTCTGATGTGAGATGCATCGTAAGCGCTGACCATACAAATCTGATCTTCCTGGCGGTAACGAATCTTGGCTGTACAGCGCAAGGGTAAGTCTGGCGCAACTGAATTGATCCAGGCGGGCAGGGATGCCTTAAGTGCGGAGGACAGCAAATACTCATTCTGGTTGCCCTGTGCTACCTGCAATATATTTCTGTCCAGATCCTTGCCAATCACATACCAGGGTGCGTCGGCATGTTGCTTCGTACCGCCTATGCCCAGACCCTGGCGTTGTCCATAGGTGTAATACATTAATCCGGCATGACGCCCGAGTGTTTCTCCGTCCAGAGTTTGAATATCACCCGGCTGTGCCGGAATATATCTTTGCAGGAAGTCCATAAATTTCCGCTCACCAATAAAACAGATTCCCGTGCTGTCTTTTTTGTCATGGGTGACCAGGTTCAGCTCGGCTGCCAGTTTCCTTACTTCTGTCTTCGATAACTCGCCCACCGGGAACAGGCTCTTATACAAGCAGGCTTCGTTTACTTCACACAGGAAATAGCTTTGATCCTTGTTGCTATCACAGCCTTTTAACAACCAGGTTGAACCTGCGCTGACAGACTTCCTGACATAATGACCGGTGGCGATCAAGTCGGCACCCAGCTCGGTGGCATATTCGAGGAAAGCTTTGAATTTAATCTCGCGATTGCACAACACATCCGGGTTAGGGGTACGGCCGGCTTCGTATTCCTGCAAGAAGTGAGCAAACACATTGTCCCAGTATTCCGCGGCGAAATTGGCCGTGTGCAACTTGATGCCCAGCTTGTCACAAACCGCTTGTGCATCGTAGAGATCTTCTATGGCCGTGCAGTATTCGCTGCCGTCGTCTTCCTCCCAATTCTTCATGAAGAGGCCTTCCACCTGATAGCCTTGTTGAGAAAGCAAGTGGGCTGCAACCGAAGAGTCCACACCGCCGGACATGCCAACGATGACTTTTTGCGCTGAAAGGGTTGATGGTCTGTTCACTGTATCATCTTCACTAACTTTGGGTAATCAGGGCGAGCGGGTATCGAATGCCTTTTCTGTAGTCTTCCACTGCGGACATCACCAGTGGGCTGCGCAATTGTTGCCGCAATCCATCGAGCTGACGCAGGCTTAACCACTGGATCTCGATGATATCCTGATCCAGCACTCTCTCCTGGTGATGGAAACGTGGCTCTGCAATAAAGCAGAGGCGGACATAGCAAACTCCATTAAGTGGAGAGGCGTATTGATACACGCCCAGGAAATGCCTGATTCTCACTTCCCAGCCGGTTTCCTCCAGGGTTTCCCGCGCTGCCGCCTGAATCAGTGTTTCATTGGCTTCCAGATGGCCTGCCGGTTGATTATAGACGATGTTGCCATCAGACTTCTCTTTGACCATAAGAAACTGCTTATCGCGCTCGACAATGGTAGCAACGGTAATGTGGGGTAACTCATTCATAGTCATCTCTTTGATCTGGATTTGGCTTGAAGGCTAAATCCCTCTTGAATCAATGTCCTGGGTTCTGCTTTTGATAGCTCACCTAAACTTAGCTGTTTGGCAAAGCAGCGTAAAAGTGGATAATAGCGGTATCACATCAGGAAAGAGAGCGATGAGCAAATTAACCCACCTAGATAATCAAGGTAAGGCGTACATGGTTGATGTCGGTGAGAAGACCTCAAGCCGGCGTATGGCCGTGGCATGCGGTAAGGTGTCTATGGCGCCAGCAACGCTGGCTATGATTGGCAGCGGCAGTCATGCCAAGGGAGATGTTATAGCCACCGCTCGCATTGCAGGAATCCAGGCTGCGAAAAAATGCTCAGAGCTTATTCCGTTGTGTCATCCGCTAATGCTCACCTCAATCGAGGTGCAGATTGAGTTGGACAGTGATAACAGTCAGGTGCTTATCGAGGCAGTTTGCAAGCTGGATGCCCAAACCGGTGTGGAGATGGAAGCTTTGACCGCCGTCTCAGTCGCTGCCCTTACTATTTATGATATGTGCAAGGCTGTAGATAAAAACATGGTGATTGGTTCGGTCCTGCTGATGGAAAAGCAGGGCGGGAAAAGCGGGCATTACAAGCGGTCTGCAGAACAGTAGCAGGATCATGATAACTATCCATTATTTTGCCAGTATTCGGGAATTACTCGATCAATCCCAGCAGCAGCTGGAATTGCCAGATCGCGTATCGACTGTGGATGAGCTGATACAACACCTGATAAGTCGTGAGCCGGAGAAACTGCAGCTTCTCAATGACTCCAGCAAGGTGCTTATCGCTGTTGATCAGACAGTTGTAGATAGAAATCATATCCTGTCTGGCAGTGAAGAAGTGGCATTTTTCCCACCTATGACAGGTGGTTAGAGAGTATAGTTAATGGTAATTATACAAACCGAAGATTTTGATATCAAAACCGAATACGATGCGCTTCGGACACAAACCGATGAGGGTGCCATCGTCACTTTCACTGGCCTGGTGCGAGAGCATTACGACCTGGCTAACGACAATGCCGGGAAAGTCCAGTCACTCTACCTGGAACACTACCCGGGGATGACTGAGAAGTGTCTTCAGGATATTGCTGAGCAGGCTGCAGGCAGGTGGCAAATAGTGGCTAGCCGCATAATTCACCGGGTAGGTGAGTTAAAAGCCAAGGATCAGATTGTCTTTGTTGGCACAGTCAGCGCCCATCGGGCCGATGCCTTTGCCGCGGCACAATTCATCATGGACTACCTGAAAAGCCAGGCACCGTTCTGGAAGAAACAAACTGTATCAGGCAGCGCTAACTGGGTTGAAAGCAAGCAATCTGACAGTGAGGCACTGAAGCGCTGGCAAAGCCAATAAAGCCGCTATCCATGAATTTTCCTGCCTGGGATCATACATTCAGTGTTTTGCACTCTCCTGGCTGCAGGTCCCCCAACTCCCAATCTCCGATTTTCCAGCGTATGAGCCGTAATACCGGGTAGCCTACCGCCGCTGTCATCCGCCGCACCTGTCTGTTTTTGCCCTCGAAAAGCGTCATTTCAATCCAACTCGTTGGGATATGCTTTCTTTCTCTGATGGGAGGCGATCGTGGCCACAGGTTTGGTGGGTCGATGCGACAGGCTTTGGCCGGGCGCGTAATACCGTCTTTTAGTTCAATGCCAGCGCTTAGCTCTGCCAGTGCACCATCATCTATCTCACCTTCAATCTGGGCAAGATACACTTTTCCGAGTTTGAAACGCGGATCGCTTATTCGCTGCTGCAGTTTTCCGTCATCAGTTAGTAACACCAGGCCCTCTGAGTCCTTATCCAGCCTGCCTGCGGGGTAGAAACCAGGTTGTCTGATGTAAGCTGAAAGTGTCTGGCTCACATCCGCAGCAGTAAACTGCGAGAGCACATTGTAAGGCTTATTGAAGAGAATCAGGCGCGACACGGGTAAAACCACAGACGCTGCACCACCCCGCTCAGAACGCGGCAAGGCGAGAGTTGGTCTGCATTAGAGTGCAGGAAGCTAATTCAGAAATCAGCCGGCTTGGGCTTCGCTGTCAGCCTCGTCAGAGACAACATCGTCTACTTCATCGCTGGCAGCTTCCGTAGATTCTACAGATTCCGCAGAACTGTCCACCTCGTCAGTGACGACATCATCTACTTCATCGCTGGCAGCTTCCGTAGATTCTACAGATTCCGCAGCGCTGTCCACCTCGTCAGTGACGACATCGTCTACTTCATCGCTGGCTGCTTCCATAGATTCCGCGGACTCCACACCGCTATCCACTTCATCGGTGACAGCATCATCCACTTTATCGTTGGCGACTTCGACGGCCTGTTCCTCTTCGGCAAGAGTTTCTTCAGTATTGGGTTGAGGAGCAGCAGCTTGCGACGCATCAGAGAGTGGTTGGATATTTGCAGCATGGAGACCTTTAGGGCCTTCAATAGTCTCAAAAGAGACCTGCTGCCCCGCTTTCAGGGTCTTGTAGCCTTCCATTCCGATAGCCGAGTAGTGAGCGAAAAGGTCATCGCCACCGTCGTCAGGAAGATTAAATCCAAAACCTTTAGAATTGTTAAACCATTTAACTTGCCCGGTATTCATGGGTAATACTCCGTACTTCATTTCTTATAGTTTTACAGTTTGTTACAACTGATGGCATATTGTAACAAAATTCGATAGAAATTCTATACACTATCACCCTAATTAAGTCAAAAGATGTCGGCGCGATAATTGCGTTGAAAAGCAATAAACAGACCCCGAGAAAGTGTATAATCGGCGTTTGAAAATGACATGCGCAGATTGGCATAAAGGGCTTTCATTGTCGTCTTTTCTCAAGCAAACTAAAGCTATATTGAGGTAAGAAAATTTCTGTTTATGTGTTCCAGTTATGAGTAATGCAAAAAAATATCGACTAGTATTGGACTTCAATGTCATAGCGATGGGGCATAAAAATTCGGGGGATGATGGGGACAGCGAGGGCAGCCACGGCTTTGCCACAGCCACCGCCAAACCGAAGGTAGAGGATCCTCCGCTATATAAAGTTGTCTTAATTAATGACGACTATACCCCAATGGATTTTGTCGTAGATGTGCTGCGATCATTTTTTGATATGCACGTGGAAAAAGCCACTCAAATCATGCTCAAAGTACATACTGAAGGGAAGGGAGTTTGTGGGGTCTATAGTAAGGATGTGGCTGAGACCAAAGCATCACAGGTGAATGAATATTCACGAGAATGCGAACAGCCATTACTTTGCAGTATCGAAATCGAACGCTAATGAATGCAATATTGCTATTCACTTGGAAAGGCTGAAGTATGCTAAGTAAAGATTTAGAAACAACCTTGAACCATGCATTCAAAGGTGCTCGCAAAAAACGTCATGAGTTTATGACCGTTGAACATTTGTTACTGGCACTGCTCGATAATCAAATTGCTTCCAGTGTCCTTGTTGCCTGTGGCAACGACCTTAGCCGGCTTCGCAGCGAATTAGTGGACTTTGTAGACACCACCACACCACTGATTCCAGAATCTGAATCCTCCCGTGAAACCCAGCCCACCCTGGGTTTTCAGCGGGTACTGCAGCGGGCGGTTTTCCATGTTCAGTCCTCCAGCAAACGGGAAGTTACTGGTGCGAACGTTTTAGTTGCAATCTTCAGTGAACAGGAAAGCCACGCGGTTTATCTTTTGAAACAACAGGATGTTGCACGCATTGATGTGGTTAATTACATCACTCATGGAATTTCCAAAATACCCGGACATCTGGGCGATTCCGAATCCAGTACTGAACACAAGCAGGATGAAGAAATTGGCGGCGAAACTACCAGCAATCCTTTGGAAAGCTTCGCCACAAATCTCAATACCGAGGCAGAGCAGGGCAGAATTGACCCGTTAATTGGCAGAGAAGACGAGGTGATCAGAGTAATTCAGGTCCTCTCGCGGCGGCGCAAGAATAACCCTTTGCTGGTAGGTGAGTCCGGAGTTGGCAAGACCGCAGTAGCTGAGGGCCTGGCCAAAATGGTAGTCGAGGAATCCGTACCCGAAGTGCTTACAGGCAGCGTCATTTATGCCCTGGATCTCGGTGCCTTACTGGCCGGAACCAAATACCGGGGAGATTTTGAGAAACGTTTCAAGGCACTCCTTGCCGGATTAAGGAAGAATGAGCAAGCCATTTTATTTATCGATGAAATTCACACCATTATTGGAGCGGGTGCTGCCTCCGGCGGCGTGATGGATGCATCGAACCTGTTAAAACCGGTGCTAACATCAGGTAACTTACGCTGCATAGGTTCGACGACATACCAGGAATATCGCGGCATATTCGAGAAAGATCGAGCATTATCACGACGTTTTCAGAAAATTGACATTGACGAACCCGATGTCGATACGACCTATCGTATCTTGAAGGGGCTGAAATCCCGTTTTGAAGAACATCACGCATTACGGTATAGCGACAGAGCGCTGAAAGCTGCGTCGGAACTCGCTGGGCGTTATATTAACGATCGCTATATGCCAGACAAGGCAATTGACGTTATCGATGAAGCTGGTGCCTTTCAACGGCTCCAGTCCTCCAGCAAGCGCAAGAAGCTGATTCAGATTACAGACATTGAAAAAGTGGTTGCTTCTATCGCGCGGATTCCCCCGAAGCATGTCTCCAGTTCAGACGTTGCGGTGCTGAAAAGCCTGGAGCCGAATCTGAAGATGGTGGTATTCGGGCAGGATCAGGCGATTCAAACCCTTACCACGGCCATCAAACTTTCGCGTGCCGGCTTAAATGACGGTGAAAAACCTATCGGTTCCTTCCTTTTTGCCGGGCCAACCGGAGTGGGCAAAACCGAAGTCAGTCGGCAGCTGGCAAAGGTTATGGGTATCGAACTGCTACGCTTCGATATGTCGGAATACATGGAGCGGCACACTGTTTCCCGCCTGATTGGCGCGCCTCCTGGTTATGTTGGTTTCGATCAGGGCGGTCTAATGACCGAAGCAGTTACCAAGAATCCCCATTGTGTGCTGCTACTCGACGAGGTCGAAAAAGCACATCCTGATGTGTTTAATCTGCTGTTGCAGGTAATGGATCATGGCACGCTGACGGATAACAACGGGCGCAAAGCAGATTTTCGCAATGTGATTCTGGTAATGACTACCAATGCCGGGGCTCAGGAAATAGCCCGTGCCTCCATTGGCTTTACTGAACAGGATCACAGCAGCGATGGTATGGAAATTATCAAGAAAACGTTTACGCCTGAATTCCGTAACCGACTCGATGGCATAATCCAGTTTGGGGCACTTACTCCGGAGACTATCCGCACTGTCGTTGACAAGTTCCTGGTTGAAATGCAGGTCCAACTGGATGAGAAGCGCGTAGACTTGCATGTGGACGATGCTGCAGTGGATTGGTTCGTGGAACATGGCTACAGTGAATCGATGGGCGCAAGACCCATGGCAAGATTGATTCAGGAAAAACTGAAGAAAGAACTGGCAGAAGACATTCTGTTTGGCAAATTAGCGGACAATGGCGGCGATGTCTTTGTTTCGACTGAAGACGGCGAAATTTCACTCGAAATTAAAGGGCGCAAGAGCAAGGAAAAGAAAGAATTAAGCCAGGTGAGGAATTAGGCAGCAACGACAGACTGTCTGGTAAATCTATCTCGCTCGGTAAGTGATCCGACCCTTGGTCAGATCATAGGGTGTTAACTCTACCCGCACCTGATCCCCGGTTAGAATCCGTATGTAATTCTTCCGCATCTTGCCGGAAATATGTGCAGTAACAATGTGCCCATTTTCAAGTTTCACCCTGAACATGGTATTGGGAAGGGTGTCGACAACTTCTCCTTCCATCTCTATCTGGTCTTCTTTAGCCATTGGCTATCCTTTGCAATATCGGCACTGTATTACCGGGTCACGCCGACGTGCCGGATTGTGCCGGATTTTTGTTAGATAAGCAAAGTCTGTGCAAAGGGTAGAGTTATTTGAGTAGCAACCACTTGCCACCAATGAGTAATTGTATTGGACGGTATTTATTTTTGTAATTCATTTTCTGGCAGTTATTTATCCAGTAACCCAGATAGAGATAGGGCAGATCGAGTTCGCGGCATTTCTCTATCTGCCACAGGATGACGTAGCTGCCGAGTGATCGCTTGGCAGCAGTGGGATCGAAAAACGTATACACCGCCGACAAACCATTTTGCAAAATATCGGTTACGCTGACTGCGACCAGCCTGGTCTCAGTGTAAAAGCGGTAGAACCGTGTATCGTTAGTCTTGGTCGCGATGAAGGCCTGGTACTGTTCCCAGGTTGCCGGAAACATATCCCCGTCTTGATGTCGGGTATTGATGTATCGACAATACAGATTGAAAGATTCCGCGCAATCCAGTTCACTGGTTTCCTTAACCTGCAAATCTTCATTCAGTCGAAAAATTTTTTTCTGACTGCGTTTGGCATTGAATTTACTGATGGGTACGCGGCAGGAAATACAGGCATCACAATAGGTGCAATCCGGACGATAGAGATGGGCACCACTGCGCCGGTAGCCTAAATTACTTAACTTTGAATTCAGCGCCTGGGTTATTTCTATCTCTGGATCAACGAAAACGGTTGTCGCCTGTTGCGCATCTTTATAACTGCACGGATGAGGCGTTGTGCGGTATAGACGAATTGAAGTACTAATTTTCGGATCAGAGCTCATTGTTTCTCCAGGTTATCGAGTTCTAATTGCCACTGACCTATTTTACCGGGTTTATTTATATTATCCTGCAATTCTTGCAAAAATTGCGCGCGTGGTATTTCTCTTGCACCCAACGAAGCTAAGTGCTCACTGCTAACTTGACAGTCGATCAACCGATATCCCCAGTGTTGTAAATGTTTAACCAGATTCACTAAAGCTAATTTCGACGTATTATCCTCATTACTGAACATCGATTCACCAAAAAAAAGCCTGCCAATAGCAAGACCATATAAACCGCCTACCAGTTCGCTGCCATTCCAAACCTCCACCGAGTGAGCGGTGTGGCGATCGAATAACTCGCAGTAACCGGCCTGCATAGAGTCTGTAATCCAGGTGCCACCTGCGCTAGGCCTTGACTGAGCACAATGATTAATAACAGCCCGAAAATTCTGATCGAACGTAATCCGGTACTTATGCCGGCGTAACAATTTTTTCAGGCTGGTGGAGATGACTAACTGATCTGGCACCAGCACCATCCGCGGGTCAGGGGACCACCAAAGCACCGGCTGTCCGGCCTCAAACCAGGGGAATATGCCTGACCTGTAGGCCTCAACCAGCCGCTCAGGACATAGATCGCCACCGGCCGCCAATAATCCATTCGGTTCTATTAAAGCGGTTTCTACGGGAGGAAACTTTAGGTTGCTTATATCAAGCCAGGGAATCGACATTGCTATACTAGCTCAATGCGAGCGCCAGCCCGGATATTTCATAAAGACGCTTGAAATTCATGTCCGATCCCTTCATGAGATATCCGGCCTAGGAATCCAGGAACTTCTCAGCATCCAGTGCTGCCATGCAACCAAATCCGGCGCTGGTCACTGCCTGCCGGTATATCTGGTCCGCTATATCACCGGCAGCAAATACGCCCGGTACGCTCGTTTCGGTCGCGTTTCCCGCAAGACCCGTATTTACCACGACATAACCGTTTCTCAGTTCCAATTGACCCTGGAAAATCTCCGAGTTGGGCAGGTGTCCAATTGCAATAAATACACCGTCAACATCGAGTTTACTTAGCTCACCACTGGCGACATGCTTAATATTGACCCCGGTCACGCCCATCTCATCGCCCAGCACCTCATCGAGCACATGATCCCAGGCCAGGGTAACCTTGCCTTCTTTAACCTTATCAAACAGCTTGGACTGCAACATCTTTTCGGCCCGCAGGGCATCGCGCCTATGGACCACGGTAACCTGAGAGCAGATATTCGATAAATACAGCGCCTCTTCAACTGCAGTATTGCCACCCCCAATAACCGCTACTGGCTTGTCACGGTAGAAAAAACCGTCGCAGGTGGCACAGGCACTGACTCCCTTACCGATGAATGCTGTCTCAGACTCCAGACCAAGATATTGCGCCGAGGCCCCGGTGGCAACGATCAATGCATCGCAACTGTAGGCGCCGCTATCACCTTCGAGTTTGAAGGGGCGAGTCTTGAGGTCTACCTTGTTTATGTGATCAAAAACTACTTGGGTATCAAACCGTTCTGCGTGGTTTTTCATGCGTTCCATAAGTTCCGGTCCGAGCACCCCATCGACATCTCCCGGCCAGTTATCAACGTCGGTCGTTGTTGTAAGTTGGCCGCCCTGAATCAACCCGGTGATGACAACGGGTTCGAGGTTCGCCCTGGCGGCATAAATCGCGGCGCTGTAGCCCGCAGGTCCGGAGCCAAGAACGATTAATCGGTGGTGTATTACTTCTGCCATAACATAATTCCCGATGAATGAATTTGAATATTTCTTACCGGCGTTATCTAGGTGGTGACGCAGGACTAAATTTAAAGGTCAGAGGTCATATTCTACTCAATTTTAGCGTTCGAGGACCGCTAACCTGTTTAGGGGATTATTAACTTCCAAGATGTGCTGCGTCTATAAAAATACCGTGATTGAAAGTAAGTAACGATGACGCCCCAAACACATGGGGTTCTTTTTTCCCCATTAACAAAATAGCCATTAATCTGGTGATAAATTGCTTACAGGTCAGTGAATAAATTGAAAAATGTATCCATGAGAAATATGGACGAGCAAACTGAAGTCAATACTATCGTGCAGCGATTGCTGCGCGAGGGTACGTTGATTGTTTATTTTCTACTCGCTATTTTCCTCCTCATCGCGCTGTCTACCTACTCGGCTAACGATCCAGGCTTCACGACAACCGGCAGTGGCGAGGATATCAGCAATGCCGTTGGTACGTACGGAGCCTGGCTAGCCGATGTGTTATTTCAACTACTTGGTTACCTTGCCTATGTGTTCCCACTGTTTCTGGGCTACAAGGTGTACAGCTCTTTTCATGAGGAAAAACTGGTAGCTGAATATTCCTGGCAGATATTTGCCCTGAAAACTACCGGCTTCCTGCTGCTGACCATTGCCGCCTGTGGTCTTGCCACCCTGCATTTCGAAATCAGCGACCAGCTCCCCTACATGGCTGGTGGTGTGGTCGGCGCGCTGGTGGTTGAGCTGACATTGCCCGTGCTCGCCACCTTAGGAAGCACATTGCTTTTTCTGTCTATCTTTCTATTTGGGCTGACAATTGCTGTTGCAATATCCTGGCTGCAAGTGATTGACAGTGTTGGCGCCTGGACGCTTTCCATCGTTTCACTCAGTGCAATCAGGTTGCGTAAATTCATAGCAGAAAAAAAGCAGGAATTGGTGACCAGGAAACGACTGGAAGATCGCAAGAAAGTACTCGATATACACATCGAAAAAGAGAAAAAACGGCTTCCACCGACAATAAAACAGCCTTCCCGCAAGCAAGTAGCCAAGAGTCCTCGTGTAGAGAAAGAGCGACAGGGCAAACTATTCGAGGCTTCGTCGGTAAAAGAGTTACCTGTAATTGGACTGCTGGATGCCTGGCAGGAGACTAACGATTCCGGTTTCTCCAAGGAATCGCTGGAGGCCATGTCCAAGCTGCTGGAACTAAAACTAAAAGACTTTGGTATCGATATCGAGGTTACAGCAGTAAATCCCGGACCGGTGATCACCCGTTTCGAAGTGCAACCGGCACCGGGGGTCAAAGTCAGCCGTATCACAAATCTGGTTAAGGATTTAGCCCGCTCACTTGCTGTGGTCAGCGTTCGGGTAGTCGAGGTAATTCCCGGCAAAACCGTCATCGGCATAGAAATACCCAACGAGAAACGCGATATTATTCACCTCTCTCAAGTACTCTCTTCGCTGGATTTCGATCGAGCTGCTTCTGATCTGTCCATGGCATTGGGCTACGATATCATTGGTAAACCAGTCATTGTTGACCTCGGGAAAATGCCTCACCTGCTGGTTGCTGGTACCACAGGCTCGGGTAAATCAGTTGGCATCAATGCCATGATATTGAGCATGCTGTTTAAATCTACACCAGATAAGGTGCGAATGATCATGATTGATCCGAAGATGCTGGAGCTTTCGGTCTATGATGGAATTCCCCATCTGTTAACCCCCGTGATCACCGACATGAAAGATGCGGCCAATGGACTGCGCTGGTGCGTGGCTGAGATGGAAAGGCGTTATAAGCTCATGTCTTCTTTGGGTGTGCGTAATCTGGCTGGCTTCAATAAAAAAGTGGCTGACGCCAGAAAGATTGGCAAACCCATGCAGGACCCGACCTGGCAACCCGATCTCATGCTATTGGAAGAGGAACAGGCAGCGCCTGAGCTTGAGGAACTGCCCAGCATTGTGGTCATAGTCGATGAACTGGCTGACCTGATGATGGTAGTGGGCAAGAAGGTGGAGGAGTTAATTGCCAGAATAGCCCAAAAAGCCAGGGCTGCAGGCATACACCTGGTGCTGGCGACACAGCGTCCCTCGGTTGACGTATTAACCGGTCTAATCAAAGCAAACGTTCCCACACGATTGAGTTTTATGGTGCAATCCAAGGTAGATTCACGCACCATCCTCGGTGAAGGAGGAGCGGAGCAGTTGTTAGGACATGGAGATATGTTGTTTCTTCCTCCCGGTGGCGGTGTGCCCACCCGGGTTCATGGTGCCTTCGTCAGCGATGAAGAGGTTCACCGCGTGGTTGCCGACTGGAAGCAACGCGGCGCACCAGTCTATATCGAATCCATTACTGAAAGTGTGGATAGTCTGGACCTGGGTGCTCTGTCCAGTTCAGACAACAGCAGTGAAGAAGATGACGCACTTTATGATGAGGCAGTACTCTTCGTCACTGAATCCCGCAAAGCATCAATTTCTGCTGTCCAGAGAAAATTGAGAATCGGTTATAACCGTGCCGCGAGAATGATAGAATCAATGGAAGCGGCCGGTGTGGTTTCAGAAATGGGCAGTAATGGTGCACGAGAAGTAATTGCCCCTCCAGCGCCCCGCGATTAGTTTCCACACAATCTACAACGGGTTTGAAATGGCTAGCCATCGCACGTTTGCCCTATTATCAGGTATTTCCTCATTCTTCCTCAGTTGTGCGCTGGTATCGGCTCAGGATTCGGTGCTGGCACAGCTCGAACCTTTGTTGGCTGATATAGATACGCTTACCGCCGATGTGGTTCAGCTAATCATCGAGTCCGATGGTGGTGTCCTTGAAGAAAGCGAAATCAGGATGAAGATCAAAAGACCCGATGGATTTTATTGGGAAACAGTGGCACCGTTTCCTGAGTTAATCGTGACTGACGGCAAGACACTGTGGAATTATCAACCCGATTTAGAACAGGTAGTCATTGAGGACTGGGACACTGAAAGTTCGGAATTAGCGGCACGTTTACTCAATGGTGATACCGAAAATCTGGCCCAGGAATACGAGCTATCGATTAGAGATCAAAGCGAGGAAGACACAACAGAATTTGATCTCTACCCACTCGATGCAGACAGTGTTAATCGGTTGATCACCCTGACCTTCCTGTCCAGCGACCTGAACATGATTTATGTGGAGAGCGTTAACGGTCAAAAAACCGTATGGCGTTTTCTGGCACAGGAGAAAAACCAGGCTATCGCTGATGATGTGTTTGTGTTTGAGCCACCGGATGGTATTGAAGTGATCCAGAATACCTACACGCAATAACGATTCTTCGTTATATGAATACACCACTGTTCAACAACCAGCCCGATGCAGATCAATTTCAACCACTGGCAGCGAGGATGAGACCGGTTTGTCTCGGTGAATTCGTAGGACAATCCCACCTAATGGGCCCGGGGAAAGCGTTGCATCAGGCCATTGTAAGTAATTCCCTCCATTCCATGATTTTCTGGGGACCACCTGGCGTAGGTAAAACGACCCTGGCCCGAATGATTGCTACTGAATGTGAGTGCCATTTCGAATCGCTGTCAGCAGTACTCGATGGGGTTAAAGATATCCGCGAGACTATCGAACGAGCACGTTATCATCAATCAGTCAGTACCAAACCCACTATATTGTTCGTCGATGAGGTGCACCGTTTTAATAAAGGTCAGCAGGATGCGTTTCTTCCTCACATAGAAAATGGCACAGTGATATTTATTGGTGCGACCACTGAGAATCCAGCATTTGAATTAAATAACGCGCTGCTGTCCCGGGCCCGGGTTTATCTGCTGCAAGCACTTTCTGACCAGGAGATTCTGGTTCTTATCGAAACTGCATTAAGCGATTCCAAACGGGGCCTGGGTGCAACAGCTTTAAAGCTCAGCGATGAGCAGAAAAGACTGCTGGCCAGAGCGAGTGACGGCGATGCCCGACGCGCACTTAACTACCTGGAAATCATGAGTGATCTGACAGTAGCTGATGCTGAGGGTGAGTCTACGATTCTGGATTCGTCCATAGCCCAGGTAGTGGAGGAAAGTGGTCGACGCTTCGATAAACGGGGGGACATTTATTACGATCAAATATCGGCACTGCACAAGTCGCTCAGGGGATCATCACCCGATGCTGCCCTATACTGGTTCACCAGGATGTTGGACGCGGGTTACGATCCAGTATATATTGCGCGCCGACTAGTCAGAATGGCGAGTGAAGATATTGGCAATGCCGACCCACGTGCCCTGCAACTGGCACTGAATGGCTGGGATACATACACCCGCCTTGGCAGCCCCGAGGGTGAGTTGGCTCTGGCTCAGACGGTAATCTATCTGGCCTGTGCGCCTAAAAGCAATGCAGTGTATAAGGCCTTTGGCACGGCAAAGCAGATGGTGGATTCCTCCGCCAGTGAAGAAGTGCCTTTACATCTGCGCAATGCCACCACAACACTTGCCGAGGAATTGGGACATGGGGACGAGTACAGATACGCCCATGATGAGGATAGCGGTTTTGCCGCTGGTGAGAATTATTTTCCCGAATCGTTGAAAGAGAGTCAGTTTTATTTCCCCCTGCAAAGCGGCCTGGAAGTTCGCATCAGGGAGAAGATGGAATATTTCCGCAAACTGGACAGAGAAAGCAACAATCAGCGCTACGCCGAAAGCAAGAAGCGAGGGCACCTCTGATGACTGTTTACTACTATATTGCCATCGCATGTGGCGGCGCAGTGGGTGCGGTTTCCCGTTACTGGCTGGCGACAACTATGGAAAGATTCAATCAAACCAATTTTCCACTGGGAACATTTACGGTGAATTTACTCGGTTCCTTTTTGATCGGCATGTTTTTCATACTATTCGCGGAAAAAATCGAACTGGCACAGCAGTGGCGCCCAATTGTCATAATTGGCTTTCTTGGTGCGATGACTACATTTTCCACTTTCTCTTTAGATGCCATTCTTTTAATGCAACAGGGGAACTACAATACCGCAGTTTTTTACCTTGTCACCAGCGTCTGTGTTTGCCTGCTCGCCGCCTGGTGCGGAATGCTGCTTGCACGGGCGGTATTTTAATTTCACGCGGGAATAATCGATGTTAGACGCCAAATGGATACGCGCCGAGCCAGAAAAACTGGCCGAGTTGTTACGCAAGAAGAGATTCGATCTCGACGTTGGCTGGCTGACGAAAATTGATAGCCAGCGTAAGGAATTGCAATTAGCCACTGAAACGCTGCAAAACGAACGAAATACGCGTTCCAAACAGATCGGGAAGGCGAAAGCTGCGGGCGAAGATATTTCCGGGATTCTGCAGTCCATGGATGAGCTGAAAGGAAACCTTGAAGAGAAGAAGGAGCAATTGGGTGCGCTGCAACAGCAGCTTCATGAGTATTTGATGGGTGTGCCTAATGTGCCGGAAACTGCTGTGCCAGAAGGTAACGATGAAACCGCTAATAAAGTAGTACTTGAGTGGGGAACTCTGCCGAGTTTCGATTTTCCAGTTAAGGACCATACCGATATAGGCGAGGAGCTCGATGAAGGTCTTGATTTCACCAGCGCCAGCAAGCTAACCGGTTCACGCTTTGTCGTGTTGCGAGGAGCAGTTGCCGCATTACACCGGGCCTTAATACAGTTTATGCTGGATATCCATACCGGCAACCATGACTATAAAGAGGTGTATGTCCCCTTTCTNGTTAACAGCGATTCACTGACAGGTACCGGACAGTTACCCAAGTTTGAGGATGACCTGTTCAAACTGAGGGGAAATCATGAATACTATCTGATCCCGACCGCAGAAGTGCCTGTTACCAATTTGGTAAGAGATGAAATAATCGATGCCGGGATATTACCGCTGAAGTTTGCCTGTCATACTCCCTGCTTTCGCAGTGAAGCGGGCAGCTATGGAAAGGACACCAAAGGTATGATACGGCAACATCAGTTCGAGAAGGTCGAACTGGTGCAGATCGTTACACCGGAAGATTCTGCAGCCGCACTGGAAGAATTAACCGGCCATGCTGAGAAAATACTGCAGCTGCTTGAGCTGCCTTATCAAAAGGTCATATTGTGTGGCGGTGACCTGGGATTCGCCGCTTCCAAGTCCTATGACCTGGAGGTTTGGCTACCGTCGCAGAATTGTTATCGAGAGATTTCATCCTGCAGTTCATTTACCGATTTCCAGGCCAGACGCATGCAGGCCCGTTGGCGCAATCCTGCCACTGGAAAACCCGAGCTGGTGCATACGGTGAATGGCTCGGGTCTGGCAATTGGTCGAACCCTGGTGGCGATACTGGAGAACTTTCAAACCGAATCGGGGCAAGTGAAAATACCCGAAGTATTGCAGCACTACATGAAAGGCCAGGAGCTCTTGCGCTGATGGACTTCTTCCCCCTGTTTATGGACCTGAACAGCAGGGTTTGCGTAGTAGTAGGAGGAGGCGAAGTAGCCTGCCGCAAAGCGGCTCAGTTATCACGTGCGGGCGCCCGCCTGCGTGTTGTAGCCGAAAACTACCTGCCGGAACTGGAAGAATTGCTCACCAGCCAAAATGGCGAACTGATTGCCGGCAGTTTTTCCCCTGCCAAGCTCGAAGGTGCCGTACTGGTCGTTGCAGCCACCGACAATAAGGAAGTAAATAAACAGGTATTTATGGCTGCCCAGGCCTCATCCACACCTGTTAACGTTGTCGATCAGCCGGACTTATGTACCTTTATTATGCCCTCTGTAGTGAATCGCAACCCCGTCCTCGTTGCTGTTTCCACCAGTGGCTCATCACCGGTATTAGCCAGAAAGTTGAAAGAGCAAATTGAATCTATTGTTCCTGAAAGAACCGGTGAGCTGGCAACACTGCTTAAACAATACCGAGAACAGATCAGGGATGAGTTGCCTGACCCGACACTGCGACTCCGCTTCTGGGAGAACTTGCTCGAGAGTGAATTCAGCGAGCTCGTTTACTCGGGAAACAGGGAAGGGGCAATTGAATTACTCGAGCAGAAATTAGGAAACAGTCAAACCAGCTCAGTTCGCGGTGAAGTCTATCTGGTTGGGGCCGGGCCGGGCGATCCCGATTTACTTACATTAAAAGCGCTTAGGCTGATGCAAAAAGCCGATGTTGTCCTCTACGATCGATTGGTTTCACCAGAAATCATGGCCAGAGTACGCGTAGATGCCGAGCAAATTTACGTCGGCAAAGTGCGGGATAACCACGCAGTAGAACAAGAAGCCATTAATGCCATGCTGGNTAGATTAGCAACCGAGGGCAGGCGTGTGTTGCGATTAAAAGGCGGGGATCCGTTTATTTTCGGCCGGGGCGGGGAGGAAATCGAAATGCTGGCGGATAAGCAGATACCGTTTCAGGTCGTGCCCGGTATCACCGCCGCCTCGGGTTGCGCGGCCTACGCTGGAATACCACTCACCCATCGATCTTGTGCACAATCGGTACTATTTTTGACAGGTCACTTCAAAGACGAGGACGCTGAACTGGATTGGGGACTACTCGTAAA
>PBTO01000095.1 GCA_002726595.1 Gammaproteobacteria bacterium | reverse complement strand
TCTCAACACATAAATTAATCACATTGCCCAGGTGTTCCTGTGGTACAAGAATACTGGCGAGCACGATGGGTTCTCTCATCTCTTCAATGGAAGTAATCGCTGGCATGCGTGAAGGACTATCGACCAGCACCGTTTCCCCGCTGGTAAGCACCATTTCATAGACTACTGTTGGTGCAGTCGTTATCAGGGACAGGTCATACTCCCGCTCCAGGCGTTCCTGAATAATTTCCATATGCAGCATGCCAAGAAAACCGCAGCGAAATCCAAAACCCAGGGCAGCTGAATTTTCCGGCTCGTAGTGCAGCGAAGCATCATTGAGGGTTAGCTTGGCCAGTGCATCACGAAAATTCTCGAAGTCATCCGAAGAAACAGGGAATAGTCCTGCGTAGACCTGGGGTTGAATCTTGCGAAATCCTGCCACAGCTTCCACTTCGGGCGTACTGGCCAGGGTAAGTGTGTCACCCACCGGAGCTGCTTGAATGTCCTTGATTCCTGCCACCACGAATCCGACTTCCCCGGCGGCCAGCGAATCTGTCTCACTGCGCTTGGGCGTGAATACGCCTACGCTGTCTACAATATGGGCCTTACCGATGGTCTTGGCTATTACCTTATCACCCTTTTTCAGCGTTCCTGCCACCACTCTTACCAGGGATACCACACCAAGGTAGTTATCAAACCAGGAATCGATGATGAGCGCCTGTAAATTTGCAGAACGATCACCGATTGGTGCCGGAACCTTGGCAATAATCTCTTCCAGTATCTCCGCAACGCCCATACCAGTCTTGGCACTGGTGCACACTGCATCGCTTGCATCGATGCCAATGATTTCCTCAATCTCAATGCGTACTTTATCTGGTTCAGCCTGAGGCAAATCCATCTTGTTCAGCACTGGAATCACCTCCAGTCCCTGCTCGATTGCGGTATAACAGGTAGCCACTGACTGGGCCTCGACGCCCTGCCCTGCGTCCACTACCAGCAAGGCGCCTTCGCAAGCGGCCAAGGATCGCGACACCTCATAGGTGAAATCCACATGTCCCGGCGTATCAATAAAATTAAGCTGGTAGCGCTTTCCATCCAGCGCCTCATAGTACAGCGTGACACTCTGCGCCTTGATGGTAATTCCCCGCTCCCTTTCGATATCGAGTGAATCCAGTATTTGATTCTCCATCTCACGATCCGACAATCCACCACAGGATTGAATAAAGCGGTCTGCCAGCGTTGATTTGCCATGGTCGATGTGAGCGATAATCGAAAAATTTCGAATGTGGCTGAGGTCCGTCACAGGCATTCCGGTTCGAGCATGAAAGGGATTGGATTGGGCTAAAAAAACAAGGAGGCAAGTCTACAGTATCTGGCAGATAGTGTCAGTGAGTTTCCAGTGCGAGCCAGCACTTTTAAAATCAGCCCCTTTAAAAATAGAACAGGCAGCACCCGGTGCTGCCTGTTATTAAGCGAAATTCTGGAATTCCTGTAGCCAGGTGACTGTCCCCGGATACCGCCGGGCTAGCGATTCAATTCCAGGGCCAGGGTGGTTGCCTGCCCTCCGCGCACAATGCGTATGGGAACAAAACCGGAATCGGGTAATTGATTGGTCACTGTCGCGAATTGATCGGTACTGGAAATTTCCTGGCGGTTCAGCGATACGATTACATCACCTTCGGCCAATCCCGCCTGTCGTCCCGGCCCGGCACTTAGCTCGGAGATGCGCACACCATTCAGGCCAGACACCTGCTTCGCTTCGTTGCTTAGTTCACTAACCCGGAAGCCCAATGGATTACGTCGATCTTCAATCACGTTAGCTACTGGTACGATCGTTTCATTGGTGGGAGAACTTCCCAGCGTAACTTGCAGAGTCTCAATTCCGCCGCTGCGGAAAACCAGCAAATCGGCTGTTGTATCCGGTCGATACTGGCCGACAAAGAATGGTAAATCGCCAGAGGTCTCAATCGCGTGGTTGTTAAACTCGATGACAATATCATCATTCTCAATTCCCGCTGCGGCCGCTGGACTTCTTGGTTGAACTTCGTCGACAAAGGCGCCGCGAGGCCTGTCCATACCGAACGTCTCGGCCAGTGCAAAATCCACTTCTTTAATTCGCACACCAAGCAAACCACGCTTTACCTGCCCGGTTTCCCGTAGCTGGTTAACCACATTCATCGCCACATTGCTGGGAATGGAAAATGAAATGCCATTGGAGCCACCGGTACTACTGAGAATCTGGGAATTAATTCCCACTACTTCACCCGCCAGATTAAACAATGGACCACCGGAGTTACCCTGATTGATCGCAACATCGGTCTGAATGAACGACATGTAGTTGTAGGAGGAGGCTGAGGGGCCCGGTACGGATCGCCCTTTTGCGCTGACAATACCGGCAGCGGCGGAAAACTCCAAACCAAAAGGTGAACCTATTGCCAGTACCCAATCACCGACTCGAAGCTTATCCGAATCGCCGAACTCTACATGAGGCAGGCCGCTGGCTTCTATCTTTAACAGCGCCAGATCCGAAGGCTCATCCATGCCCACCACTTCTGCCTGAAATACACGCCTGTCATTTAAATGAACTTCAATCTGATCGGCACCGTTGACTACATGGTGATTGGTAATGACGTAGCCATTATCGGACGTGATAAAGCCGGAACCGACTGCCCCGCGCTCGCGCATTTCAGGGATATCCTCCAGATCTTGCTCATCATCAGGATTGAAGCGGCGTAGCAAATCATCCAGGTCACCACCGGGGAATCGGGATCTGGCACTGACTTGGCGCACTGTGGTTATTTCCACTATTGCCGGCGCATTAATTTCGACCAAGTCGGCAAAATTGGGCAATGAGGAGGCAGCAAATACTGGCCCCAATAGTACGCTGGACAAAAGTAAACACGCGGCTGGCAATCCCGCATGAGTTAAAAGTTTCATATTCTTCTCCATTCTCTTGGGAATGCTTGGGAATGCGCCATTGTACACCGCTAGTCAGGCAGGCGCAGACAGGCTCCTACTCTAGCATATTGAGGGGAAAAACGGATAGCGGGATGACAGTGGCAAGTAAAGAATATTAGCGGGCTCGCCAACGCCTGTGGGGCTACTGATCCCTGTCTTCGAGTTCATTAACCAGGCGGAATAACGGTGAATCCTGCAAATACTCCAGCTGCGAGGGCTCATCCGGGGTGATGGAAACACTTTGGATGTATTCCCGCAGACGTTGTTGCGCGACAGGGTCTACTGTAATGGGCGTATCGGCAAGCTGAGCATCGACCTGCTCGGGCGCAACCGCTGAATTACCAGCCGGGTCACCAACCCCCTGCACTACTTCAGGAGCAGTATTCTGATCGAGGCTGATTTGCACCCCAACGATAAAAACCGCTGCAACAGAGGCCGCAATAGCAACTTTGCTCAGGGAATATTGCCACTTAGCGAGAGGATTTGAGCCTGTTGTGGAAGGCATTTCCAGGGCAGATTCCTCAGCAATGGCCTGGGCTACTTTAGTGCTGAAATCGCTTCTTAGTACTTGATGTGAGGCGCTGGGCAGTTCATCGTGCAGAATAGCTTGAGCCAGATTATAGCACTGCCAGGTATCCAGCAAAGAAGAATCCTGCTCACTGGATTTCAGCAAGCGGCGTAATTCAAGGTCATCCGTCTCATTGTCCAGCAGAGCCGATAAAGATTCTCTGTCTTGCAAACTCATATACGCCTCATTATACACTCGAATCTAACCCGGGTTTTGTGCTCAGTGCTAATTGGTATGCTGCCTGCCCTTTAAAACCTGAGTGACTGTTATTTTCTATTGTCGATTAAACAAATTCTCGAATTTTCTTATCGATGGCTTCTCTTGCCCTGAAAATCCTTGATCTCACTGTTCCCACCGGACAATTCATTATCTCGGTGATGTCTTCATAACTGAGGCCTGAAAACTCCCTCAGGGTAAACGCAGTCCTCAAATCCTCTGGTAAATCCTCTATAGCTTCGGTAATCAGTTGCTTCAGCTTGTCTGTTAACAGGTGCCCTTCCGGGTCCTCTACTTCTCTTAATAAGGTCCCCGATTCGGTGTTTTCCGCGTCATCCAACTCCACATCGCTGGCCGGGGGGCGCCGGTTTCGGGATACCAGATAATTCTTGGCCGTATTAACTGCAATCCGATAAAGCCAGGTGTAAAAAGCGCTGTCACCCCGAAATAGTGGCAGTGCACGGTAGGCCTTAATAAAGGCCTCCTGGCAAACGTCTTCAGCCTCCTGCGGATCGCTGATAAAGCGTCCTACAAGTGCTGCAACCCGGTGCTGATAACGTATAACCAGCAGATTGAATGCGTTTTTGTTGCCCTTTAATACCCTGTCAACCAATTGTTGATCGGTATCTTCCGTCATTTGCTCCAACTCCGTTAACGCCTGGGTATAAGTACCGCTGAGATTGGAACAAAGCTGTTCATCCTCAGTAATAGACATCAAGTATGTGCAAAAGTTCTCAGAATCTATAAAATTATTCACTTCACGCACAATCAGGATCAGCCTTGAATTAGCAATCAAGATCGGCAACGAAGCCTTTGCCCACCTTTTCGAGCTTACACCCATTTTAACTTTTCTATCCATGAGAATGTCCCAAATGCCCTTATATCGTGCCCCTGCGACGAGAAAACATGCCTGATCTCGGCACGGAGAAAACCAGGGAATTCGACATATTGATACTCGGTAGCGGTGCTGCTGGGCTTACCCTGGCCCTGCGCAGTGCTGATTTCGCCAGGATTGCAGTGCTCAGCAAGGGAGATTTGAATCAGGGCGCCACTTTCTATGCGCAGGGTGGAATTGCAGCAGTCCTTGATAACGAAGACAGTACCCGGGCCCACGCAGCTGATACACTGACCGCCGGCGTTGGCTTATGCCATGAAGACATTGTGAAATACGTCGTGCAGAACAGCACCGAGGCCGTCAGCTGGTTAGTTGAGCAGGGTGTGCCCTTTACCACTAAACAGACCCATAGCGGTACAGATTGTACCGATAAGGCTGAACAACCTGATGCCAGCGACCTCAGTTCACTGCACTTGACCAAGGAGGCCGGCCACAGCCATCGGCGCATCATTCATGCCACCGATGCCACCGGCAAAGCAGTTTTCGAAACCTTGCAGCAAAAAGCCCAAAATCACCCGAATATTCTGCTTTTTGAGGGTTGTACCGCTGTAGACGTAGTGACACAGAAAAATCCGGGGCAAGCGCGCAAAATCTGTGCCGGAGCCTATGTACTGGAGCAGAAAACTGGCAAAGTTGAGCTAATAAGTGCCAAATTTGTAGTACTGGCAACGGGTGGCGCGAGCAAGGCCTACTTGTATACAACCAACCCCGATGGCGCCAGTGGCGATGGTATCGCCATGGCATGGCGAGCGGGCTGTAGCGTAGCAAATCTTGAGTTCAATCAATTTCATCCCACCTGTCTGTTTCACCCCCATGCCAAGTCGTTTCTTATCACGGAGGCTTTGCGCGGGGAAGGTGCAGTTCTTGAGCTGCCCGACGGCAGTCGGTTCATGCATAAATTTGACACCAGAGAAGAATTGGCACCCAGAGATATAGTCGCCCGCGCCATCGACTTTGAGATGAAACGCCTGGGCTGTGACTGTGTATTTTTGAATATCTCCCATAAACCGGCGGATTTTGTGCAATCACACTTCCCCACAATCTACGCACGTTGCCTGGAATTTGGCATCGATATCACCAGCGATCGCATCCCCGTAGTTCCTGCGGCCCATTACACCTGTGGCGGCGTGGTGGTGAATAAGCATGGAGAAACCGATATTGCCAACCTTTATGCAATCGGTGAAACCAGTTTCACCGGCCTGCATGGCGCCAATCGAATGGCCAGCAACTCCTTGCTGGAGTGTTTCGTGGTGGCCTTTGGCGCTGCCAAACACATCGAAGGCAAGATCTATGACACCCCCCTGGTCTCCGGGATTCCAGCCTGGGATGAGAGCCAGGTATCGGTGCCAGATGACGAGGTGCTGGTGGCACATAACTGGGATGAGTTACGACGCTGTATGTGGGATTTTGTGGGCATTGTTCGGACCGATGACCGGCTGTTGCGTGCACAGAAACGACTGGAGATACTGCAGCGTGAAGTGACAGACTATTACAGGAAACGCACAGTCAGCAGTGACCTGCTGGAATTACGCAATCTGGTGCTGGTTGCCGAATTAATGATCAAGTGTGCCTTATCGCGTCAAGAGAGCCGTGGTTTACACTATACCCTGGATTACCCGGATCAGGATGCCCAGGCAAAGGACACGATTTTAGTCAAGTAGCTGCTTTGGGAAGCCGGTACTTCAAATAGCAGCGCAGACGTCTGGCCTGCTCGGACGGAACAGAATCAGGCAACAGCAGCAAGTTTACTTTGCCCTGGTAGTTGCCACTCACTGGATCAGACAGATCGAATTCAAGGATCAGCAAATACTCGCTCATATAGGCTACCCGGGGCAGGCCGGCCTCCAAGGTCTCATCTTGATAAATGAGTGACACAGAATGTTTGGAAATCAGTACCTCAATAAGTCTCTGCCTGAATCCAGGGAGAAATTTCCTGCTGTGAGAACCCGCGCTGGCCAATATTGTTGCTGCCAGACCCAGTTTAAGTAGCATGGGAGCCGCCAGAACTTCCAGCCCCAGAAGTGCCATGGCATGAAAGAACACCATGGATGCCATTTCAATTTTGGAGACCTGCAGTTCAAGCCTTACAGTTTCGCACCACACTAGCGTGCCACTCACTTAAAGTTAAAAACTGAGTTTAGGCAGTCGGCTTCCGGTGTGCCAAAATTTTGTCAATAATTAGTTGAAAACGCGAATCGCTCGGCTCTTCCCGTCGTATCAACCAGGCAAAGAGGTCCTGATCTTCCTGCTGTAGGAATTCGATGTAGAGCAATTGATCCGGGCGTGACAGAAATTCAAATTGGGATTTCACGAACGGTACCAGTAGCAGGTCCAGCTCCAGCATGCCTCTTCGGCTGTGCCAAAAGACTTTACTGCTATTAATTTTCTCCATGCACAGAAGCCCTGAAAAGAATAGTTCCGATTGCGAATTATGCTGAATTTCGTATCATGTTGCGACCCTGCCAGGCTGGCTAAAAACTACTGCAAGAGAAGCTGCGTGTTATGACAAACCATCTAATCGAATTAAACCAGTTTGAGTTGATCAGGGTCAGTGGCCCGGATGCCAGGGAATTTCTCCAGGGCCAGGTGTCCTGCAATATGGATCTGCTCAACGATAAACTCAGCCGCAGAGGCGCCATCTGTAATCTCAAGGGGCGGGTGGTAAGCGATTTGAGAGTAATTGCCGAGGGCGATAATTGCCTGTTGGCGATATCAGCAGGAATGGGTGAAAAAGTCGTCGAGCTGCTTAATAAATACATAGTATTCTCCAATGCAGAAATCGAAATGGTTGATGACAATTTCACTCACTACGGCCTGCTCGGCGACACGACTGCCGATTTAATTAACGCGCTGTTTGGCAGCTGTCCTGCTACACCCGATGCGGTGGTGGCAGATGGTGCCAGCAAAGTCATTCGTCTCACAGGGCATACTCCCCGCTTTGAGATCTGGCTGGCGCCTGGTGCCCACGCTTGCCACAAAACGCTAAAAGACGGAACCCAAAGTGGTCAGCCGGATGACTGGCTGGCAGAAGACATTCTTGCCGGCATCATACATATCGACCCGGTCCTGGCGGACAAATATACTCCCCAGTTGCTGAATTATGACTTATCCGGAGTAATCGATTTCAATAAAGGTTGTTACACAGGGCAGGAAATTGTGGCCAGGATGCACTACCTGGGCAATGCCAAACTCAGGTTGTTTCATGCTACCGTCGATACCGATTACGCGATTCAGCCAACCAGTGTAGTGACGCACAGCGCAGAAGACACCATAAAAGAATCTCAAATTCTCAGTTATGTTAATCAGCCACAATGTAATCAGTTATTAGTGATTTTGCCGCTAGCTGCGGTGGAAAATGACAGGAGTTTTTTACTCGATGATCAGCCGGGCGCATCATTGCAAGTTCAATCCCTCTCCTCCGAAGAATAGTTAGGGAAAAACGCTAACTATTGCACACAGGTTGTATGAAAATACTTTAGGGTGAATTTGCTGATCAGCTTGCCACAACACTGTGGCTTATGAGTGGGGCTTGATCTCAATGACCCGAGTGCGGTTAGTAAACAAATCCAAGATACTGCACATCAGTTACATGTTTACGTTTTCCAGCATTTGAATCAGATCTATCCGATGGGTAATTTCTTTTTCGCAGATGCTTTCCTGTTCCAGGATTTGCTTGTTTAACCAAATCGCATCATCGATATCTAACAGATACAACAAGTCATTCGGGTCGGAGTTAATCATACGGATATGAATAGCACTAAGGCCGTAGTCAGTAATTTTTGACAGGCACTGCCTCCGATTGGCGATCCCTACTGCAAATTCAACTGGTACCCAGCCAGACTGCCTCGTTTGCGCCGTTGCCTCTTCCTCAAGGGTTTGGTAGTCGCTAAGTTTTATCAGTTTACCCATTCTATTACCATTTACCGTCAAACTCCTGGATTTCCCATTAGCGCTTATTATCTGATTTGCGGTGCTTTGTTGTTGCTTTTTTTAACCAGCCTTCCAGTTTGGCTGTCTTAAGTCTATCGACGTCAAAAATGGTCAATTACCTAAGGTTTTTTTGTCCCTAAATCTGATTTGGCAAGAATAGTAATTTTCAGTCAAGTGCAGTTCCCGGGTCTTGTGACAGACTTCACAGCGTTGAGAGAGGCAAGAAGTGGTATTCGAAATAACCTATTGCGCGGCCTGAAACTACAAACCGCAGGCTGACCGTGTGTCGGCAGAAATCGAATCTGTAACGGGGATTAAACCGGAACTGATTGCCGGTGGTGGCGGTATCTTCGATGTGAAGTCGGATGGCGAACTGCTGTTCTCCAAATTCGATTCAGGCCGTTTTCCTGATGCTGGAGAAATTGCGACACTCATCGCTTAAGCCACGCGCGTCTTCACGTGGCCCTGATTAAGCAAAGTTTTATTGAGCTCCCTTGAGGGTTTTATTCCCTTAGCCTTCCTGCAGCGATTGCTCCGACACCGCTTCGGTGTCCTCCGACACCTGATAACCTAGAAACCGCGTGGTAACCATGCCTGTAGTAATAGCGCCATTTACATTCAAAGCGGTGCGCGCCATGTCAATTAATGGCTCTATGGAAATCAGCAGGGCTACAATAGTCACAGGGAAACCCATCACAGAAAATACCACCAGAGCCGCATTCGTGGCACCGCCACCAACACCGGCAATGCCGAATGATCCAATGGCGATAATAACCAGCAGGCTCACGATAAAATTGATATCGATGTCCACTCCGAGGGTTGGTGCAACCATGACAGCTAACATAGCCGGGTAGATTCCGGCACAGCCATTCTGCCCGATAGTGGCACCAAATGAAGCCGATATATTAGCAATTGGTGCCGGTACATTGAGATCTTCGATTTGCGCACGAATTGTCAGCGGGATCGTTGCCGCCGAACTGCGCGTCACAAAAGCAAAGGTCAATACAGGCCATACCTTTTTGAAATAAGTTTTAACATTGGCGCCGAGCAGAAATATCATCAGCGCATGAATGCCGAACATAATGGCAATGGCCAGGTAGGAAGCAATCACGAAGCTGATCAGGTTAATGATGGCCTGACCATCTGAAGACGCGATCACATTAATCATCAGGGCGGCGACACCGTAGGGAGTCAATGCCATAATAATTTTTACCAGCTTCATGATGACGCTCTGGGTGGTATCGACGAAACTTCTTATGCGTTGACCATGCTCGGAGTTTTCCTCACACACCAGCAACGCAGCGATGCCGAAGAACAGGCCGAAAACCACCACACCGATTATCGAAGTGGCTCTGGCATCGGTGAGATCAGCAAAGATATTTCTTGGTACGAAGCTGACCAGCAATTGGGCATAACTCATATCGGCAACACTTCCGCGCCGATTTTCCAACACTTCAGCTACCGCCACTTCCCTGGCACCACCGATAAGATCTGCAGCGCTCAAGCCAAACAGTGCTGCCATCACGATGCCAACAAGAGCAGCGACCATGGTGGTAAGCATCAAGACGCCGATCACCGATCCGCCGATTTTGCCCAGCGATTTTATTTCATCTACCTTTAACACGGCTGCAATCATGGTAATTAGAATCAAGGGCATGATCATCATACGCAACAGGTTCACATAGGAATTCGCCACCACATTGGTCCACTCCAGCGTTTCCTGCATGACCACTTCGCTAGCGCCATAGGCAATCTGCAGGAAAAAACCCAGTACAGTGCCAAGCACCAAGCCGAGAAATACCCGTTTGGATAGGCCAACATCGTTCTTCGATAACTGGTACAAAAAGCTCAGTATGGCGGTGAACAATATGAGATTGACGATTGCAGGTAGTGTCATTTTTTTGTACTCCTGTTCACAGAATGAATCTGTGGCAATGTCGGGAGAATTTTAATATTGTCTTCCTCCGGCACAATCTGCAGCAACCGGAAAGGTGTTCGAAGATCTTTCAGTATAATACCTACACCCCTTCAGACCAAGCTGGAAATAACGCTAATCGCGCATGCATCGATTGATTTTACTTGTAAGCCACTGATATAGCTGAATTCTGTAGAACTCGGTCTATCCAATAGCAGAAGTAAAGATAGCCAAATCCAGATTCCTGAACTAGTCTCACTACACCAGTTGCCACGTTGAAGAGAGTCTTCCATGTCATTTAAAACCTATTACCCCGAGCTCATTCGTGCCCTTCCTGAATATGAAGGCCGCTTCGAGGCACGCAAACTGGAAGCAAAAGACTGCGATGTACTTTTTGCCAGCTATCCGGCAGGCACTAAAATCGAATCCCACACCCATCCCACTGAGAACATAGGTGTAATCACCAAAGGTGCATTATTGCTGACCATGGATGGAAACACTCAACTTTTCGCCACGGGTGACTGGTATCACGTGCCAGCGGGTAAGGAACACGCTGCTGAATTTACAACAGATACGGCTGAGATTGAGTTCTGGTTCACTCTAAAAGCAGACGGTCAGGATTTTGACTGATTTCTTCGATTCTGGTGTATGACTGCTTCCAAACTAAAAGCGGACATAAGGGCGACGAGTAGGTGATTCGGAGCAATTGACCGCTTGCGATCCCAAGCCGACATAAGGGATTTTTCCAAAAAGCCTCAATTTCACCCTCAAAATAGCTAATAACTGAGCTATATCAATACTTTTGCTAGGCTCTTTGTTCAAATGCAGAGGCTAATTCCAGGTAACTAATAAGAATTACTGGGATCCACTCTATGGGCAGTCTGTTTCAAGAGCTAAAACGTCGCAATGTTTTTAAGGTAGGGCTTGCTTATGCCGTCGTCGCGTTTGCGTTGGCTCAAGCCGTCGATCTGGTTCTGCCAACCTTTGGTGCGCCGGATTGGGTAAATCAAACAATCCTGTTCCTCTTCTTACTTGGCTTTCCTTTAGCGGTCATTCTTGCATGGGCCTATGAACTTACGCCAGGCGGAATCAAATCAGACGCTACCGTTCAGCTCGCCCAAACAAGCACTGTACGTCGTCAAACCATCCTGGACAAAGCTAGCCCTGATTTAAGAGACACATTAGCTCATCTGGGTTAGTGATTTAGC
>PBTO01000094.1 GCA_002726595.1 Gammaproteobacteria bacterium | reverse complement strand
CATGGCATGTGGAGAACGCAAGGAGGGATCGCGACGATTGCGGGTAAAGACATACATATAGCTGTCAGCAGAGGATCTGGCCATCGCTTCGATAATTTCACGGGTTGGACGGGCAAACCACAGGTCCGTGTTGTAGTCGACTTCGATATCGAAGATATCGGCAGCCACATCGGCCACGTAGTAATCCAGCAGACTGCCGGCAAATTCTCCATACTCTTCAATGCGGGATTCCCGCTGCTCGGCAACGGTTTCAAACACTCGATTGGGGCGAACAAAGAACAGACCTTCACCGTCATTAATACCAGCTAATAATGGCACTACGTTGTGAGAGCCTTCGGCAAAAATATCCTCCGGCGATTTTGGATATACCCAGCCATCTTCAATCAGAGATACCTGAAAGCGCATATTAAGCACATCTTCAGCCGACATGGCACGCATAGTGGCCAACATGTCAGCACCACTTTGCTGACGTGACTCCTGTAATTTTTCGGCAATGGCGTTGCTGCCCCGTTCTTCGGCGCTAGGTGAGAAACCATTGCTTCTCTTTAAGTGGGTCATATTTGTTGGGGTGATCCAGGTACTTTCAGAAATCGCCTTGTGAAAGAGCCCCTCCGCCAATGGGGTTGCCAATAGCGCATAGATACTCGCACCGCCTGCCGATTCACCGAAAATGGTTACATTGGACGCATCTCCACCGAAACCGCTAATATTCTCCCGTACCCACTCCAGCGCAGCGATATGATCAAGCACACCATAATTGCCCGACACGCCCCGCGCCGACTCAGCCGATAATGCCGGATGTGCCATCCAGCCGAAGGCACTCATACGATAATTTACCGACACCAGGATCACATCGTTTGCAGCAAATGCCTCACCGTCGTAAGTGCCGCTACTGCTGGCACCGGAAGTCCAGCCGCCGCCGTGAATCCAGACCATAACCGGTAAATTCGCCTCCGCAGTCGAGGCATTAGTCCACACATTAAGATAGAGACAGTCTTCGCTCATCAGTGCCCTCGCCCGCCGCTGCATGCAAGTCGGGCCGAAGGTATCAGCAGCTTTCACGCCCAGCCAGGGTATGGCTGGTACCGGCGCCTTCCAGCGCAGATCACCCACCGGTGGCGCGGCAAATGGAATGCCGCGAAACACCCGTACGCCGCTATCCAGCTCCACACCAGAAATCTGGCCGGAATCCAGTTGGACCGGACCTTCAACCGCTAGCGTGAAAGAGGAAATAAAAGTAACAAAGACGAGGAGAGAGAGGGATTTTATTTTCATTGCGAGCCCTTGTGTGCTGATTAGTTCCGGGTCATGCCGGTAGACGGAGCGCTGCTCTCGCGCAACGCTTCCACCCCCGAGTTGACCCTCTTATATACGATTTGCCGCAAGAATTATACTGCTTTGCGATAAACCCGAATGAAATCCGGGGGCAGCTACCTGGCGAGAGGCCAGCGGTTGAAAGATCTACGGGGGAACAGCAATCAATAGGAACGGGGCAGTCCGAGCACGTGCTCTGAAACAAAATTAAGAATCATCTCCTGGGATATGGGTGCCAGCTTCATCAGCCGTGCTTCACGCCAGTAGCGTTCTACATGATATTCCCGCGCATAACCGAAACCGCCGTGGGTCTGAATCGCACAATCGGCAGCCCTGAAACCGGCCTCTGCGGCTAGCCATTTGGCCATGTTGGCCTCTTTGCCACAGGGCATATCATTATCAAGCAGCCAGGCTGCTTTGCGTATCATTAACTCGGCAGCATCCAGTTGCGTCTGTGCCTCGGCCAGGGGAAACGCGATGCCCTGATTTTTTCCAATAGGACGGCCAAACACGATGCGTTCATTGGCATAATTCACCGCTCGTCTTATTGCCGCTCGACCAATGCCCAGCGCTTCGGCAGCGATCAAAATACGCTCCGCATTCAGTCCATCGAGCAAATAGCGAAAACCCTCACCCTCTTCTCCCACCCGGTCGCTCACCGATACTTTCAAATCGTCATAAACCACCTCGCAAGTGCGCACCGCATTGCGGCCCAGTTTTGCTATCGGCGATATTGAGACTTCGGGTTTTTGCAATTCGGCAAGCAACAGCGTCATACCATCGGTCTTGCGCGCTACCTGGTCTTTTGGCGCAGTGCGCACCAGGAGGAGGACCCGTTCAGACTCCATGGCTTTGCTTGTCCACACTTTGCGGCCGCGTACGACGTAATGCTCATTGTCGAGCCTGGCGAAGGTTTCGATTGCAGTTGTGTCGCTGCCTGCGTTGGGCTCGGTCACACCAAAGGCGACATGCATTTCACCACGAGCGACGGGGGGCAGATACTTTTCCCGCATCTCCTCGCTGCCATACTTAACCACCGGATGCATACCAAAAATGGACAGGTGCAGAGGCGTCGCACCATTCATCGCGGCTCCGGAAGCGGCGACTTCTTCCAGCACAATGGATGCTTCCTGCATGCCTTTGCCGGCGCCACCATATTGCTCCGGCATAGCAATACCTATCCAACCTGCTGCCGCCATCTTGCTAAAGAAACTGTCGGGGAATTTTCCCTCCCTGTCATGCTCCTCCCAGTATCCATCGGGAAATTCACTGCACAGTTTTCTAACTGATTCCCGAATCAGGCGTTGTTCTTCATTTTCAGAAAAATCCATCAGCTACCCGCTGCAAGAATGATTTTTGCTTTGAACAGAATCTGTTTCGCACGCTTCAAATGGGGTACATCCACCATCTGACCGTTGTGGGTAAAGGCCATGCGGCCGGCTGCCTGATTTTCTTCGAAAGCCTTTAACAGAGCAGTTGCCTCATCAATTTCAGCTTGCGAGGGAGTGAATGCGGCGTTAATTATTTCAAGCTGGGAAGGATGGATGCTGATTTTGCCGGTAAAACCCATATCAGCCGCCGTTCTGCATTCTCGCTCCAGGCCCGCGGTATTCTTGATATCCACATAGACCGCATCAATGGGTTGCACGTCCGCAGCAACTGCGGCCAGCAGGCACATCGACCGGGTAAAGGCGAATACTTCGAGATAGTTGCCATCCGCATCGCGTTTCGCCCGGGCACCCAATGACAATGAGAGATCTTCCGCTCCCCAACTGACACCACTTACACGTGGATGGCTGGCCATTTGCGGTAAATTAAACACGGCAGCCGCCACTTCGGTGCCAATCAACACCAGAGATACTTTTTCCTTGTCACCACTCTTTATACTGCTCTCTGTACTCAGCATTAAGTAGTTGACCGCCTCCACATCACTCCTGTCAGCCACTTTTGGCAGCACTATGCCATCGGGCTCGCATTGCATGATTGCCTCAATATCACTCCTTCCCCAGGGAGAATCCAGCGGATTGATACGCACCAGCTTTTCCTGTGGGCCGAAATCTGCTTCCTTTAGCCAGTTACAGACCTGCGCTCGAGCCTCATCTTTGTGAGCAGGTGGTACAGAATCTTCCAGATCCAGAATCAGGGAATCGGCAGGCAGGCCAAGCGCCTTGGTAAACATATGCTCATTTCCACCTGGGACAAAATGCAGCGACCTTCTTAAACCCTTCATCGATTTCTTCTTTGCCTCAAGACTGCTGTCTTATCATCATACCTTTGCGCAGACACTCACATACCACTTCATCGCGCTGATTTGTTCCCACATGCTCAAACCAGACTATGCCCCGATCGGGCTTGGTTTTTGATTCCCGCTTATCCACTATCCGGGTTCTTACGCGCAGTGTATCGCCGATAAACACAGGATTGGGAAATTCAGTTCTTTCCATGCCAAGGTTACCAATCGTGGTGCCGAGCGTTGTATCGCCCACTGACAAACCCACGACCAGACTCAGGGTAAAGAAACTATTAACCAATATCTGCCCGTACTGGGATTGTTTGGCAAACTCAACATCCAGGTGTAAGGGCTGCGGATTGTGCGTCATCGTAGTAAACAGAAGATTGTCCGCTTCGGTCACGGTGCGATGAGGCAAATGCTCAAAAACCATGTCGACTTCCAGTTCCTCAAAATACTTTCCTGTCACATCGGCTCTCCGGATATACCCTTTAATGCAGGCATTTTAGTAGCAACTTCCACTCGCATCCATTAAATTCTACCGCAGCCGCTGATTTGCGGACTAAAATACCATTGAGGCACCTCTGATTAATAGCATACGGGATACGTCAGGCAAATGGCATTAGACAACGAACACCTGCAACAATGGATTGGCAACACACAGGAACAAACGGATATCCTGACCCCGGCACCGGTGGAGGCGATGGCGGCAACTCTCAACCGGGCCGATATGGAAACCATCCCTGGTACTGCGCTGCCTCCTCTTTGGCACTGGCTCTATTTTCTTGCCCCTGCTCACCATGACCAACTAGCCGAAGATGGGCACGCTAAGAAAGGCGATTTTCTGCCCCCTGTTCCCCTGCCCCGGCGCATGTGGGCCGGTTCCCTCTTTGAGTTTCATCATCCCCTATCTGTGGGTGACCACGTACAAAGAAAATCAACAATAAAGCGCATCGATATTAAGAAGGGACGCAGCGGAGAGCTCGCCTTTGTTTGTGTTCACCATCAAATCTCCGACTCAGCCGGTGTGGCTATTTCCGAAGAACACAATATTGTCTATCGAGATAACCCACCTCAAACTTCAGCATCCAGTAATAGCACCGATGGTAAAACAGCAGATAAAGAGGCACAGCACTCCAAAACTATTACACCTGACCCGGTTCTGTTGTTCAGGTATTCAGCGCTTACCTTCAATGGCCACAGAATTCACTATGATCGTAACTATACAACCCGGTTTGAAGGATATCCCGGGCTCATTGTGCACGGCCCCCTACTGGCAATATTCATGGTTGAATTGTTGCGCGAGCGAATGCCGGAGGTAGCAATGACCGGTTTCCAGTTCAGGGCAATGCGGCCGGTATTCGACATAAATCCATTTACTGTTTGCCTCTGTCAATCGAGTGAAGAACGCGTCGAGCTATGGGTGCAGGACCATGATGGTTTGTTATGCATGCAAGCCTCAGCGCAAGTAACCGCGCAGGGTCCTGGCAGCTCATGACTTCAAGACCACTGGATGGCATTACTATTCTCACCTTGGAACACGCCATAGCGGCTCCACTGTGTACTCGACAACTGGCTGAACTGGGAGCGAGAGTCATCAAGATCGAGCGCAGAGGCAGCGGTGACTTCGCCAGACATTACGATACCAGAGTAAAAGGCCAGTCCTCTCACTTCATCTGGACCAATAGATCCAAGGAGAGCATGACGCTGGATCTGAAGCACGCCGGTGCCGCTGAAATCTTAAATAGACTACTGCAGGAATCCGATGTCCTAGTACAAAATCTCGCCCCCGGCGCCACTGCCAAACTGGGGCTGTCGTTTGCAGCACTACAGGCAGAAAATCCGCAGTTGATCGTCTGCGATATTTCCGGTTACGGCAGCGCGGGACCCTATCATGACAAAAAAGCCTATGACTTGTTGGTGCAGGCAGAAGCGGGCCTGCTATCGGTAACAGGTACTGACAGTGAAATGGTTAAAAGCGGTATTTCCATAGCGGATATTGCTGCTGGAACACAGGCCCATAGCAGTATTCTGGCGGCATTGCTGCAAAGAGCAAAAACCGGCACGGGCAGCCATATTGAGATCTCCATGTTGGAGGCCATGATTGAATGGATGGGCTTTCCTCTTTATTATGCCTATGACGGCGCGGCAGCACCGAAACGCAGCGGTGCAGATCACGCCAGCATCTATCCCTACGGTGTTTTTACCACTGGTGATAACAAAACACTCATGATTGGCCTACAAAATGAGCGTGAATGGGCGGCACTCTGTCTCCGTGTGCTGAAACAGGAAGCTCTAATAGAAGATGATCGCTTCAGAACCAATCCCCTGCGTTCAAAGAACAGAGAACTACTGCGGAAAATCATCGAAGACAGTTTTTCAGACTTATCCGAGCAACAAGTGGCTGCCCGACTCGATCAGGCACAAATTGCCTACGCCCGGGTGAATGACATGGCGTTGCTTTGGCATCACCCTCAACTTAGAGCATTGAATCGGATAATAGAAGTGGATACCCCGGCTGGACCCGTATCTGCCATGCGACCACCTGGCACACACAGCGCATTTGATCATCGCATCGACCCGGTGCCTGGACTCGGTGAGCATACGCAGCCGATTCTAAAAGAATTGGGTTACAGTGAGGCGCAAATTGCGGAGTTGAAAGATAAAGAAGTGATTTGAATCCCTCTTGTCAGGATCGTAGCTCGATATTGCTACGCTCGCAGTGTGTTACAGATAGGCCCTGGCCNCCCGCCGGGCGGAATTTCGAATTCCTCTGGACATGGCCTTGACTGTGACCGTGGCCCGCACAATACCATCGACGTCTCTGCCCTCCCGAAATGCCTCCGAAATTGCCTTGCCGGCAAACTGTTCCTGATAGCCCGGGGTGGTGGCTAAAAAATCTCCCCACAGTCTGCGCAGCGTCTCGATATAATGCAGTACCTTAATGCCAGTGAGTGTCCCCGTCATATCCATACCCACCAGCACCTCGATGGGACCGCTATAACCCACCTCTTGCGGTGGCATATCGGCGGTCAGGAAGACATAACCCACCAGCATCTGCTCATCGCTGTTGGGAATAGCGCGGTATGCCCTGAACACGGGTGGCTGGCCCTGTTTCTCAGAGAAGCTGTCTGCCACCGGCATCACTTCCTGCAGCAATGTCGGGTCCATATTGTCTGAATCCGAGGCTGCCGCATTTACTTGCTGCGACGCACTCCGCTGACTTATACCGAGCATCAGCGGCCCGGTCTCATCGAACAGGACTGCAATTGCCAGCAATCCCAGAATCACCATAAAGTGGTGCGAAGATCTGGATGGTTTTTGCATCGACATTGTTACAAATGTTTTCCACTATAAAGTGAGCTCAAAGCTGTATATTCTGCGCAAGCTAGCACTAAAAATAGTTGCGTTCCAGCGGGGTAGAGTGCGGGCGGATTAAAATTTTTCTCCGCCCCTGATCATTCATCTATTCAAATTTTCCCTCGAAAGCTTTACTCTGGGCAATCCGGCATAAGAATACCCTACCAGAGGGCTATAAAATGCAAAAGAATAAATCTCGCTCAGCCACACCGATCATCGCCATATTAGTGCTTACAGGTCTGCTGGCTATCCATTCAGACAAATCCATCGCGCAGGACTCTTTCGATCTGTATCTAATCGATGTTGAAGGCGGTGGTGCAACCTTGTTTGTTGCGCCATCTGGAGAAACTCTACTCATAGATACTGGAAACGGGGGAGCGAATGCACAGCGGGACATGGGGCGCATTTTAGACGCCATGCAGGATGCAGATGTCACAGAGATTGATTATCTTGTCACTACCCATTGGCACGGAGACCACTATGGTGCGATGGAAGAACTGGCTTCCCGGGTACCAGTGCATCAGTTTATCGACCATGGACCGACGGTTGAATCCAGTGCTGCGGCAAACGAATTTATCGATACAACCTACCCGGAAATCTACGGTCGTGCCGAGCGAAGAATTGTGGTGCCGGGGGATAAAATAGAACTCGCCGATATCGAGTTCACTGTTCTCGCTGCGGCGAAACGAGTCATCGATCGGGCTGTACCCGGTGGGGGTGTAGCCAATCCCTATTGTGCCGATTTCACACCGCAAAGTGAAGACAATGGGGAAAACGCCCAGTCGGTTGGCGTATTAGTTCAGTTTGGCGATTTTCGTATACTTCATCTTGGCGACCTGACCTGGAACACCGAATTTCAACTCATGTGCCCACGCAATCCCATAGGAACTATCGATTTGTTTGTCGTCTCCCATCACGGGCAACCCAGTTCTAATTCCGCCGTGCTGGTGCACGCGATTGAGCCCCGCGTAGCTATCATGAACAATGGCACTCGCAAGGGCGGGCAGCCAGCCGCCATGCAGATACTTCATTCGGCTCCAGGGCTGGAGGATCTATGGCAACTACATTTTTCTCAACTTAGCGGTCAACAATACACAGTGCCGGGTCTGTTTATTGCGAACACTGTTGACGAAGTGCAGTCCACGATGCCGATTGAACCGCGACAGGGTGCCACCAGGGGTCCGGGGGTAGAACCCGCTCCCAGGCACAATGGTGAAGCACACTGGTTCAAGGTATCCAGTCAGGCCGACGGCTCTTTCACTGTAACGAATAGCCGCAATGGATTCAGCAAGGCCTATACGGGACGATAGAAATCAACAAATCGTTTCAGTATCAGTTGTGCGTGGGGCGTAGATTCATTTTCCACCGCAGCGATTAACGCCTCGGCAGACTCTGGCGGAAAATAACCGTGGTTCTTGTAGATGTGGATTCGCATAGTGAATCCCTCCGCGTCGCCCTCAGGGTGAAACTGCGTGGCATAAATATTGCGCTTCAAGCGAAACATTTGTACCGGGCAAGTGGCATTGCTTACCAACAGCTCACAACCCTTTGGCAGCGAATCGCAG
>PBTO01000093.1 GCA_002726595.1 Gammaproteobacteria bacterium | reverse complement strand
AGCCGGCCACGCCCATGGTGGGGTAGGTTCGGCCTTTGGAGCCAAAACCACCACCGGTGTTTTCATTGATAAAACACAGGTTTTCCGGCTCGATACCCAGCATTGCCGCCAGACCTTCATTAACCGCAGACTGACTCTGGCTCGAACCGTAAAAATAGCATTTGCCATTTTCCCAATACACCATGCTGGAGCGTGGCTCCATGGAATGATTCGGCGTTCCAGCAGTTACAAAGGATTCTTCGATGATGACATCGGCCTCGGCAAACTGGGCTTCAAGATCGCCGTATTCCCAACCGCCGGTGAAGGTGACACCTTCCGGCTCGCGTCCGTTACGAAATTTTTCAACTTCCGCTGCGGGCCATTTGACTGGCGTGATACTGCCTTCTACGTCGGCATTTTCATCATACTCTTCCTGTACCACTGCCACCATGGCATTGCCTTCAGGATAGGCATCCGGGCCGCCCTCGGTCAGGCTTACCAGTGGATCAGTCACGAAATCACGGCGCTCGTAATCTATTGCGATTCGGTCCAGTGCATTCTCTGCAATATCATCTGATATGGCAGCAATAGCCAGAATTGGCTGACCGATATAAGTGACATACTCCAGTGCCAGCATGGGATTTTCAGGCGGGGCGGAAGGTGGGAGATCCTGAGCAGTTAGAATGCCCAGTACACCATCCATTCTGAGTGCTTCCGAGGCATCGATATTGACTATCCGCGCGCTCGCCATAGGGCTGGTCAATAACCTGGCAAAGACCATGCCTTCTCTGCGGAAATCCTCTACATACTTGGCGTCACCGGTGACCTTGCCTTCGACATCGGGTGGAACGAAATCTTGTCCTATATGCATATTAGTCATGAGATTAGCTCCGCAGCGCGCATCACGCCGTTCAAGTAATGATCATAGGCTCCACATCGGCAGAGATTCCCGGAAAGCGCCTGGCGGGCTTCTTCCCGTGTTGGATTGGGATTGGCCATCAGCAAGGCAGCAGCGGAGACGACCTGACCAGGTGTGCAGAAGCCGCATTGCGGGCTTAATTCCTCGATGAAGGCTTGTTGCACTGGGTGTAGCGTGCCATTTGCAGCGCGCAGACCCTCAACCGTGGTAATAGACTTGCCTTTAACCTGTTGGGTTAGCAGTGAGCAGGCATAGAGAGCCGTATCGTCAACCATCACTGTGCAGGCACCGCATTCTCCGCGATTACACGCGACTTTCGTCCCGGTCAGATTCAAGCGATTGCGCAGAGTATAAGACAGGGTCTCCTGCGGCATAACATCCACGCGGCGTGTACGGCCATTCACCTCGATCGATATGAGGCGTTCGGCGGCACCTGGCGGGCTGGTGGATTGGGCGTTTGCGAGGTAATAGCCGGTGCCGGATGCCAGCGCCGTGCTTGAGTAGATTACCCCCTTGATAAAGTGTCTTCGGGATATTCGGGTATTCACTGGTTAGCCCCCTTATTGTAATGTAGGGCGGTGTGCTGGTGCACACCGGAAAGCACGCAACGATGAATGACTGGAGCTCGTTATTTCTGGCCACACAGTCTATCACGAGCCTACGTCTTTGTATTGGGAAAATCAAACGTCGTTTTGGAGTATTTTGCCGATCAATCCTGATGTTGGCACCTGTGCTGGGAAGCACCACTACTCCGGGATGAGTGGACTTCTACCTACAATTTGTCACGACTGTATAACCGGGTTTCAAAACTGGGTCTCGGTTGGTCCGGAATTAGCTGGGTCAGGAGCAGGGAAAGGGCGGCAATTCCAGAACCCACCAGAAACACGGCGCTGTGATTAACCACCCAAAGCAGACCAAGGACCGCGGGTAAAAAAACGGCAGCGATGTGGTTGATCGTGAAGCTGATGCTTGACGTTGCTGCTATATCAGCCGGATCGGCAATTTTCTGAAAGTAAGTCTTGATGGCAATGGCCATGGAGAAGAACAAATGATCGATCAGATACAGGGCTATGGCCACCGCAATGGTGTTCACGAAGGCGTAACTGGTAAATACGATTATGAGACCGACGTATTCCAATGTCAGTGCACGGCGTTCCCCGATAAAACCGATTAAACGGCCAATCTTGGGGGCCAGCCAGAAAGTTAATGCGGCATTGACCAGGGTAAGCAGCACTACGTTTTGAATTGGAAAACCGAATTTCTCTACCAGCAGGAATCCGGCAAATACCACAAAAATTTGTCGGCGCGCACCTGCCAGAAACGTCAGCAGATAATACAGCCAGTATTCCTTACGCAGGAATAATTCCGTTTTCTGGGTTACCTGATCTTCGAAGTGGGGTATTGCTGTCCAGCAGTAGATGCCAATGGCTGCCGCTGTGCCACCGGCGAGCAGGTAGATAAGCAAATAATTGGCAGTAAAAAACATCAGGTAAATATATAGTGCCCCTAGCACTGCGAAATTGCAGAAGGCTTTCAGACTCAGGATTTGACCCAATACCTGCGGTGCTTCAAGCTTGCCAAGCCATTGCAGGCTGAGTGAACTATGCAGTGCCTCCAGGTAGTGAAAACCAAGCGACATGAGCACGGTGGTGAAGTAAATCCAGCCAACGCTCGGGTAGAACGCGGTAATTGCCGTACCTACACCAAGCGTCAGTAATGACAGAATAGCCAGGCTCTGCTGTCTGATAAACAGCATGACCAGGACCGCAGTGAAAGCCAGGAAGCCAGGGACTTCGCGCAGGCTTTGCAAAATGCCGATTTCTTCGCCGGTAAAGGCGGCTTTCTCAACCACAAAATTATTCAGTAGCACCTGCCATGTAGCAAATGCAATGGTGTTGCCGATCGCCAATAAATACAGAAGCGTCTTGCGCTGGTTCGGTTGCCGGGATTGCATTAATGAACTCAAATTGATTGCGGTGGATGGGGCAGTGTGGAAAAACTATTTCCTGAACTGTGATTGCTAAAGTGTATGGATTGCAATGAGAGTCGATTATATCATCCTCCCACCAAGTCAGCTTTATTAATTTTCACCAATCTAAGTGATAGGCCAAAGCAAGCTGCCAATCCCGAATTAAAAGCATGAAATGGTTAAACAGATGATCAGAAAAGCCGTTCAGCAGGATGCGGAACAAATCAGGAAAATTTATAACTGGTATGTGGATAATACGGTTATTACATTTGAAGACGAAGCTATTTCTGCCCTGAATATGCAGAAGAGGATGGCGTTGGCAGACGATGACCACCCCTGGTTTGTCATAGAAGAACAGGGTGTGTTGGTTGGTTTTACCTACGCCGCGCCCTGGAAGTCGCGGGCCGCCTACGAATTCTCCTGTGAAACCACTGTCTATATAGCTAAAAATTGCTCAGGAAAAGGATTAGGCAGGAAACTTTATCAGCGGCTTATAGATGAATTGAGAGAATCGCCGATACACTTACTAGTTGCCGGTATTGCGCTACCAAACGATGCCAGTGTTGCCCTGCATGAGAAATTGGGTTTTCGGAAAGTTGCTCACTTTAACGAAGTGGGATTTAAGTTTGGCAAGTTCATCGATGTCGGTTACTGGCAGCTCACTATTTGAAAAGTGTGAGCCAGGCAATATGTCTTATGAATGAAGGTTGAATGATAGGAGTTAACTGTGTGTAATAAATCAAAATGCATAGTACTGATCTTGATTTGCCTACTTTTATCAGCCTGTGTTGGTAAAATTTTTGGCACTGCTGTGGATACCTCGATCGAAGTGGCCAAGGTGCCGTTCAAGGTGGTTGGTGCTGTGGTAGATTTGGCAATTCCCGATGAAGAAGATTGAGAGAGTGAGCATAGACTTATGGCGATTCATCCAACCGAATATGATATTCCTGCAAGCTACCAACATTGGGTAGGCGATAAAGCCGAGGATTATATCGGACCTTTTTTCTTCTACATGGATGGGGAAAATCCACGCACGGCCTTTCGCATTCAGCAACACAATTGCAATGCACACGACTCCGTGCACGGTGGCGTGCTGATGGCTTTCGCCGATTATACTCTTTGTCTGTGTGCCAATGGCGGCAGCTATGAGTCAGTGGCTACGGTTAGCTGTAATAATGAATTCACTGCACCTGCCTATTTGGGAGATTTGCTACAAGGCAGCGGGGAAGTAACGAAACGTGGCGGTTCGATGGTATTTGCCCGTTGTGTCCTCCGTGTAGAGGATACGGTGATTTTGACCAGCAGTGCGGTGATTAAACGCATAAGAATGCAGAAGTAGCTTGGCGATGGCTGCAAGTCTTTCCCTCTCTGATGCCAGGAAAATAGCTCTGCATAGCCAGCGACTCTACAATCAACGTGGATTTGGAACAGGCTCGGCAGCCACTCTGGCGGCAATCGATCACCTGGGCTATGTGCAGATCGATACGCTGTCGGTAGTGGCCAGAGCCCATCTGCATACTTTATGGAATAGAGTAAATAAATTCAGCCCCGATCACATCGACCAGTTGCAACGCGAAAGGCAAGTGTATGAACATTGAGCCCACGCGCTGGCCTTTCTGCCGATGAAGGAGTTTCGTTTTTCTCTCCCCCTGATGAATCGCATAGCCAGTGGTGAGATTCACTGGTACCCGAAGAATACCAAACAGACCGCGATGGTACTCAATCGTATCCGGGAAGAAGGACCGCTGTCGGCAAAAGACTTCAACAATAAGCGAACCAATACGGCTATGTGGGCACGATCTCCTGCCAAACTGGCGCTGGAGCAGTTGTTCATGGAAGGGGAATTGATGATTCCCCATCGACGGAATTTCCATAAAGTCTATGACTTGAGAGAAAGGGTTTTGCCTGATCATATCGACACCCGGATTCCCACTAAAGAGGAGCAGGCTCGACACTTGATAGGTAAATTTCTCCAGGCCCACGGACTGGGGCAAATTCCAGAAATTTCTTATCTGAGAAAAGGCATNGCAGCCGAAATCGCCAGAGTTGTTAAAGAAATGCAGGAGGAAGATCTTCTGGTGGCAGTGCAATTCAATGACAGAGAATACTTCTGCACGCCTAGTTCTATGGAATATTTAAACAAGCCTCTACCAAGGGGGAAGGCTAAAATACTATCCCCATTCGATAACTCAGTTATTCAACGCAAAAGAGTTAATGAGTTGTTCGGTTTTGACTATCAATTGGAATGTTATGTGCCAAAGGCTAAACGTAAATATGGTTATTTTTGCCTGCCTGTATTGTGGAATAACAAGCTGGTAGCGCGGATGGATGCCAAGGCAGACCGGAAGAACTCGGTATTCCATGTGCTGCACTTGCATCTGGAAGAATCGTTGAAAAAAACCGAATCCTTTATGTCAGCTCTTCAAGATGAGCTGAAGCGATTTGCCAAATTCGATAATTGCGAGAACGTATTAATACATAAGGTGGTAGTCCACCAGGCGCGTAGTGTAGTATGCGAAACTTGGTAAAATTTGAGCCAGGTCAGGGAAAAACAGGGCGAAAAGCAGGGGACAGACCACGTTTTTGCTGATTGTTCCTGAAGCACTAATGGGGATTGTGAATGAATGTAACTGTTGTGGTAATACTTAGCTACCTGGTGTTTTTTGCCGCAGCTGGTATCTATATCAGCAGAAGCAATCGCAGTGCCTCGGATTGGGCAATCGGGGGCGGTACGCTCGGTGTCGGGATGTTGGCTGCGGGTGTTGCTGGCACCCGAATCGGTGGTGCCGGGACTTACGGTGTAGCAGGCGATGTGATGGCCACAGGTATTGGTAACCTCTGGTACAGTGTAAATTCCTTTGCCGCCCTTTTCCTGGTGGGTTTGTTTTTCGCTATCCCCTACCGCCGACTTAAACTTACCAGTGTCGGAGAAATTTTCGATCAGCGTTTCGGTTCCTTTCGCTGCCAGTGGCTAACCAGTCTCTGCGTCCAGACCGAGTATCTGGTGGTAAATATTATTGAGCCCTATGTGATCGGTACAATTGTCAGCGGTGTAACTGGCCTGCCGTTTGTTGTTGGTGTATTTATCGGTGGTTTCGTCATTATCTTTTTTACAGTCACCGGCGGGCTTAAGGGGACTGCAGTTACCAACATAGTGCATTGCACTGTCATTATTCTGGGTCTTGCTCTGGTCAGCTATGTGGCCATGCAAAATATGGGGGGTTGGAGCGAGGTAGCCGCGCAGGCAGATGTCATTCTGGCAGACTCGGGAAGGGAATCGGCCACCTGGTGGAGTTTTACCGGCATTGGCTGGGCCACGATTATCGCCTTGTTTATTGCTGCAACTATTCATACACCGGGGGCTTCTATTTACGCCAACTATGCCAGTTCTGCTGCGAAGCAGGATTATCTGATTCCAGGATTTTTTCTGGCCGGTTGTCTCGCAGCGCTGATGCCACTGGTGGCCGGATTTATTGGAATTCTCACGCTGGCCAATTACGGTGCAGAGAGCGGGCTGTCGGGCTATCTCAATATTGCCCAGTTAGCCATCGATTCGGGACCGATACTGGGTGGAATAGCACTCGCTGCCGTATTGGCAGCTGTGATCTCATCGGGAGCCCCGATTCTGTTGGCAAGTGCAACTATGTTTGTTAGTGACTGGATACCTGCCTCAAAAAACTATTCCAGTGAGAAAAAGCTGCGGGCTTATAAAATCGTCACAGTAATCTACGGTATGGTCGCTGCCACTATTGCCTGGCTGGGCGATATCACCTCGGTGTTGCAATTACTCTTATTAGGATTTGCTATGGTGGTGCCACCGGCTATTGCTGTTACCTTTGTTTTTTACTGGAAGAAGACAACAGAACGCGCGGCTTTCTGGGGTATGCTCTCTGGTTTTGTGGGCGGCTTGGGCATGTGGTTATTGAATTACCTGTTTGCCGGGGCAGAGAACGCCACTACGGGAGGACTCGCACAATACTGGTATGAACTGACACAGACGCTTGGCGAGTGGCGAGATCCGTCTTTCCTGACTCTGTTGCTACCGGTGTTTGTTATTCCACTGGTTGTCTTATTTGATTCTGATAAAGAGGCCAACGAAATACAATCGGATGAATTTTATACCAGGCTAGGGAGAATCCAGCGTAATCTCTCGTGGGAGTGATGCGGGCTAACGCTGCAACTCTCCATGTGCCTGTATCAGAAACGGGCCAGGTGTCTCATAACTCTGATCCAGTAGTCCGCACAATTCCTCCGCCGTATTTGCTATGGCGCCGGGCACCCCATAACCCTTCGCTATATCCACCCAGTTGATGTCGGGGTTACCAATATCGAACAGACTGGCGGCTACTTCGCCTACTTCGGTTACACCGAGTTTGGCATATTCCACATTCAGTATATTGTAGGTTCCATTGGCGAATATTACCGTGGTCACGTCAAGGCTTTCTCTGGCCTGAGTCCAGAGACACTGATTCGTGTAGGCAGAACCGCCATCACCCAACATCGCCAGTACACGTCGGTCGGGGCAAGCCAGAGCCGCACCTGCAGCACAGGGGCCACCCTGGCCGATAGCACCGCCAGTCAAGCTCAACCAGGAGTTAGTAGCGGCATTTTGACAGAGACCGTAGGCTGCGTTGCCACCACCGGAATCAGTTGCCACGATGACATCATCGGGTAAGGTTGCGGCCAGGGATTGTACGATAGACCTGTTGCTGAGTTCACCTTGTGGTCTTTCTATAGGACTCTTCTCGAAATGCTTGACCAGTTCCGTGCCAGCCCCCAGTCTTTCTGCGACGCGGTTCAGTGCATCCGTGGCATTTTCTTCGACCCTGGACAGTCTATGCACGGAACAATCATCGGGTATGAGTTGGCCTGGAATTCCCTGGTAGGCGAAGAAGCTGGCGGGGATTTGTCCTCCCACCAGAATCAGGTTCTCCGTACCATCCAGAGAGGCCAACACCTGTTCCGGGAAATAGGGAAGGCGCTCCACAGCAACCCGGCCCGGGCCGCCATCGATACGGGCCGGAAATGTCCCGGTTAGCAGGCGACAACCGGTCTTGCCGGCGATACGACCAGCGGCGGCCAGTGCCTCGGTCCCTATTGCATGATGCTCAAGTAGCAATACGTTCTTTCCACCCTGGCCAAGCAGGTCGCCAATTTTTGCAATGGTCGTTTCATCGACCTTGCCGCGTTCCGGCAGGCCGTTCGGTGTAACAGGGCCAGTACTGTCTCCCCAGGCAGCATCTGCCCCCATAATCAGCGTGGCAATTTGCCCCTGTGACTCTATGGTCTGGCGCAGCGTTGCGGTGTAGGCATCTGCACCATCTTGCGCCAGAGTCTGTGAAGTGCTGCAGGATTTAATCCAGGAGGAATAGTTCCTGGCCAGTGTTTCGATATCGGAGGTTAAGGGTGCGTCAAAGCCAACATGAAATTCAGGGTGATTGCCGATGATGTTAATCATTGGTGAGTTGGCCCGCCTGGCATTATGCAGATTGGCAATACCATTGGCCAAACCCGGTCCGAGGTGCAACAGTGTTGCAGCTGGCCTACCGGTCATGCGGGCAAAGCCATCGGCAGCACCGGTACAAACGCCTTCAAAAAGTGCCAGAACCGAGCGTATTTCGGGTACACCATCGAGTGCCTGCACCAGATGCATCTCGGAAGTGCCAGGATTGGCAAGGCAAAGCTCGACTCCACAGTCGGCCAGCGTCTGTATTAGCGCTCCGGCGCCGTTGATATTATTCTCCATGCAGCGTCCTTAATTCTGAGCCTGAATCGAGAGCTGGCTATCATAGCATCTAATTCCCCGGAATCTGCATTTAGCAATAGGTGCATTAAACACACTTTCTTAATCTAATCTTTGGATTTAGCTCGATATATTTGTGGGGATACCCCAGCGGACCGAGGTAGATACTCGTTCAGATTCCGTTCAGGGAAAGGTAGGTATGCTACTTCCACTAGCGGAAACATCATGTAATCGGGCTACCTCGCAAAACCCATAACTCCTTTGCCTGATTGGGCATGACTAATGCTGCCGTAAATCCTCACTCAACAACTTAGCGGATGTGGAGTGGGGATTTTTTATGTCCGGGCTAGCCTTGGCCCGTCATTTTTCGGGGCCAGACCTGAAAACTGGATGTATGTAGCCTGGTGCTTGATCAAAAGTGTATCTTTGCTAGGATTACCGTTTCGCCAGCTCAGCAATAAAAAAAGCAGTGGCAATAAAGACGGTCAGTATGATTCTTTTCAGTTCTTCTCCAAAAGCCTTCTGCAAGCGAGCCTGTTGTTTTAGCCTGTTATTCCTAGTTAGTAGCATCGGCGTATCGAGTCTCCACGGTCAAGTGGCGCCCCTTCCCGACTCGAATAGATATCAGGTTCCGGTGGATCTCAACCGGATTCATTTCTATTTGATTACCATCGACGTGGGTAACAAGGTGGCGGATAACTTCGGCCACACCGCATTGCGTGTGATCGATGAAGCCAATAACTCAGATACAGTCTTCAACTGGGGCCTGTTCGATATCAGCGGCGGGGTGGTCAGTTTCTCTTACAACTTTTTCAAGGGAATCATGAATTACCGACTTGGGACAGCGACACCTGCGCAGGAATTTGCCCAATATGAAGGGCAGCGACGTACGGTCTGGCAAGATAAAATTAATCTCAATAACCAACAGAAAGAAATTTTGTATCGGCGTTTGCTCTGGAACATCGAACCGGAGAATGTGGTCTATCCCTATCACTACTTCTTCGATAATTGCACCACCCGGGTTAGAGATTATCTGGATGAAGCCCTGTCTGGCAAGATCGCCAATTCAAATATCGGAGTAACGGGCAACAGTTTTCGAGATCAGGTGCAGTCCCATTATCAATCCATCGGATTTATTTCATTTTCCCTGGACATCTTAATGAACAGCAATATCGATCGACAAGTCTCCGCATGGGAGGAGCTGTTTCTGCCCCTGAGTTTGCGTCTGGCCATGCTGGACCTGGTATCCGATGTAGCGATAAACGGGCAGCGGCAAAAGTTGCTAACTGATACTGAGGTGGTGATGGCGTTTCCAACCCCCCCTGCTCAGGCAGATCCTTATCGACTGGCAGCGATGGTCTTGCTCGGACCAACTCTGCTGCTTTATCTATTGCTTAAAAAGATTCCCATGTCATTTTTTGCAACACATTCGAGAATCGGCCTGAAAGTACCAGGTTTCAGTTTTAGAGTTCTCGGGATTCTCGGCTTATTGACGGGTTTATTTAGTGGAATATACGGTTTATTGATGCTCGGCAGTTGGTTTGTATCCGATCATCTGGACTTGCACCATAATGTCAACCTGCTCCTGTTCTGGCCTACGGACCTGTTCGTTATTGTTGTTTCTTTGCGCTGGTTGTTCCTGTGTAAACCCTGGCCCATGACAAGCAATAGCAAGCCTTTTATTAATTACTATTTGCTGGCCCACGTAGTGGGCATGATTGCCTATTCTCTAATTGTGCTACTGGGATTATCGACGCAATTGCTCGATAGTATTTTTTATTACGTAGTACCGGGATTTTTCCTGTTCACTGTGCTGGTGTGGCTGGTTGGATTTCAGGCTGCCAGGCCCAGGAACGTGTTTTATTGATATGGTCAAACTGCTTAGCAAGCAAGCTAAGAGAGCCGAGCATCTGCACCCGATGGCAGAAAAAGTCGCCCCGGGCATCTGACCGGCTGAAGCCGCTCGAGGAGAGCAGCGTGGCGGAGGCTCGTGCGCTAGGGAGGTCAGGGATAGAATTAATTCTATCCCTTTTTCAAAACCAAAAAAAAGCCGGCGTCTTGCGATACCGGCTTTTTATCTGCAATTAAACTACTCGGTAATTATTTCTACCCGGCGATTGAGTTGATAGGCATTTTCATTTGATCCACGATTAGCCGGTTGCTCTTCACCGTAACTGACGGTTTCGATTTGCGCGCGAGCGGCACCGTTTACAATCAGGTAGTTCTGAATCGCCTCGGCCCTGCGTTCGCCCAAAGCGATATTGTATTCCCGAGTGCCACGTTCATCTGCATGACCTTCCAGTCGAATTCTCTTGTTTTGGTTCCCTGCCAGGTCCTGCGCGTGATAAGTCAGTACATCCCGGTCCGCACTGCGAAATTCGGCGACATCGAAATCGAAGTAAAATACCGTGGTGGACAGGGCCGCTCTAACCAGTCGTTCTTCGGCTTCGGCCGCGCGGCGACGGGCTTCTTCAGCTAATTCTTCGGCTCTGCGGTTAGCTGCGTCGGCATCGGTCTCACTAGAGACCGCTGGGCTAGACGGTTCGGCCTCTTCGCTGGTTGAACTACAGGCAATGAAGCTCAATAGTGTCATAAGCACTAAGGCAGTTTTTGCAATATGACCGATTCTCATGGTTGCTCCTTGGAATAATTAGTGCAGAAATTGATCGAAATCGTGGTGTCTTAAAAAGAGAGCGAAGGATAACGCATTTGCTGAATCAAATCCATTGAGCTAGCTCAATTCTTGAACATTGTTCTAATTGTCAAAACAGCGTGTGCAAGCGGTATTCTGATGGNTCAGATCGCCCGCTTTTTTCATCCATGCCGCTGTGATTGGAAGCCATTAATCGCTTGAGAATTTTCATAGAGCAATTGCTCGATATTTGTTTATATGGGTCCTGAAAAAGTGTTAAAGTCTGCAGATTATGGGGATTAAGGGTCGTGATTGGGCTCGTTTTGCCTGTAGTCCAGCAATCTTGTACGAACTTATTGGACAGTATTTAGGAGAATTGGAGTGAATGCGGATTTAACTGACGACGAGTTGGCGTTTCAGGACGAGGCAAGAGCTTTCTTGCAAGCGGAGTTTCCCGCCGATTTGCAGGCGAAAGTGGATGCCAATATTCGTCTGAGCAGAGAAGACCTGATTCGATGGCAGAAGATACTGTACAAGAAGGGTTGGGCCGCACCGAGCTGGCCCCTTGAGTATGGTGGTACCGGTTGGTCGCACACCAAGAAGCACATCTTCGCTACCGAAATGGGTTCCATTGGAGCACCTGAGCCAGTTGCCTTTGGCATGAAGATGGTGGCCCCCGTCTTAATGGCTTACGGCAATGAAGAGCAAAAGCAACGGTTTTTGCCTGACATATTGCAGAGCAACGCATGGTGGTGTCAGGGCTATTCAGAAGCGAATGCCGGATCAGATTTGGCATCCCTTAAAACTACCGCAGTGCGCGATGGCGATGACTACATCGTCAACGGCAGCAAAACCTGGAACACCTATGGGCAGTATGCCGATTGGATATTTTGCCTGGTGCGCACAGATAACACAGTAAAAAAGCAGGAGGGCATTAGTTTTCTGCTCATCGACATGAAATCCCCGGGGATAACGCTGAAGCCAATCGTGTTGCTGGATGGCCACCCTGAGATAAATGAAATTTTCTTCGATGAAGTCAGAGTCCCTGCAATTAATTTAGTCGGTGAGGAGAACAAGGGCTGGACCTATGCCAAAGTGCTGCTAACCCATGAGCGCGCTAATATTGCCGGTGTGCCACGGGGCAAGCGCAGGCTGAAAGCGCTGAAAAAATTGGCGGCCGACACTCAGGACGGCGACGGGTGTTCACTGCTCGATAACCCGGCATTCAGACAAAAAATAGCAGAAGCAGAAATAGAGCTGGAGGCGCTTGAATACGCAGAATTGAGAACCGTGGCTTCGCTTACCGTGGGCAAGGCGCCGGGTCCGGAGTCCTCCATATTAAAAATAGTTGGCACCGAACTGGCGCAGCAAATCGATGAATTATTTGTTGAGCTGGCCGGGTATAACAGCCTGCCGTTTGTACCGCAGCAGTTTGAGACCGGCTTTGAAGGTGAACCGGTGGGACCTGGCAATGCAGCAGCTTCAGCGCTTACTTATTTTAACAATAGAAAAGCAACAATCTATGGCGGCTCCAACGAGATTCAGCGCAATATTATTTGCAAGGCAGTATTGGGGCTTTAGTGCCCGATAGACATCAACACTAACGAGGTTACAACTTGGATTTTTCTTTTACCGAAGAGCAACAGATGCTGCAGGAGAGTGTGCAGAAATTTGTGCAGAAGAATTATGATTTTGAGGTGCGCAAGAAGCTGCTCGACAGCGAAAAAGGCTACAGTGAACAAAACTGGGCCTTGTTTGCAGAACTGGGATGGTTGACCGTTCCCTTTGCCGAGGAAGATGGTGGATTCGGTGGATCAGCGGTTGATCTGATGGTAATGATGGAAGCATTTGGCAAGGCCATGCTGGTCGAGCCATTTTTGCCGACGACTGTTCTGGCCGGTGGTCTGATCAGCCAGTTGGGTAGCGCAGAGCAGAAGGCTGAGCTACTGCCACAGATAATGGAAGGCAGCTTGCAATTAGCCTGTGCATTTGGGGAAAGTGGTAGTCGCTATAACCTTGCCAGCGTGCAAACTTCTGCTAAGACCAGCGGCGATGACACTGTTTTAAATGGTAAGAAAATAGCCGTGTTAAACGGCTGTAGTGCAGACAGGATTCTGGTCGTAGCCAGAACCAGCGGTGAGGAGCGAGACAGGGATGGCATATCGGTTTTTATCGTAAGTGCCGGGGAAGGGGGGGTAAGCATAAATCGTTACACTAATGTGGACGGACAACGAGCTGCCGAGATTACCTTGAATGGGGTAAAAGTAAGTTCAGCTAAGCTGTTGGGTGAACAGGGCAGCGCATTGACAGCGCTGGAAACTGCAGTTGACCGCGCTACCCTGGCGGTTAGTGCCGAAGCGGTAGGAGCTATGGATGCCATGCTGCAAAAAACCGTAGAATACAGTAAGGTAAGGAAGCAGTTTGGCACTCCAATTGGTACTTTTCAGGCACTGCAACACCGGATGGCTGATATGTTTATTGAATGCCAACTGGCCCGTTCCATTGTACTGATGGCGGCGATGAAGCTGGATAGTGGAGCGAGCGAGACGGAAAAAGCCAAAGCAGTATCGGCCGCGAAGAGCCGTATCGGCAGAGCGATTCGAAAAGTGGGCCAGGAGGCCGTCCAGATTCATGGTGCGGTCGGGGTGACTGACGAATTGGATATTGGTCACCTGTTTAAGCGCGTAACCGCTATCAATGTGACATTCGGCAATCCTGATTTCCATACCGCGCGTTACTCCGCTTTATAGACACCTGACTGCTGCCCATGAGTGAACTAATATTTATTCGGCATGGCCAGGCTTCGTTTGGAAAAGCGTCCTACGATAAACTCAGCGAAAAAGGCGTGGAGCAGATAAAAATTCTGGCCCGACACTGGCGGGCATTGGGTGAGAATTTCGATTGTATCTACAGTGGCAGTTTATTGCGCCAGCGGGAAACGGCAAAGGATCTATTGTCTCTGGTAAAAGGTCAGCCGCAGCATGCCACAGTCAATCCCGCGTTTAACGAGTACAATGGTGATCCACTAATACAGGTTTACCTGCGTGACCATGCAACTGAAGACGGATACCCTCCAGATCTACAATGGCCTATACCTGATGAAAAATTGTTTCAAAAACTCTTCGAAGCAGCTACTGCTCGATGGATTTCCAATTCCCTGAGTCCAGGGGTACAGGACAGAGACTTTGAACTTTGGCAGGATTTTCAGCATCGGGTCTATACCGCTGTTGATAAGCTCATGGAACAGCATACCGATGGTTCTCGCGTACTGGTCTCCACCTCAGGCGGGGTCATAGCCATGGTCCTGCAAAGAGTATTACAATTTCCAGATGAGCAGGTAATTTCCACTAACTGGATGGTGCGCAACAGTTCAGTCACGCGGGTAAAATACGGTAATGGCAAGCTATCCATGACGCAGTTTAATAGCCTGGCTCATCTCGAAAAAGCTGAATACAAAGAATTAGTTACGTATCGCTGATTTACTTAGTCGAAGACAATTGCCAAGGGTGAAGCCGATTTGGTGCAGAGTGACCTGGTAGATAAAGCAGGTGATATTCGCGAAGGCGAAGAGCTGGACCTGGATAAATTAAAGCAATATCTCCATGGCGTTCTCGGTGAGGTGGCCAATGCTATTGCCATCAAGCAATTTCCCGGAGGTTTCTCCAATCTGACTTACCTGCTGATCAGTGGTGATGAAAAGTGGGTGCTCAGACGGCCTCCATTTGGCAGTAAGGTAAAGTCTGCCCATGATATGTCCCGGGAATACACTATTCTCTCAGCACTCGAAGGGTGTTTTCCCTACGGTCCGGTGCCCATACATTTTTGCCAGGATCATTCTGTGCTTGGCTGTGACTTTTATTTGATGACGTACATTGAAGGTTTAATTATTCGTCGGCAGTATCCAGAGAATTTGAATTTGTCACCCGAGCAGATCAATCGACAACTGAATAATTTCTTCGATGTGCTCTCTGATTTGCATGCGGTTGATCTTGACCAGGCCGGCCTGCGTGATTTTGGCAAACCGGCCGGCTATGTGAAGCGGCAGGTCGATGGCTGGTGCCGACGCTGGGCAGATGCTGCGACGCCGGATACGGTGAACTGCGACAATACCATACAGTGGTTGGTGGATCATATGCCGCCGGAGAGTGGCAAATCCAGCGTGATTCACAACGATTACAAAATGGACAATGTTATTTTTTCTGCAGAGGATCCCTTGCAGGTGATTGGTGTGCTGGATTGGGAGTTGTCAACCGTTGGCGATCCCTTAATGGATTTGGGTTGCACACTTGGTTACTGGGTTGAAACGGGTGATCCGGATTTTTTCCGCCAGTATCGAACCATGCCCAGCGATGTTGCGGGAGCGCCCACCCGGGTTGAGATAATAGAGCGGTTCAAGGAGCGATCCAGATTATCGGTCGATCACTTTCCATTCTATTTTTGCTTCGGATTGTTTCGTCTGGCAGTGATCGGGCAGCAAATTTATTATCGCTACTATAAGGGCCTGACCAAAGACAAACGTTTCGCAGCAATGATAACGAAGACGCACATACTGCAGCAGATGTGTGAGCTGATTATGAGCGGGAAAATTGAGCACTGAGTTGGTGTTTACCATCAAGCAGAGGGAGCGAGACCATGTCATTTCAAATAAACGAACTGTTTTCAGTGGCAGGCAAAGTGGCGATTGTTACCGGTGGTTCACGTGGTATTGGCAAGATGATCGCCCAGGGCTTTGTGGAAAATGGTGTCAAGACCTATATTAGTGCGCGCAAGGCAGAGGCCTGCATCGCCACCGCTGAGGAATTGTCGGCAAGCGGCAGCTGTATTGCATTTCCTGCGGACCTGTCCACAAAGGAGGGCCGCGATGCTTTCGTAGCAGAAATCGAAGAGCAGGAAACCAGTATCGATATCCTGGTTAACAATGCCGGGGCTGCGTGGGGAGCTACGTTTGAAGAATACCCGGACTCAGGCTATGACAAGGTAATGGATATTAACGTCAAAGCTGTTTTCACGTTGACGCGCGACTTGTTGCCGTTGTTAAAACAAAATGCCAGCCCTGAAGATCCAGCCAGAGTAATTAACATCGGTTCCATTGATGGCCTGCGCGTTTCTACCCAGGATAACTTTGCCTATGGTGCCAGCAAGGCGGCTGTGCATTTCCTGACCAGGAATCTGGCCGTGCGTCTGGCGCCTGCAGGAGTCACAGTAAATGCGATTGCACCGGGTGCCTTCGAGAGTCAAATGATGGCGTACACCTTAAGTAAATTTCAGGACAAGATAGAAAATGAGAATCCGCTTGGCAGGATTGGGCGCCCAACAGATATGGCGGGACTGGCACTCTATCTGGCCTCCCCAGCGTCCAAATACATGACTGGGCAGGTAATAGCCATAGATGGTGGCAGGCACCTGGGTGCTCGACAGTAACGGTGCTCCGGTTAATGCCCTGTATTAGTCGTTGAAACGGCTTTGTTTAGCTCCTTGCAGGTGTTACTTTAGCTTTTCGGTGCAAAAATAAGATAAATCTTCTTAAGGAAACAAGCGTGGAGCAGTCTGACAAGCCAAACCTGCCCAGAGCAGTCGTAGTCAGTGCCGCCTTTATAAGTGGCTTTTGTATCATGACCGTGGAGATGCTGGGGGTCAGGATCATGTCGCCCTATTTCGGTGGTAGCCTCTCTGTCTGGGGCAGCATCATCACGATATTCATGTTGTCCCTCGCATTGGGGTATCTGTGGGGCGGTAAACTCTCAACACGTAATCCCAATGCGGTCACCTACTCGCTGTTCTTCATCGGTGCAGCGGTCTTTTCCCTGCCAATCATCTTGATGGCGGATTCCATCATGCGGCCAATTTTTCTTGCCATTGAAGACCCCCGTTATGGGTCATTAGTTGCATCGGTGTTTATGTACCTGGTGCCGACCAGTATATTGGGTATGATTTCGCCTTATTCGGTGAGATTACTGGTACAGTCTCGAGAGCACAGCGGGCAAATGGCTGGGATCCTGTTTTTTGTTTCAACTATTGGATCTGCACTGGGTACTTTGGGTACGACCTTTTACTTCGTGCTCTGGTTCGAGGTAAATCAAATTTTATGGGGTGTCGTCTCAGCCTTGATTCTTGTGGCTGCGTTTATCTTACTGACTAATTTTGTTTTAAATAGATCACGGGCGGTGACCCGGCTGGAACAGTATGAAAATCAGATGTGACGTGACTGCGTTGCGACAGGTAATTGCAGTTGTCGCTGCAGTACTTATTTGCTTGCCAGCACAGGGAGAGACCATTCATGAAGAGCGGTCAATCTACCGGGATATTACTGTGGTGCAAAATGGCGATCGGCGCTGCTTGATATTCAACGCGGTTCGCGGTGACAGAAATCAAACTTGCGTCGATGTAAATGATCGTGATCGCCTGGTATTCGATTACACGCGCATGAGTTTCGCCGGGTTGCTGCTGAGACCCAACCCGACGCGCATACTGGTTGCCGGATTAGGCGGGGGTTCCATACCGCTTACCCTTTCGGACCTGTTTCCTGATGCCCAAATCGATGTAGTCGAAATCNACCAGGCCGTGGTCAACGTGGCCAAGGAATATTTTTTCTTTGCGGAAAATGCCAATATGAAGGTCACGGTAAATGATGCCCGGGTCTTCGTTAAGCGAGCGGGATTGGCTGGCGAGAAATATGATTACATCGTGTTGGATGCATTCACCGGGGACTATATCCCCGAACATCTTCTGACGCGGGAATTTCTTGGCGAGGTAAAGGCCATCATGACGCCGGATGCCGTGCTAGTCGCCAATACGTTTTCAACCAGTGCATTTTATGATCATGAGTCGGTCACCTATCGAAATGTATTCGGGGAGTTGTTTAATTTCAAGATTCCAACTTCAGGTAACCGCATTATCATCACGAGCCTGAACCCTTTGCCGCCGCGAGGAGATTTAACCTCTGCGGCACGAAACATTGTGGGGAGATTGGAGAAATATAATATTCCCATGCTGGAATACCCGAACCGGATGTCGACGCGAGTGGATTGGGATATGAGCAAGCGCGTACTGACGGATCAGTACTCGCCAGCTAATTTGTTACGAGATAATTAAGCAGAAAGACGAGAGGAGAGTAGAAAATGAAGAAAAGCATAACGGGTCTGGCATTTTTAATGGTTACCGCAATCGGTGCTGTGAGTTTTGCCGACACGAATATCACTTCTGATGTGATATACGGTCACAAGGACGGCATGGCCCTGATCTATGATGTGATCAGGCCAGAAAATCAAAACGGCGCTGCGGTCATTTATATGGTTAGCGGCGGTTGGTTTTCCAGATGGGCCCCTGCTGAGGAACGAGCACGTCAATTTGCCGATTTGCTGGAAGCAGGATTTACTGTGATACCTGTCCATCATGGCAGTTCTCCCCGGTACTATGTTCCTGAAGCCTATGCGGATGTCAGTCGTGCTATCAGACATATTCATATGAATGCAGATAGTTATGGCATCGATGCCGACAGACTTGGTGTAACCGGTGGCAGCGCTGGCGGGCACTTATCATTGATGATTGGGCTCGACTCTGATAGCGGCGATATGAATGCAGAAGATGAAGTGCTGCACTACAGTAACCGGGTAGCTGCCGTAGTGGCCTATTATCCGCCAGTCGATATGCGTATATGGGTTGGCCCTAGCGAGCGTTTCCCAGCACTGGATTTCGCTGCGGATCAAGCCGCTGCCATTTCTCCCATTCTTTTTGCCGATCAGGCAGATCCGCCAACACTGCTAATTCATGGCGATGAAGACGGATTGGTAAATATCAGTAATTCTGTGATCATGCAGGCTGAGTTTGAGAAGCAGCATGTGGTATCGGACTTTATTTCGATTCCTGGTGCTGACCATGGCTTCAGAGGCGAAGATGCTGTTCAGGCGGCTAAAGCCAGATTAGCCTGGTTTTCCAAGCACTTGCAATAAGAATAAAGTACACTTTATGACCCGGTGTCGGAGTGATTACTCCGACACCTGAGCCACAGAATAGTAGTCAATCACTAGATTGAGGCGGCCAGTCTCGTGCCCTGATCGATCGCCCGCTTGGCATCCAGCTCTGTGGCTACGTCTGCGCCACCAATCAGGTGGAAGGGTTTATGCAAGCCGGTGGTGAGTTCCCTGCGCGGTTCCTGTCCAGCGCAGATGACCACCTGGTCTACTGCCAATAGCTGCGGCTTATCATCGATAGTGAGGTGCAGGCCCTGATCATCAATGCGCTCATAGTTGCAACCGGGGATCATTTTCACGCCACGCTTGACTAGTCCCAGACGATGAATCCAGCCAGTGGTTTTGCCGAGGTTTTTACCCAGTCCATCTGTCTTTCTTTGCAGGAGGTAGATTTCACGCCGGGTTTGTTGGGGATCAGCTTGTACACCTTCGATACCCCCACGAGCGGACAGAGACATATCCACACCCCATTCCCGCATGAAAGTGGGTATATCCAGGCTGCCTGATTTACCTTCATGAGAGAGTAATTCAGCAACGTCGAAACCGATGCCACCGGCCCCAATGATAGCGACGCTTTGACCAATTTCGACAGCACCACTAATGACATCGATATAACTAACAACCGACTTATGGTCGATGCCATCGATGTCAGGAATGCGTGGTACGATTCCGGTAGCCAGTATAATTTCCTCGAAATCTGACTCGTTTAGTTCAGCAACCGATACCCATGTACCTAATTTAAGGCTCACTTCCTGCAGTTCCAGTTGCCGGGCATAGTATCGAAGCGTCTCGTTAAATTCTTCCTTTCCAGGAATTTGCCTGGCGAGATTAAACTGGCCGCCAATTCTGGTGTTAGCATCAAATAGTGTTACCTGGTGACCACGCTTGGCTGCTGTTAGCGCAGCGGCAAGTCCGGCCGGACCGGCGCCCACAACAGCAAGATGTTTTACCTGGTCGGTTGCCTGCACCACTAATTCCAGTTCGTGACAGGCGCGTGGGTTGACTAGGCAACTGGTGAGCTTGCCATTGAAAATATGATCCAGGCAGGCCTGATTACAGGCGATACAGGTATTTATCTCATCGGCCCTGTTGCCCTGGGCCTTGTTGGCGAATGCGGCATCTGCCAGCAAGGGCCTGGCCATGGAAACCATGTCAGCATCGCCTCTTTGCAGTATTTCTTCAGCCACCTCGGGTGTATTGATTCGATTGGAAGTTATTACCGGAACCGAAAAAGCGTCGCGGTAGGCGGCGGTAACCCAGCTGAAAGCAGCACGTGGCACCTTGGTTGCTATTGTCGGGATCGTAGCCTCGTGCCAGCCGATACCGGTGTTGATCAGGGTTACACCGGCCTCACAAAGGGCCTTGCCAAGCTGGATCACTTCTTCATGACTACTGCCGCCTTCCACTAAATCCAGCATGGATAGGCGGAAAATAATGATAAAGGATTTACCTGTCTTCTCCCGTACCCGGCGGACTATTTCGACGGGTAGCCTGATTCTGTTCTCATAGCTACCACCCCATTGGTCTGTGCGACCATTAGTTCGCTGAGCAATAAACTCGTTGATAAAATAACCTTCCGAACCCATTATCTCGACGCCGTCGTAGCCGGCCTGTTGGCAAAAGGCTGAAAAATCCACAAAGTCCTTAATTTGATCTTCTATCTGTGCAGTCGTTGCTTCCTTGGGAACATATCGGTTTATTGGCGCCTGGATCGCAGAAGGGGCGATCAGGTTTTCAGTTCTTGAGTACCGCCCCGTGTGAAGGATCTGCAGGCATATCTTGCCACCAGCTTCATGCACTTCATCGGTAATTATTTTGTGTTGCTCTATTTGATTTACTTGTTTAAAAATCGGAGTAGCACCCGGTGGCAGGCAATGCTCACTGGACATGAAGCCGCCGGTAACAATTAGGGCCACACCACCGCGAGCTCGCTCACCATAGAAAGTTGCCATACGCTGATGACTGTTTGGAATATCTTCCAGACCGGTATGCATAGAACCCATCAGTATGCGGTTTTTCAGGGTAGTGAAGCCAAGGTCCAGTGGCTCAAACAAGATAGGATAGGGTGATTCGACCGGGTTTGACATGAATCGATCTGGTGTTGGTTTATAGCGCTAATGTGATGTGTTTATAGCAATCAGTTTGTGGTGACGATGGCACGCAGGGTGTCTATTTCCAGCAAATCTACTTCTCGATTTCGCACTTTGATTAGTCCCTTACGCTGTAATGCTGTGAAGATTCGACTCACAGTTTCAACAGTGAGGCCAAGATATTCACCGATGTCACTGCGTGTCATAGGCAGGAGAAAGCGTGTGGGCGAGAGTGACACTCGAGAGGAACGACTGGACAGACCGAGTAAAAATGAGGCGGTACGCTCTTCCGCAGTATAGCTGCTGAGCAAGGTATGGATCTGTTGGTCCTTGGCAATTTCATTTCCCATAATAGCGAAAAAGTGGTGCTGCAGATTGGGTAGTTGATGGCTTAGTTTTTCCAGTTGGAAGAAGGGGATTTCACAGATAGATGCATGCTCCAGGGCAACGGTAGAATTAGCGTAGTCTTTACTGGCGATGCCATCCATGCCCATAATTTCGCCAGGCAGGAAGAAGCCAGTTACTCTACTCTGACCGCTGGTACCCAGTACGTAGGATTTAAAGCTACCGGATCTGACGGCATACACTGATTTAAATTCATCGCTTTGGCGGTACAGGTGATCCCCTTTCTTGTAAGGGCGATTACGCTGCACGATCTCATCGAGTTGATGAATCTCGGCCTTGCTCAGAGCAATAGGCAGGCACAGCTCGTTTAGTCGGCAGCTGGCACAGGAAATATTGACATTGTGAGGGCACGCTTTATCCACCGCAGTCGCCGCGTTCAGCGGTATCCTGCCACTACCTCTGCTACCACCGTCAGTATTAACTGAAGACATAAAAGGGTCTCTGCCGAAAAATTTCCCCAATTGTGCCATTAATCAGGACATTGCACAATTTGAGAGCCCTGTTTTACCTACTTTTGCCCTCAGGCGGCAATCCGGTTAAATCATGAATTGGAACGGAAAATCTGCTATTTCGGCTCAGCCTGGCACTTTTATTTTGCACTCATCCCATTGATTGTTGATCCAGATTAAGCTCCAAAGGGACGATGGGGCCTAATATATTCGCAGTCTGAGCATAAATTCACAGGAGACAGGAGCGATGTTGGAACTTGACAGAATTCTAGCTATCGTCGAACCAGGGTTAGACGATCAGCCAGCATTGGACAAGGCAGTGCAGCTTGCCAAATACGCTGATTCCGAACTGGAGCTGTTAATAGCAGATTACAACGCCTATCTTGAGGATGGGCACCATTTTGATCCTATTCAGGCTCAGGCACTCCGTCGGCAGCATGGAGATCAGCAATTAGAGCATTTGCAGACACTGGCTCAGCCGTTGCGTGATGAAGGATTGGAGGTTTCGGTTACTTGCGCTTGGGGCAATCCACCCTATGAGCAAATACTCAAGCGAGTTGGGGAAACGTCGCCCTCACTGGTCGTCAAGAGTACCCGCTATCACCCCCTGTTAGCACGGTTGGTACTGTCGAATGAGGACTGGGAACTGGTGCGTTATTGCTCAGCACCCCTGCTTCTGGCGAAAGGGCAGAAATGGCCCGCTAACCCTACCTTTATCGCATCGGTTGATCCCAGTCATTCCCATGATAAGCCTGCTGCTCTGGACAGCAAGCTGATAAGCTCCGCTGTATCCCTCGGCGCAATTTCAGGTGGTGTGGTGCATCTGTTTCATTCTGCCTGGGTGCCGCCACTTTCTGGCGTTTACCCCCTTGCTGTAGACGAGCCGCGGGAAGATAGGGTACTGGGAGAATTAGCCGATGAGCAGAGCATTTGTCGTACTCGTTGCCACTGGTCAGACGAGGATATCGCCCATGCATTGCCGGAGATGGTGGATGAGTTGGGTGCCAGTGCAGTCATCATGGGAGCGGTGTCAAGATCGAGGATCGATCGCCTCCTGATAGGTAACACAGCGGAGAAGATGCTAGACAAGCTGGAAAGTGATGTATTGGTTATTCATCCTGATCATGCGCCAGCACTGCAGAAACTAGTGGTCTAGTCATCGTCGCCAACATGGATTGTTAACACATCGCAGGTAGCGCCATGCAACACCTTAATTGCAGTTGAGCCCAGCAGTATCTTCCAGCCGGAGTGACCGTGGCTGCCAATTACAATAGCATCGGCTCCCAATTCGTCAGCCAGGTTACGTACTTCGGTGGCTGGTGCTCCTAGCAACGTGTGTAAGCGGTTGTCTGCGATACCCAGTTCAGTGCCAATTTTTTTCAGCCGCTGCTCTGCTAGATTGATGGATTCCTGTTGCAGTTCATTGACGTTCACGGCATAAATATCCATGCTATATGCTGCCGCAACCGGCTCTACGACATGGACCAGATCGAGTTTGCTAATATCGTTGCCGGTAATTTTAACCGCTCTGTCCAGTACTTTTTTGGAGTCATTTGATAGGTCCACAGCAACCACTACCTTGGTATACATGGCATATTCCTCCTTGTTTTCAACTTGATTGAGCTCGCTTAATTTCAAGCTTCCAATTATTATTAAACGCTCATCGTCCTGTGGTCGCTTGATGTATGTCAATAGGGTAAGGGGTTTTCCAATTTATGTAGGGAATTCACGAAAAAGGGCTAGTAATGTGGTTGCGTTGGAGCTAAAGGGTATTGTACAAAGTGAGGTTTACGGAACTGTTTAGCGGCTTTTGGCTCGCTTGGCGGTTCTCTGTTCCATAAAAAGCCGGGGTGGGAGAGTAAGCGTAATGAACCTTGACCAGATTAGAGAAAAATTGCTTGCCAGAAAGGCCGAAATAGAGGCGCGCCTGCAAAGAACGCACAAGCATATTTACCTCAAGGATGAACCGGTAAGCGCCAACTTCAATGAGCAGATCAAGCAGACTGAGAACGACGAATTGGTGATGACTCTGGAAGCAGAAGGGCGGGAAGAAATTAACCAAATTGACCATGCTTTACAACGATTGAGTGATGGCAGTTATCTCAGTTGTACTACCTGTGGTGAAGCTATTGGAGAGAAGCGACTCCAGGTAATCCCCTATGCCGAGCAGTGCATTGCCTGTGCCAGTATGACCGGCCCGGACAGGTCATAAGCAAGCAGATAATTTTTATTCAATCCATGTAGTTGTCAGCTAGTCGCGCCGATTTTCTGTGCGGCATCCTTCTGGTTTCTGTTTGCCGAATGCCAAGGTGTTCTGGTACGATTCGGCCCCATATATGCCTCACAGGGTGCCCTTAAGAGACGGATCGGCCATCATTAAGCTGGTTTACCGGAGGTGGTTGCGTAGGGATAGATGAATAGACTGGCGGAAATGGAGACCTAGCTGAATGAGTAAAATAGAGAAAATTCTAGTTGTAATCGATGCCGAGGAAGATTTTACCCAAGCGAGTGACGGGCTTCCTATCGAACTCAGGAAAGCCTTGCGTCTTGTTGCAGACAAGGAAACGACCGAGATTACCTTACTCAGTGTCAGCTATGAAAAATACCTACACCATAGCTATCACAGCATCGGCTACGATTACATGGTGATGCGCCAGAAATACCTTTCGGGCATGCGTGACAAAATGCAGAGTATCGTGGATGTGGTGAGCGAACAGGGTTTTCAGGTTACCAGCGATGTGGTATGGGCGCATCCGCGTTATGAGCAGATAGTTAACAAGGCAAAGGAAATTAAGGCAGATATTGTGGTGCAGCATTGTCGCGCCCATGCAAAAATCGAGCATTATCATTTAACTAATGACAGTTGGCAGCTGGTACGGCACTGTCCTATTCCGCTACTGCTGGTAAAAGATGAAGACTGGCCAGAGAAGCCAGTGTTGCTGGCTGCAGTGGACCCAGTTCACAGTCATCATAAGCCATTGCGACTTGACTATAGGATTATCGATTTAGCCAGTACGGCGCGGCAACAGCTTGGCGCGGACCTGCATATTGTGCACGCCTTTGCCGAATCGGCCCGACCCTTTGCTGTGGCCGGTGCCATCGAAGAAGAACACAGGAAAGCATTCGATGAGTTGGTAGGGGACTATGATTTCCCTCCGGAGTCGCTGCATTTTCTGGATGAAACACCGATTGATGCCCTGGCCCATTTCGGGGAGAAGATTGGTTCGAATATTGTGGTGATGGGAGCCATATCACGTTCCCGATTGTCCGATGCGCTGATCGGCAACACGGCGGAGAATGTGCTGGATTATATTAAGACAGATTTGCTGATAATCAAGCCAGCTGTGCCAGCATAGAAGCTAATCCCAAGCGGCTTTATTGAAAGTGAAAAGTTAACTACTAACTTTGCCTAGTAGTATTGCGGCAATATTTACAGCAACACTCTTCGCCGAACCTACGATGGTTTCATCACCAGCACATCGCAGGGGCAATCATCCAGAATTTTCTCGGCAGTATTGCCAACAATGGCACGCTCCAGGAAGTTTCTGGATAGTGCCCCAATGACCAGAATATTGGCATCTGCTGATTTTAGATAATTTATCAGTGATGGAACCAGGTCACCGTGAGTGAGGTGTATGTTGTCTTGCTCAATCTGGTAATCGGCCAGTAATTCGTCGAGCTTTTTCTGGTGTTTTTTACGCACTTCTACCAGGTGCTCCGTGGACTCGACACCCAACGGAAACATAGTGCTGACAAAGGGGAAGTAACAGTGAAAGACACAGGCAGATTGCTGCAGTAAGCCAGCAAACAATTCTGTAGAGCTTAGTAACTGGTGGTCCAGTGTTGACTGGGCCGACTTCGCATGCAAGGGATCCACCGCTGTGACTATACTGCCACTGGTATGCCATTCAGTAGGCTTTACCAGCAGCAAAGCAGAAGGGCATTTGCGGATCAAGCTCCAGTCTGTATTGGTTACCAGTGAGCGTCTGATGGCACTGTGAAGGTGGGTACTCTTTAACACCAGATCGGGTTTGAGTTCCTGGGCATGGTCGATAATGGATTCAGCTAGGTTGCTCTCTTCCTTGAATAAGTAGGAAACTTCAATACCATCTCGCTCAAATTCTTCAACCTGATGGGCCAGTAAGTGCTCGAAATGCTCATGAAACAGTTTGCTTTGGTTCTTGATAAAGTCTTCGTCTTCTCCCTCGAAAGCGTAGGACTGATCATTTAGCGCATTGGTATAATTGATGAACAGTTCAACCTTCGCGTTAGCTGATCTGGCAATAAATCGGGCACGATCGAGAACGCTGTCATGCTCGATGGTCGGATCAACGATAACGAGAATGCTTTTTATGTCCTGCATGACTTCTCCCATTGATAAGTTTGTGGCGCGTTGTAATAGTACTAGGGAGTGTCTGAATTAGTCTAGAGCCCGTCTACCACGCAACTGCTACGAAAAGTTACATTGCAAGGTGACAGGCTTATTTTTGATCCCATTGTTTGGTCTCACGACTCAGTCTTGCAACTATCTTTTGTGCTCCAGTGCTCTTGTATTTTTCAACTCTGAAAATTTGAATTGCTTACTGCATACCTGTTGTCGGTAGTTGGCACCAGGCTGTGTTGATCCAGGTCAAGATAGGGTTAAGAGTTGCCTTAAATTGAGCTTGTGGGGGTTGTAAATTTGGGTGCCACGCCAAGAATCAGGAAATTGCCAATCGAGTCGATTGGCAGGTAATTTAAACCAGATGTTCCAACTAGAGAATTTGATTTCGTCACCGGCAGAGATTTTATTTGGCGTCCTTTATCATATTACGCGCAATCACCAGTTGCTGTATCTGGCTCGTGCCTTCATAGAGTCTGAATAGCCTCACATCGCGATAAAAGCGCTCCACCGCATACTCTGCCATATAACCGGCACCACCGTGAATTTGTACGGCTCTGTCCGCAACCCGGCCCACCATCTCGGTAGCAAAAAGCTTGCAGGCGGCAGACTCGGTGCTTACATTTTTTCCCTGATCTCGCATGCGGGCAGTTTCCAATGCCATGCATTTGGCAGCGAAAGATTCGGTTTTGGAGTCGGCGAACATAGCTTGAATCAGCTGCTGCTCGGCGATCGGCTTGCCAAATTGTTTGCGCTGCATGGCATATTCCAGGGCATCACTGATTAAGCGCTCGGCCACGCCGACGCTGACGCCGGCAAGATGCAGCCGGCCCCGGTCCAGCACTTTCATCGCGGTGCTAAATCCTTCGCCTTCCTCACCGATGATGTTCTTGGCAGTCACCGGGCAATCCTCGAAGATCACATCGCAAGTTAGTGAACCCGCCTGGCCCATTTTCTTATCAATAGCCCCGGTAGAAAGACCGGGAGTGCCTCTTTCAACGATGAAAGAGGAGATTCCGTGGGCGCCCTTTATATCGGGATTGGTGCGCGCCATCACATTAAAGGTATCAGCGACCGCGGCATTGGTAATGTAGCGCTTGGTGCCATTTAATAAATACACATCGCCTTCCAGGCGCGCGGTTGTTTTCAGTGACGCCGCATCAGAACCGGCATCCGGTTCGGTAAGACAAAAGCAACTAATCCATTCACCACTGGCATATTTTGGCAGGTATTTTTGTTTCTGCTCCTCTGTGCCATTGAAGACAATAGCCGCCGAACCAATGCCGTTATTGGTGCCCATGATGGAGCGAAAAGCAGGTGAAGTTCGGCCCAGGGCTATGGCAACCAGAATTTCTTCCTCCATAGTCAACCCAAGTCCGCCGTATTCTTCCGGGATAGTCAGGCCGAACAAACCCAATGCCTTCATCTCCTGGAGAATATCATCGGGCAGTTTGGCTTCATCTGCCAATTTCTGCTCGGCTGGCACGAGTCGTTCGCGGACGAAGCGCTCGATCATGTCGATAAGCTGATTGAGTGTTTCCTGATCGCGAATCATTCTAAAGCCCCCATAAGCGAGCGGCTAAGCTAGCATATCGGTCGGTTTTTTGCGACTGCACAAGCCAGGTGACATATGTAGTTAGGCCAATTCCACCGTTTAATTCACTATGCTAGAATGTTCGGCCCTGGGCCAGAGTAATGGGGCGGCTTACACACATTATGCAGCCATAAGCCTTTGTATCGGCATTGGACAGGGATTCGATGCTATTTTAGAACGGGTGAATTGAAATATGTTGAATCCCCGGCGCGGATAAAGCGCCAGGTAAAAACACGAATCCAGTCAGGGCAATGGAAACAGAAGGAAACAATATGTCGAATGTAGTCAATTATGAAATCTTGGAAAATATCGGCGTTATCAGTGTGAACAATCCGCCGGTAAACGCACTTGCCCAGGTGGTGCGTGAAGGTATTCTCAATGCCGTAAATGTGGCCCAGGGAGATGCCAGTCAAGCCCTGGTATTGTATTGCGAAGGCAGAACGTTCATTGCCGGGGCTGATATCACCGAATTCGGCAAGCCACCCAAAGAGCCTGGCCTGCCTGAGGTGCTACTGGCCTTGGAGAATTCCAGTAAGCCTGTCATAGCAGCTATCCACGGTACCGCTTTGGGTGGTGGTTTCGAGGTGGCCCTGGCCTGTCATTATCGCTGTGCAGTTGCTGCAGCAAAGGTTGGTTTGCCAGAAGTAAAACTGGGATTATTACCTGGGGCCGGAGGCACGCAACGGGTACCGAGGCTTACAGGAGTTGAAGCGGCCCTGGCTATGATCACCAGCGGCAATCCAGTACCAGCATCGAAGGCACATGCCATGGGTCTGGTCGATGAAATCATTGCTGATGCCGATTTGAAATCTGGTGCGGTTAATTATGCACAAGAATTAGTAGTGTCAGGTGCCTCTCTTAAACGGATACGGGATATTACCATCGATCCTGCTTCGATTGAGCCAGGCTTTTTCGACAATGCTCGCAAAAAGCTGGCACTGCGAGCCCGTGGTCAAATTGCCCAGGATAAAATCGTTTCCTGTCTCGAAGCTGCTGTTAATTTACCCATGGATGAAGGACTCAAGCGTGAGCGGGAGCTATTTAGAGAATTGCTAGTATCTCCTGAATCAGCTGCCATGAGACACATCTTCTTCGCCGAACGTCAGGCGGCCAAGATTAAGGATCTCCCCAGAGATACACCAGTTCGGGATATCGAAAAAGTCGCAATTATCGGTGGCGGAACCATGGGCGGTGGGATTGCCATGTGCTTCGCCAATATGGGCATTCCCGTGGTGATGCTGGAGATAAACGACGAGGCTCTGCAACGCGGACTGGATATAGTCCGCAAGAATTACACGATTACAGTGAAGAAGGGCAAGCTTCCCGAAGATCAGATGGAACAACGCATCGGTATGATAACTGGGACTACCGACTACGCCGACATTGCTGATGTGGACCTGGTTATCGAAGCCGTGTTTGAAAACCTGGAATTGAAGAAGGAAATTTTCACCAGGTTGGACGCTGTGTGCAAGTCCGGCGCTATTCTTGCGACCAATACTTCCTATCAGGATGTCGATGCTATCGCCGCGGTCACAGACAGACCGGAGGATGTGCTCGGTATGCATTTCTTCAGCCCGGCCAACGTTATGAAGCTGCTGGAAGTCGTGCGTGGGGCAAAAACCGCTGATGATGTGCTGGCCACCGCCATGAAAATCGGCAAGGCCATCGGCAAGGTGTGTGCACTCTCACGGGTGTGCTACGGTTTCATCGGCAACAGAATGTTGAGTGGCTACGGACGCGAGGCACAGATGCTCCTGTTGGATGGCTGCACACCGGCCCAGGTAGACTCCACTCTGGAGAATTTTGGTATGGCCATGGGGCCACTGGCCATGAGTGATCTCGCTGGATTGGATGTGGGCTATAAGGCGCGACAGTCTCGCGGCGATCTGTCGGATGATCCCAAGCTATTTCGTATGGGAACCGTACTGGTGGAGATGGGCCGACACGGCCAGAAAACCGGATCGGGCTACTACCAGTACGACCCGGCGACAAGAGCGCGAAACTCCGACCCTGAGGTGGAGGCACTAATCAAGGCTGAGGCTGACAAGCTGGGTATTGAACAGCGGGATATTTCAGCAGAAGAAATAATAGCCCGGTGTTTCTATCCATTGATAAATGAAGCGGCTCTCATTCTGGAAGAAGGCATCGCCCAGCGACCCAGTGATATCGATGTGGTGTATGTCTTCGGTTATGCCTTTCCGGTAGCTAGAGGCGGACCCATGCACTATGCAGACCAGATCGGCCTGAAGAGTGTTTATGACAAGATCTGTGAATTTCGCGACCGCTATGGAGAAGACTACTGGAAACTGGCGCCACTGCTGCAAAAACTGGCGGAAGAAGACTCGACTTTCGCCCAGTGGGCGGCTGAGAATAGCTAAGCAAAAAGAGACAGCAGCCCAGAGTGAATCCGCATCATCCAACATAGAGGTAAGTGAATGATCTCCTATCAGACCGCAAGTCCCGGCGCTCCGCTGGTCAGGATTGAAACAGAGACTCCGGTTCCCTCCGGTTCTCAGGTACTCATCAAGATGGTGGCCTGCGGCGTATGTCATTCGGACATCCACATCCATGAAGGCGTGTTCGAATTGGGCAACGACAAACAGCTCAATGTGGCACAGGAAGGCATGGTGCTGGGGCATGAAATATTTGGTGAAGTGGTTGCTGTCGGAGAAGATGTTGATAGTGTGCAAATCGGTGATCGCCGCGTAGTCTACCCCTGGATAGGGTGTGGCGAATGCGCTCTCTGTCGTCGTGGTGAAGAGCAGTTGTGTACGCCGGGCAGGGCTCTGGGTATCGTCACGAAGGGTGGCTTCGCCGATCATGTATTGGTGCCAGATGCCAGGTACCTGTTCGATAAAGGGGGCATATCTGATTCTTTGGCTGCCACGTATGCCTGCTCCGGGCTGACGGCCTATGGTGCGCTGAAAAAGATTGGGAAGCGCCAGGATGACGATGTCGTTGTCATTATCGGTGCCGGTGGTGTTGGTATGATGGCTATTCAGATCGCCCTGTCGGTGATGAATATTAAGCCCATCGTGGTCGATATCGATGACGGCAAGCTACAGGCAGCAAAAGAATTTGGAGTCGAGTACACGTTCAATTCATCCGATCCCCAAACTGCCAGGGAAATTAGAAAAGCTACCGGTGGCGCCTACGCGGTGCTGGATTTTGTCGGTGCCGAAGCATCGGCAAACTATGGTCTGGGCTGTTTACGCAAAGGTGGCATGCTGATCATCGTCGGTCTATTCGGTGGTGCTCTGAATATACCGATTCCATTTTTCCCGATGAATGCAAGGCTGATCCAGGGTAGCTATGTTGGATCCTTGCAAGACATGGGTGAACTCATGGCACTGGTGCGTGAAGGTAAGATTGCTCCCATAGAAATTCACGAGCGACCGCTGTCTGAAGTAACCGCCGCACTGTCTGATCTAAAGGCCGGCACGGTCAGCGGGCGGCAAGTATTGCTGGCCGAATAACGATCCGCGCTTTTGACATCCTGAGCTGATTGGAGAGTTGCATTGCAAGAGTTAGAGAAATTTAGAGAGAGTACCCGGGACTGGCTGGAGGAGAACTGCCCGCAGTCTATGCGCACACCCATGGTACAGGCGGAAATCGTATGGGGCGGGCGCAATCCTGAATATAAAAATCCTGACAGCAAGCTGTGGCTGGACCGTCTGGCCGAGAGAGGCTGGACCTGCCCGGCCTGGCCCGTCGAATACGGCGGTGGTGGTTTAGGTAAGGAAGAATCAATCATTCTCGGCCAGGAGCTGGCGCGCATCAACGCGCGACCGGCACTGACAAGTTTCGGCATCAGCATGCTGGGGCCAGTATTACTGGAGTATGGCAATCACGAACAAAAATTGGCGCACATTCCGAGAATTGTGCGCGGTGAGATTCGCTGGTGTCAGGGTTATTCTGAACCCGGTGCCGGTTCCGATCTGGCGAGTCTGGGAACCAAGGCCGAACTGCAGGGAGATCACTATCTGATCAATGGGTCCAAGGTCTGGACCTCCTATGCGGATAAAGCTGACTGGATTTTCTGCCTGGTCAGAACCGACACCGACGTACCCAAGCACTCAGGAATCAGCTTTATCCTCTTCGATATGGCCAGCGATGGCATATCAACCAAACCGATTCAACTGATCAGCGGCTCCTCACCGTTTTGTGAAACCTATTTTGACGATGTAAAAGTGCCGGCCGGGAATCTGGTCGGGCGACTCAACGAAGGTTGGACCATCGCCAAACGCCTGTTGCAACACGAACGCACCATGATATCCGGTTTCGGTCTGGCCAGAGGTCAGTCTGATCGTGGTGGTACCACTTCGACGATGGGCAGTGTGGAGGACGCCGCTATGCATTATCGGGGCGACAAGGACAGACTGTCCGATGCGGTGCTGCGGGATCAGATTGCCCAGTTCAAGATCGACAGTGCTGCCTTTGCCCTCACTTCGCAACGGTCGGTGGAAGAGTCAAAGCAGGGAAAGGGGCCAAATGCCACATCATCCATGTTAAAGAATTACGGTTGCGAGCTTAACAAGCGCCGTTATGAATTACTCCTGCAGGCTATCGGTAGCCAGAGTCTTGGCTGGGAAGGTGTAGGATTTGCCGATGATGAATTGCTGGTAACCCGTGAGTGG
>PBTO01000092.1 GCA_002726595.1 Gammaproteobacteria bacterium | reverse complement strand
AGATTTATCTGAAACTCTTTGTCATCAAAGTAGTATGGTGGCCAGGGGCGGAATCGAACCACCGACACGAGGATTTTCAGTCCTCTGCTCTACCGACTGAGCTACCTGGGCCTAATTTGGATCTAATCTTTAGGTGCATCCTGCACACTTTGGCAAAGCTTCGCTTTGCACCTCTGCTCATCCCAGCCCTTTTTGACTGTTATTTGCAGCCGCGTATTAAACCTTCAAGGCCTTGATTAGTCAAGCCATAGGGCTGATTCACTTTTCTATTGGCACATAGCCCGCAGCATGATGGTATTCCTGGTTATTCAGAAACTTATCCATCTCATCTTGCAGGTATTTTCTGTCCTCGGCTACGGCCATGCTCAGGTGATTTTCATTAATCAGCATGGTCTGCTGAGTTTGCCATTCACTCCAGGCTTGCTGGGAGACGGACTCGTAGATCTCCTGGCCTTTTGTCCCAGGGTAGGGTGGTACGGTCAGGCCGGGGAGCTCTTTATCATATTTCTTGCAGTGAACCATTCGTGCCATGGTGGCTTCCTCTCTCTATTCGGTCAGGGTTGTCAGCAGCTTCTTTACCGGTGCCGCCAGGCCCACTTCGATGGATTGATCCAGTGGATACCATAACCATCGACCCGACTCGGCTACTTCATCATTTATTTGTCTCGCACGCAACTTTATCGGGGTAATGTCCAAGTGAAAGTGGGAGAACGTGTGGCGAATCCCTGGCAGTTCCTCTCGCGTATTATATTCGATGCTGCAGTGTCTTATATCGAATTCTTTTCCGGCACTTTTTATCTCTGGCAGGCTCCATAGTGATCCCCATATCCCGGTTGGCGGCCGTTTCTCTAACAGCACCTCACCACAGGGATTTAGCAGGATTAAGAGGGTAGCTGATCTCACTGGCAGGATTTTTTTCGGTTTCTTACCCGGATAGTCGGTCGGGTTACCTTGCGTAAATGCCTTGCAGCCCGTTTGTAAAGGGCACTGGATGCATGATGGATTGCTTCGCGTGCACACGGTGGCTCCCAGATCCATTATGGCCTGGGTATATTCAGCTACCTGATTTTGGGGGGTCAGGCATTCGGCAATTTCCCATAGCTGCCGCTTTATACTGGCGCGTTCCGGCCATCCTTCAATGGTGTGATATCGAGTCAGTACTCGCTTCACGTTACCATCGAGTATGGGAGCTCTGATCTGCATGGCAATGGCAGCGATGGCGCCAGCGGTTGACCTGCCCAAGCCATCGAGTTGCATCAATTCCTCAATACTGGTCGGGAAACTCCCCTGATGTTTCGCTTCGATAGTCTTTGCGCTTTTATGCAGGTTTCGCGCTCTGGCGTAATAACCCAGACCGGTCCATAGGTGTAATACCTGGTCGATGTGTGCACTGGCTAATTCGGTAACGCTGGGAAAACGCGCCATGAATCGCAAATAGTAGGGGATTACCGTGCTGACCTGGGTTTGCTGCAGCATAATCTCGGAAACCCAGACTCGATAGGGTGTGGGGTTTTGCTGCCAGGGCAGATCGTGGCGGCCGTGTTGTTGAAACCAATCGAGAACCTGGTTTGCGAAATCAATCATTGGGGCTTGTTATAGATCGAGATAATTAATCAGAGGTGCCTTAATTCAAAATACTACGCAGTAAACCCCGGGCGGTGTCCTGCAGTTGCTCGGGGACCTGATCGGTAATGACATCATCCAGTCGACGCCCGACTTCATTGCGGCCCATTTGGGCAAAGATCTCTCTTACCTCAACAAAGTCTGGTCGACAGTATTGTATGACCTCGTCTGCAAGCATAGCAGCACACCGCACTGGCCAGGGAATATCATGATAGCGTTCATTGATTTGAATGGTCTGCTGGTGAGGTTCGCCAAGCAGAGTAAAAGCCAGTTGGTAGTCGAATGAGTTGTCATCAAGGTTGATGCCGCCGCTGCCGCTGAGATCAAAATTATCCATACGCAATCTAATCTGCTGATTTTGACCGATGCCTTCGGTGAGAAGAATATAACCGCTGAGGTCGCTAAACTGCATGACGTCCGGCCATTGCTGTATGCCGTCGCCATCTGGACTTAGGGCGGTGATTGCGGTGAATACCTGTTTGATAACACCTATGTCTACCGAGTTTTCATTGATAGCAAAGACAGTGGATCCATTGAGTGACTCCAGCAAGCCATTGACGGTATTACCACTTGCGGTGTAATCCACTTCCACATCCAATCGCCCGGTGATGGCGTTCAGGTCGGCCCGCGTAAGTGCCAGGTCTACGATATTAAGCTGTTGCAAGCTTAGCAGCGTAGTAAGCTCAGATTCCTCCCCTCGGCTATCCAGGCGCATATTGCCCTGAATCTGGCCACCAAACGCATCGATGGTTTGGGTTTCAATATCGAGCACGCCGTTTTCCAAATTAGTAAATAGATTTATACTGCTAAACTGACGGCCATCGAGTGACAGTGACTCGATGTAAATAGAACCCAGCATGCTTATGCTGTTTAATAAGTCCACCGGAATCTCGACATCGGCTTCGGCAGACTGATTGGGAATCGTTGTTGGGGCGAGCTGAGTTGGCTGGTTACCTGCAAGCTGGGAGCTCTCTTCCACTATTGTTGGTTCTTGTTCCGATGAAAGCAAGTTGCTTAGATCAAGCGCATTAGTCGATATATCATAACTGATGTTTGTTGGCAGAAAATCATCTGAGTAACGTATGTTGGCATCGGCTTCCAGTTGCATGTTGCCCAAATTGGCAACGAATTCGGTAATTGCAAATTGTGTTTCATCGCCGGAAAATTCTATAGCGAGACTAAGTTGCTGGTCTGTATCGGTATTGATACCTGGCAAGGCCAGGTCATCCTGGTCGTCTTCTGTAATATTTAGTGAATCGAGTAAATTGAAAACATTAAATTGATTTGATTGCAGGCTACCGGCGAATACTATGGTGTCATTTAGCCCGCTGGCACTAACGCTGCCCTGCAACAACATGGGGGTGAAACTCAGGTTTATTTCATCGAGATTAACCGTACCGTTTTCCAGGTCCAATTGGGCTGTAGTAGCGAAGCGAAAGCTACGTGATTCAGCAGTAATATTTGAGTCTAGTTCAAAGTTTACATCGATGGGAAACGGACGCCCCTCGGTGTTGCTGCTACTGCTGGTAAAATTTAGATTACTTATATTATATCGATACCCCTGTTCCAGATTCTGGATATCGATGCTGGCATTCTCGATGCTGATCTGTTCGAACGCGATCACGACCGAATCCGATTCGCCACTACTCGCTGATGCGCGTAAATTGCTGTTGTCGGTTGTGCCACTGGCAGCGGTGTAGAGATTGGTTCCACTATCCAGTGGTGCCGCTAAATCCCAGATGCTGTCACCGTTGGTATTTACGTAGGAGTTAACATGAAAATCGGTTGCACGAAACTCTTCTATAAGTAGCTGACCACGAATCAGAGAACCCAGGTTGGCTCGTAAGGAGATTGCCGAAGTGGAAGCGAGTTCCTGTGGTGAGTTGGGATTTCGCAGTCGTACGTCATTCAGCGTGATGCCGAAATAGGGGGAGAAGGCCAGATCAAGATCGCCGGCGATATTAAGCTGGTAGCCAGTATTATCGAGTAATGCCTGTTCCAGAGTCGGTTTGTATTGATTGGGGTTGACCAGAAAAATCAGGGAAATTGCTGATAGCACCCCGATCGCCAGCAACGAGAGCACTATCTTAAGAATAATTTTCAGGAAATCACCCATAGCCGGTTTTCAGAAAACACCCAATCTTGATTGTTATTCGCCCTAGGTTCTCAAGTAGCTTAGTTTACCGGAAGCGGATAGTACATGCACGGCGCGGTAGATTAATCGCCGTTACTGTATATGGCATCGCAATGATTGCGAATCAGCCTGTAATCCAGAGATCATATGCCATTATTCAGAGGTACCCTAGTTTATAGCTTTATTTGGTCTGCAACGGGCATTATAATGCGCTCTTTTCCTACAATCGGGCCAGGTTTCTGTTCCCGGCAGTGGCGTCCCCAGTCTGCTGACACGCACAAGGTAGTTTCATGTCCAATCCATCCCCGCGACAAGCCAGTGTAGAGCGCAATACTAAAGAGACCCAGATTACGGTGTCGGTGAATCTGGATGGCAGTGGTAAACTCGAGGCCGAAACCGGCCTGCCATTTCTTGATCACATGCTCGATCAAATCGCTCGCCATGGTCTGGTGGATCTAACCATCAAGGCAACCGGTGATCTGGAAATCGATGCCCACCATACAGTAGAAGATATTGGAATTACGCTGGGCCAGGCCTTTGACAAGGCACTGGATCGAACCGGTATCCGCCGCTATGGTCATGCCTATGTGCCACTGGATGAAGCGCTGTCTCGTGTTGTTATCGATTTTTCCGGCCGATCTGGTCTTGAATACAAAGTGCAATTTGCCCGCGGTGCAGTAGGAAGTTTCGATGTGGATCTGTTCCATGAATTTTTTCAGGGTTTTGTGAACCATGCGTTGGTGACTCTGCATATGGACAATATTCGCGGTAACAATGCCCACCATCAGATTGAAACACTATTCAAGGCTTTCGGGCGGGCGGTCAGGATGGCAATTGAAACCGATCCCAGAGCCAGCGATGTAATTCCATCAACTAAAGGCTCCCTTTAGAGAAATACACAGGCCTCAGCGCATTGAATAAAATTGCAGTCATCGATTACGGCATGGGCAATCTCCATTCTGTTGCAAAAGCGGTGGAGTTTGTCGGATCCCAATCCGGTGATGATGTTGCCGTCATCGTCACATCCGATGCGCAGAAAATCGCCAACGCCGATCGCGTTATCTTTCCCGGCGTGGGTGCGATTCGTGATTGCATGGCGGAGATATTACGTCTCGATGTGGACAAGATTGTCGGGGATGCCATCCGCTGTAAGCCGGTATTGGCAATTTGTGTCGGTATGCAGGCGTTGATGCTGCGCAGCGAGGAAAATGCCGGTGTGGTTTGTCTCGGATTTGTGCAGGGTGAAGTACGGTATTTTGGCGACGAGCTGAAAGACGAAGGCGGCGAACGGTTAAAGGTTCCCCACATGGGGTGGAATGAAGTAAATCAGGTTCGCGCTCACCCCTTATGGCAGGATGTGCCTGACAACAGTCGCTTCTATTTTGTACACAGTTATTATGTGTATACCGATAAGCAGGAAATGGTAACGGGCGTAACCAATTACGGTACAGATATCGTGGCAAGTCTGGCAGATGACAATATTTTTGCGACACAGTTTCATCCCGAAAAAAGCCAGCATGCCGGATTAACTTTGTTAAGGAATTTTTTACGGTGGGACGGTACAAGCTGACAATCAGTTTGTGACTTAAGGTATCGTTTTTATAGAGACCCCCTAGCAGGTTGTTGAAAAGCTTTCAGGTCGTGCAAGACAAGGCAAAATCTGGCGAAAAAGCGGAGTTTACACGTAGTAAATGAGCATTTTGAGCCAGTTTTTAACGCAGTATTGCGCGACCTGAGAGTTTTTCAACAGCCTGCTAGAAGGGGATGCAATGCATATTTCTGTAATAGCCGGAACCAGATGTTAGTTATTCCAGCAATCGATTTAAAAGATGGCCAATGCGTGCGTCTGCGACAGGGCCGTATGGATGACTCTACCGTGTTCTCCGATAATCCGGTGTCGATGGCCGGACACTGGCTTGAAAAGGGTGCGCGGCGTCTGCATGTGGTGGATCTAAACGGGGCCTTCGCCGGCACGCCGGTAAACGGTGAAATTGTCACTGCCATAGCCCGGCAATACCCTACCTTGCCGATTCAAATTGGCGGCGGAATTCGCGATCTGGAAAGCATCGAGTTTTACCTTAAGGCCGGAGTCAGCTATGTGATAATTGGCACCCAGGCGGTGAAGCAGCCGGAATTTGTCAAGCTGGCCTGCAGTGCGTTTCCTGACAAAGTAATTGTCGGGCTGGACGCAGTCGATGGCAAAGTCGCTACCGAAGGCTGGGCCGATGTATCTGATTTGACTGCTGTAGAATTGGCAAAGAAATTTTCCGACTACGGCGTGCAGGCAATCGTGTACACCGATATTTCTCGCGACGGCATGATGCAGGGCATCAATCTTGCGGCAACAGTCGATCTGGCAGAGCAATCCCAGATACCGATTATTGCCTCGGGCGGTATTGCGAAACTTGCCGACCTTGTTGCCCTGAAAGCGGCGTGTCAAACCGCAACTGGCGCGGGCATCATGGGCGCGATTACCGGCCGGGCTATTTACGAAGACACACTCGATATAACCGAGGCTCAGGCCTATTGTGATCGGTAGCAAATACACTGAAACAAATCACGCTACATCTGAAGAATCCATTTAACAGGAGTGGAAGAACATGGCATTGGCTAAACGCATAATTCCCTGCCTGGATTGCGAGAAAGGTCGTGTGGTCAAGGGTGTCAAATTTCTCGATATTCGTGATGCCGGTGATCCGGTCGAAGTATCGAAGCGCTACAGCGATGCCGGTGCCGATGAGATTACTTTTCTCGACATTACTGCCAGCCATGAAGGCAGGGATACCACGGTGCACACGGTGGAGGCCATTGCCAGCCAGGTGTTTATTCCACTCACAGTAGGCGGCGGCATTCGTACACTGGATGATATTCGTACCATGTTAAATGCCGGTGCGGATAAAGTTGGCATCAATACAGCCGCGGTTTCAAATCCTGAGTTTGTCCGTGAGGCAGCCGAGCGCTTCGGCTCGCAATGCATCGTGGTGGCGGTGGATGCAAAGCAGGTGTCAAACGGCGGGGAAGAGTCGAAATGGGAAATCTTTACCCACGGTGGGCGTAACCCAACCGGACTGGATGCCATCGACTGGGTAAAACGCATGGTGGATTATGGGGCCGGGGAGATACTGCTAACCAGCATGGACCGGGATGGCACCAAAATAGGATTCGATCTGGTGCTTACCAAAGCAGTGAGCAATGCCGTGTCTGTTCCTATCATCGCGTCAGGCGGGGTTGGAAATTTGCAGCACCTGGTTGATGGAGTAATCGAAGGCGAGGCGGATGCCGTCCTGGCTGCATCGATTTTCCACTTCCAGGAATATTCGATCCAGGAAGCCAAGGCGTATATGGCTGACAACGGCATCGAAGTGCGTCAGTGATTTGTATCGACGTGATTTTTCCAGTCTTGCTTCGATTTAGGCCTACTCAATTGAGTAGGCCTGTTTAGCGGTGCCCTAGTACCTCGACCAGGGTTAAGTTTCGGGTGCAGCGGGTCTCTCAGCGTTTAGATGCAAGGCGCTTTCGCGCCGTCGTAGCCTGCGCTCCATCAAGCGAAAGCAACGCAGCAGATGAATGCTGAGAGGCCCGCCCTTCGGGAGTTCACCAGTATGTCCATTGTGGCGTTGCAGCAACTTGACTTAGCGGTGCTAGGCCTGCGTCACTGCGCCTTACACTGAACATACTGGTGAACTCTGCACTCCAAAATTAACCCTGGTCGAGGTACTAGTTCTGGCGCTGGGCAAAAGACCCGGACCTGGGAGCCGCGTTCGGTGGTTGAAACGCGTTAATCCCTTTCAGCAAATTCAATGCTTCGTTAAGCGGGTAGTCGTTGACCAGAACCTGCTCGGCTGATATGAGTGCTTCCTGCATTTCGGTCACGGCCTCTTCATCATTACCGTTGTCGAGGCGGCCAGCCAGGTCGGCTTCATTGTATTGGGCTACATTGCGTGACCGTCTTGTCACCAGCGCCTCACCGACTTCGATGTCTGGAACAATTCCCTGGGCCTGAATTGAACGTCCGCCAGGGGTAAAATATAAAGAGGTGGTGAGCTTGATCGCACGCCGTTCATCCAGCGGCAGTACAGTCTGTACTGAGCCCTTGCCGAAACTTCGCGTCCCCATGATGATGGCACGACCATGGTCCTGCAATGCGCCGGCGACGATCTCTGAAGCTGATGCAGAGCCGCCATTGATCAGTACTACCAGCGGTGTATCTCTGCCCGGGTTATCGCGACTTGCGGAAAATTCCATATTGGTTTCGCTCAGGCGTCCTTCGGTGTAAACGATCTTGCCTTCGGTGATGAAGGCATCAACTACTTTGACCGAAGCCTGTAAAATTCCACCGGGATTATTACGTAGATCCAGAACGATCCCGTTCAGGTCGCCGTGTTCGGCGTATAACTCTTCCAGTTCTTCTTCCAACTCATCACCGGTGTTTAACCGGAACTGGGAAAGCCGAATATAGGCATAACCCTCTTCGAGCATCCGGCTGCGTACGCTGGCGATGGCGATGACTTCGCGCGTAATGGTCAGATCGAATGGTTCTCTGCCATCACGGGAAATAGTGACAGTTACATCGGTGCCGGGCTCGCCGCGCATCATTCCCGCGGCCTCCTCGGGCAATATTTCCTGCAGTGGCCTGTTGTCGATCTGGATGATCAGATCACCGGCCCGAATGCCTGCCTTGTCAGCGGGTGTGTCGTCGATCGGGCTGATCACCTTGATGAATCCGTTCTCTCTTCCCACTTCGATACCCAGCCCACCAAACTGGCCGGTTGTGGTTTCCTGCAAGTTATCGAAATCATTGCCAGCCATGTAGGCGGAGTGGGGGTCCAGGCCAGATAACATGCCGCGGATGGCATTCTCCAGCAGGGTCTTATCATCGATTTCCTCAACATAGGACATTCGAATGCGGTCCAGCGCCTCGGTAAACATTCTCACTTCATCGAGGGGAAGCGGCCCCTGGGCTTCCTGGGCTAAAACAGCTGTCGAAATACTCATGAAAAGCGCCATGAAAAGTGCCATGAGGCCAGTCAGCGCGGGGCTTAACAGGTTCTTCGCCGTGCGTTGCAAGATGATCATAAATAATTCCCGAGGTTTTTGTTGTGCTTCTCAAACTAGATGTGGGTATATAGTTTCAGTTTCTTTCAGTTTAGGCAATTATTGTTTCGCCGAATTGGCGGTTTACAGGATCGAGTTCAAAGAAAACGGGTCAGAATCAGGCCTGTAGGGAAATAAGTGGGATATTTTCTGGAAACGGCTTATCAGGGTCGGATTCAGTCGCCCAGCCAGATCGCCGGATCCTGGGCCTGGCCACGCAGGCGAATCTCAAAATACAGCGCAACCTGATCTCTGTTGCCCGAATCGCCCGCGGTGGCGATTGCATCGCCGGTATTAACCCAGTCACCCGCCTTGTTCAGCAGGGATTGGTTTGCCCCATACAGACTCATGTAACCGTCGCCATGATCGAGAATGAGCAGCAGACCCGAGCCCTGTAGCCAATTGGCGAATAGTACCCGGCCGCCATGTACAGCTCGCACCTGTGCACCTTCTTCCGCATAAATACCAATACCCTGACGCTGCAGATTGCCGTTGCCATAGGGAGAGCCAAATCCGTAGACAAGACGACCGGCCAGCGGCCGCGGTAAATTGCCACGCTGCTCAACAAACGGAATTCGTTCATCCAATGCTGGAATTCGCTGTCTGGCGAGCTCGATCTGTTGGATGAGCGCCTCCAGATCCGCCTGGTTGCTAACCAGTTGTTCCAGTTCCTGACCACGGCTGACGATTGCTGTTTGTAGCTCCGCCAATGCCAGTACCCTCGCTTCCCGCGTTGCAGCCAGGGCTTGCCTTTGTTGGTTCAGCTCTGCTTGATTCTGGTTCAGTATATTGGCTGTGGTTTCCAGCTCGGTGCGGGTTTGGGCCAGTTCCTGCAGTGTGCCCTCGTAGTTTTCAATCTGCTCGACGCGGGATTGGTTAAAGTGTTTGTAGTATTCAGCCATTCTCGAGCCCAGCGCCACATCTTCCTGATTCAGAATCAGTTTCAAATAATTTCTTTCACCGCTCATATAGGCAGAACGAATTGCCTGCTCGAGCAAATGAGTCTGGTTGGTTCTGGCCTGATCCAGTTCTGAGATTCTTGTTCTCAGTGCACTTAGTTCATTTTCCAGTTGGTCAATAGATTTCTGAGTGTTGCTAATCGACAGACTGGTTTCGTTGATGGTAATTTCGGTAGTGCGCAGGGTTTGTTCTTCGACTGTCTGTTGCGAATTGGCATCTGTCAGCCAGGACTGAATTTCCTCGATGGCGGTATTAACCTGTTCCAATTCCTGCTGCGGGTTGCCATTCTGCTCGGCGCCCTGAGTTGCAGTAGACAGACTCACCACGATTACAAAACCAAAACAAACGCAATTTTTAACCGGCTTTTCCATTAACGATACCCTGGGGCTAGCTATTGACTTGCATTGATTTCCTGTCGGTAAAATCAAGCAGAGGAGTGCCTGTCATTTGTTCCGGGACGGGAAGATTCATCAGTCTCAGTAACGTGGGAGCAATATCAGACAGCGCACCGTTTTCCTTAAACTCTGCGGCCGCTGTTCCAACATAAATCAGTGGCACCGGGCCGTTGGTGTGCGAAGTGAGAGGCTGTCCGGTTGTTGGGTCTACCATCTGTTCCACGTTGCCGTGGTCTGCTGTGATTAAAAGTTCAGCGCCGGATTCCTCTATTGTCTTAACAATTCTGCCCAAACATTTATCCACCGCTTCCACTGCCTTTACCGATGCGTCGAAGTTACCGGTATGACCCACCATATCGCCGTTGGCGTAGTTACAAATAATGGCATCGTAGTCACCAGAGGTGATTGCTTCGACCAGCTTGTCGGTTACTTCGAATGCGCTCATTTCCGGCTGCAGGTCGTAGGTTTTTACTTTCGGCGAAGGAATTAATGTGCGCGTCTCCAATGCGAACGGTTCTTCTCTGCCACCGTTAAAGAAGAAAGTGACATGGGCATATTTTTCGGTTTCTGCGATTCTAAGCTGGGTCTTACCCAGTTCGGCCAGGTACTCACCCAATACGTTGTTCAGTTCCTGCGATGGAAAGGCACAGCGTGCATTTAAGTCGGCGGCATAATCGGTGAGCATGACGAACTCGGCCAGTGCCGGAACTTTGTTGCGTACGAATCCGACAAATTTGGCGGCCGTCAATGCCCGCGTAATTTCCCGCGCCCGGTCGGCGCGAAAATTCATGAAGATAACGCTATCGCCGGAGTTGATGGCAACAGCCTCGTCCTCTTTTCCGGTTATGGTTGTGGCCTGCACAAATTCGTCATCTTCACCCCGTGCGTAGGCAGCATTAAGGGCATCAGTGACATTATCAGAACTGAAGTCAGCCTTGCATTCGGTAAGCAATTCATAGGCCGGTTGTATGCGATCCCAGCGATTATCCCGATCCATTGCATAGAAACGACCAATAATGGAAGCCACCCGACCACGGCTATTTTCACGCAGCGTTTGCTCGGCGCGCTGCAATGAAGTCAGGGCACTACGTGGTGGTGTATCGCGACCGTCAAGAAAGGCATGAAGATAGACCTGTCTCGCACCGCGCTGCTGGGCCAGCTCGATCATGGCCATGATCTGATCGTCATGACTGTGGATGCCGCCAGGTGACATTAATCCCAACAGGTGGACCGCCTTGTTCGTGCCGACGGCTTTGTCCACTGCCTCGATCAAGGCTGAATTGCTGAAGAAGGATCGGTCAGCGATGGCGTTGTCGATTCGTGTCAGGCTTTGGAAAACAACGCGACCGGCACCGAGGTTCATGTGACCGACTTCGGAATTTCCCATCTGTCCGGCCGGCAGACCCACGGCCGTGCCCGAGGTATTTATAAGTGTGTGCGGGCGGGTCGCCCAAAGTTCATCCCATACTGGGCTATTGGCGGCGTGAATTGCATTGTTTTCGGTTGCTTCACGATGGCCCCAGCCATCGAGGATGAGTAAGAGAGCGGTTTTCCTGTTTGCTGGTGTCATGTGGTTATGCTGGTGATTCCTGTCAGCGGTAGTTGATATGTCTGGGGCTGTGAAGGCTCTTTGTCGGCGGGGGTATTATCCTTTAATCGGGTTTTTATAGCGAGTGGTTCGAATTCTCCGTAAGCTTTAAGGCGAAGCGGTGCCGGACATGAATTCTATATTCCTTACAGCGACACGCTGTGAATACGTCCTTGTAAGCTCGGCGCCAGCATCCCTGCTGGCGACGGTCTCTGTAAGGAATATAGAACTCATGTCTTCCAGCATTGGTGGGTCGGCAGAGGCTTGTCGTGAGAATTTTGGGAGGGAGAGAGGATGAGCATCGAGTCGGGATCGGACTCGTCAGCTTGCTCGAGATTACTTCTCTATTGACCGTTAGCTACTCGCGAGCGAGCTATTACGTCTATAGCGTGAGTGATCATGCTCACTCGGACAAGTGTACTGGTGAAATATCTCGGTTAGCCGTGTATACTGCTTGCCTTTTTTATAGACGGGCCGGGTGCGCCCGGGTTTACCAATCTAACGATGGCTCAATTTGTTGAATTTCTGGGGAATCACTGGGCTTTGTCCGGGATGTGGCTGATTATAGTGGCCGCCCTGATATTCTATCATCAACGCACCAGTAGTGAGGCAGTGGGCCCTCAGGCTGCTGTTATGCTGATCAATCGCTCTGATGCCATTGTTGTCGATGTCAGGGACAAAAAGGAATTCGAAAGCGGTCATGTGGTGGACTCCATTAATATTCCGCTGGTGAAACTGGACCAGCGGATTACGGAGCTAAACAAGCACAAAGAGAAACCGGTAGTAGTCGTTTGTAAAGTGGGACATCAATCGACCGATGCCTGTAAGAAATTACAACAGGCTGGATTTCCCCAGGTGGTCAGATTAGCTGGCGGCCTGACGGAATGGAAAGCTCAATCACTCCCTTTGATTCAAAAGTAAAGCAGGAATTATCATGGCAGAAAACGAAGAAAACAACGAAAACGAAGCAGCCGCGGCAGCCGCGCCTACAACAGAGCAGCCAGAAGGTCCGGCGTTCGCCTTGCAGCGCATATATTTAAAGGATGCATCCTTTGAGTCACCCCGAAGTCCGCTCGTGTTTCAGGGGAAATGGGAGCCGAAGATCAATTTCGACATCAAGACCCGACACAACAAGATTCAGGATGATGTATATGAGGTGGTTCTGGTACTGACCGCCGAGGCTAAATTGGACGATGAACCGGCATTTCTGGTGGAAATTCATCAGGCTGGTATCTTCACCTGCAAGGATTTCGATCAGGCTCAGTTGGAACAACTACATGCCACAGTTTGCCCGAACATACTCTTCCCGTACGCACGGGAGGCGATCGATAATGTGGTAAGCAAGGGCAGCTTCCCGGCATTAATGCTTTCTCCGATTAATTTCGATGCTATTTATGCGCAGCAGAAACAGGCGCAGGCCGAGCAGGCGGCACAGGCCAATGGTGCTGGAGACGATGACGCGGCAGGTGATGATGCGACAGGCGATGATGCTACTGCAGAAGAAGCCGATTAGTTCACACTCGATCAGTCTATGAAGCCTAGCTGACGCCAGGCTTCATAGACGATTACCGCAGTGGCATTGGAAAGGTTCAGGCTGCGACTGTCTTCGCGCATGGGGATTCTGAGGATATTTTCCCTGGGTAGTTGATCTCTGATAAATGCTGGAAGCCCTCGAGTTTCGGGTCCAAATATCAAAAAATCTCCCTCTTTATACGCAATATCAGCGTAGTTTTTTGTGCCCTTGGTACTGATGGCATAAAAACAGGGCCTTTCCTGTGCTGTGGCAAATTTCTCCCAGCTGTCATAGGTCCTGACGCCAGCGAATTCATGGTAATCGAGCCCGGCTCTGCGTAAGCGCTTGTCATCAAGATCAAAACCCAATGGCTTTATCAGATGAAGCTGACAGCCTGTATTGGCCGCCAGGCGGATTATGTTACCCGTATTTGGCGGTATTTCGGGCTCAAACAGTACTATATTGATCATTTTCGGCGAAGTTTCTCCTTATTTTTGGGTTGTGCACCGTCAAAATTCCGGCGCTTTTTCTTCCCGGTTTCGCCCCGCCATTCTGAGAAGCTCCACACAGTTCATTTAACACGGGATTAAACTTACCCTAGTTTATCCCGATTGAGCTGAAGTTTTGATTTAGAATTTAAGTACTTAGACGATACTCCTTAAGGGCTTTCCTCAAGTTTTGCGGCTGCGTGCGCGCAGAATATGGCATTTGTCCCGTTGCAGAATCGGATGGGTCACAGAATTGTAGTGATAGAGCGGCTTCATAGCCACACAGAATTGAAAGGCCTTAGACCAGATTAGAAATACAGAGAGACCCGATGGCATCATTTTTTAGAAAGAAGGTAAAGGACAGCGGGCGCGTGGGAGTGACAGTTAACTCCGAACAGCTGGTGCTGGCTCACGTTGTGGAAAATCAGGGTATGCCTTTTCTCCTCAACTGTGAGCGCGTTGTTCTGCAATCTGAAAGAGAAGCCGGCGATGCTCTGGAGCAACTGGTGAAAAAGCTTAACTTGGTGGGAGTGCAGTGCAGCTTCGTATTGAGCCCCAAGGATTACAGCCTCCATCTGGTCGAAGCACCCCAGGTTGAGCCTGATGAATTGAAGGCTGCTGTGCGTTGGAAGATAAAGGATCTGCTGGACATGAAGATAGAAGATGCCGCCATCGATGTGTTTGAGGTCCCCGAGAATGCCTATCGGGGTCGTTCCAACATGGTCTACGTCGTTGCAGCTCTCAAGTCTCGTATTCAGGCAATTATCGATATGATTTCAAATAGTGGGCTGGAACTGGCTGTTATCGACATACCCGAATTGGCAATGAAAAATCTGTCTTCACAATTTATAGAAGATGAAAACGGTATTGCATTCATGGATCTCAGAAGAACCGGCAGTACCATGAATCTGACGAGGGGCGGGGATCTATACCTGACGCGTCGCATCAATACCCAGCTCGATCCCGATGTGATGCAGTCCCCAGATTGGGAAGATTTGAAAGATCGATTGGTTTTAGAGATACAACGTTCGCTGGATTACTTCGAAAGTCAAATGGGTCAGGGGCAGGTCACCCAAATTGTCATAGCGCGCAGGCAACATGATACGGCTGGTATGACCGAGGCTTTAAACGAAGCGTTGACAGCCAAAGTCACGGCGCTTGATTTGTCAGTACACATGGAAAGTGCGGTAAGTCTGTCACCTGAGGTACAACAAATTTGTATGACAGCGCTGGGAGCGACTCTGCGGGGCGGTAAGAAAACCAGGCAAGAGAAGGCAGCGGCATAATGAAACAGCAGATAAACCTCTATTTGTCGGAATTGAAGGTCAAAAAGGACCAGCTTACTTCGGTGCTGATGCTGTAGATTTTCGGTGGTGCGCTTGCTGTTATGGCATTGATTTCTGCCTATGAAATATTCACCAGGGTGCAGTTGAACAGTGAGTTAGCTGTACTACGTGAGCAGCTCACTGAAGAAACCCGAAAAACCAGTGAGCTTGATGGTGTTCTCGCGCGGCGAACACAGAACCTGGAATTGACCGCGCGACTGGACACAGCTGAGGCAATATTGGAAGCCAGTCGCGATATTAGAGATTTTCTTCGTGATACGCAATTGGGCAACCTTGTTGGGTTTTCAGATTACTTTAAAGACCTCTCCCGAGCATCAATGGAAGGGTTAAGCATTAACTCATTCAGTTTTTCTGATGGTGGTGATGTAGTAAGCCTGCAAGGGCAAGTGCGCGATTCTGCCCTGGTGCCTCGATACGTGGACAATATAGAAAGAGGCACAAGCCCGTTAAGGGCGATGCATTACAACCCGCGTATTTTTCGCGGCAGCGTTGATGAGCAATATTTTTCATTTGTTCTGAGCACATCTAATGAATGAACAATTAAGACTGCAATTGGACCGACTGTCCAATAACATTGAATCAAGGCCACGATCTGAGCGTATTTTGGTGCTTGGGATGTTGCTTGCAGGAATGGGTATGGCTTATCTGACATTGGTTTTTGATCCGCTTCAGGCAGAGATAGTTAGTCTTCAGGGGCAGGTGGACACGACCACCCGGCAGATTCAGGCACAGCAGACAGCATATGCTTCAATGGTTGAAGCGAGTCAAGTGGATCCTAACCGGTTTGCAAATAATCGGCTTCTGGTGATTTCACGGGATCAGGTAGTGCTGGATGAAGAAATTGAAAGTCTTGCGGGTGATATGATAACACCGAATGCCATGACGGAAGTTCTGACCTCAGTGCTTGAACGGCAAACAGGTCTGGAGCTGGTGCGCTTTGAAAATGTTGCCGCATCACCTCTTCGGGTAGGAGTGACGAATATTAATGAATTATTAGCTGAGACCGGTGCGGTAAATCTGGATGAAGTAACAGAGGCGGATGTATCAGGCCAGGTCTATGAGCATGGCCTGGTTATTAAGTTTCAGGGTGATTTTTTTAACACGCTGAAGTATCTGCGCTACTTTGAGGAAATCACCGGTAGTTTCTTCTGGGATGAAATAAGTTTTCGGCAGTTGGAATGGCCCAGTGCCAGCGTAACGCTGGAGATACACACACTGAGCACGGAAGAGGGTTTTATTGGTGTTTAGTTTTTACAAAACAGCAATAGCATTCATCTCGGTGGCATTTTGTTTGCCCTTGGGTGCAGAGGTAATCGATGGGGAAGATCTGGTTGATCCAACCAGGCCATTTTATTCTGTGTCATCTACTGCTGCTACCGATAGTGGGCCAGTCACTTTGTCCGGAGCAGTTAGCTCAGGTGGATTCGAAGTAACTTTTATTCGTGCAAGTTCTACTTTGCCGCTGGCGGTGGTGAACGACGAAAGGGTAACGATCGGTGATCTAATTGGGAATGCCCAGGTTATCGGAATCGATAGAGGTGGAGTAGATCTTCTAATCGAGGGTACTGAGGAAAGAAGAGTTGAACTGTTCTCTGAATCTATCAAAGAAACAGTGGATGATCGTTAGCGCGGCGGAGAGAAAAATTGATCAGAATAAATGAACTAAAACAAATTTCGGTGCCTGCAAAAGTCGGGGTTGTTGCTCTGTTGGCTATATTTCTGTCTTCGTGTGCCGGTCTAATGGACTCCAGAAACGATACGACTATTTTGACCGAAATTCAGGATACTCTCGAGCAAGCTGCTGGCCCATCAGTTGCAGAAAGCCAGTCAATCCAGCAGGCGGGAACGGGAGTGGGAAGCGGAGCGGGAACAGGGTTGCTTAACGAGCTTATACCCTCGCTCTCTCTTGATCAAAGGTTGCTGACTCCGGTAGAGGAAAGAGTGTCAATCAGCTCGCCAAATTTACCCGCAGATGTATTTTTCAACAGTCTGGTTGTCGATACAGATTATGGCGTTGTGATCAGTCCGGATGTCGATGTGCAGATTAATCTCAGCATTCCTAACGTAACCATTGAGGAGGCGATGGATACAGTGGCGGAGCTGTATAATCTCGACATAAGCCGGCGCGGCAATATATTCACTATACGCCCAGGTGGACTGCGAACACGTCAGTTCATGATCGATTATCTGGATGTACAAAGGCAGGGCAGTTCAAGCATTCAGGTTACCAGCACCAATAGCCAGAACGGTGGCGGTGGGAATAGCGGGTTTGGTGGTGGTGGTTTTAGTGGTGGTGGATTCAGTGGTGGTCAGGGCGGCTTTGGCGGAGGCGGTGGTGCTGGTGGGCAAATTTCCACTTCCACCGGCACGGACTTCTGGTCTGAACTCGAGGTGGTGATATCCAACCTGATTGGTGTAGAAAGTACCGGTGGATCAACGGGAGCGTCGGCAGGCGGCGGTGGAGGAATATTTGGCGGCATTGGCAGCATCGGTAGCCGCAATCAATCTACAGTGACAGATGAAGGCAAGAGTGTTCTGGTGCAACCACAAACCGGTATCGTGATTGTAACTGCTTTCCCGGCAGAGATTGACCGCATCGAGGCATTCATCAATGCAGCGCAGGAATCCCTGCGCAGAGAAGTGACTATTCAAGTACAGTTTCTGGAGGTCATTCTCAATAAGGGTTTTCAATACGCGCTGGACTTCGACACATTCGGGCAGCAGGCAAATAACCCGATTACAGGCAGTGGTGAATTTCGAGGCACAGCAGAAGGCCTGTTAGGCAGTACTAGCGATGTGGTAGGACAACTGGTATCTGCCGGTAGCAGTATAGATGGGCTCTCTAATCCACTTCAAATCAGCACAGCTTTTACAGATTTCGATGCGGTATTCCAGTTATTGCAAACTAGAGGCTCAACACAGGTGATTTCCAGCCCTCAGCTTCGGGCACTGAATAATCAGAAAGCAGTTTTTCAGGTAGGTGTGCAGGAATTTTTCCAAACCCAGACTGATTCAACTACCGTTGCCTCTGCTGCCAACACGACAACAAATAGCGACAATAATCTGCAGCAATTTTTCTCCGGTATTTCGATGGATATTACTCCACAGATAAGCCTTTCCGGCGAAATTACTTTGCACGTTCATCCAACTGTCAGCGCAGTAGATGAGCAGTCCAAGAATATTGGTGGACAGGTTGTACCGCTGGCAAGAACTTCAACTCGTGAAATCGATACTGTGATAAAGGCGGTTAACGGGCAAATAGTCGTGCTTGGCGGACTGGCCTTCGAGCGCAATGTAAACGAGACAGCCGGATTACCCGGAGCAGATAAAATTCCCATTGTCGGAGCAGTTCTGGAGCAGAAGCAAACTCAAACGGTAAAAAGTGAATTCATTATTTTATTGAAGCCTGTTGTACAAAGCCTGGCGAGTGAGCAGGACCCGATAAATGAAAGCAATGACAGATTTAGTGAACTGAGTCGCTCCATCGATCCATTTGCCAATAATTAACTTAGGACAGCGCAAGGCATGTATTTACAACATTTCGGCCTGAGAGAGCTTCCATTTACTCTTACACCGAACGCACATTTTTTTCTAAATATGGCAAGCTACCACAAGGCCTACAATATGCTTATGGTTTCGCTAGCCAATGCTGAAGGCTTTATAAAGATTGTAGGTGAGGTGGGCACGGGTAAGACCATGCTTTGTCGAAAGGTGTTGAACACACTGGAAGAAGACAAGGAAAGCTACATAACTGCCTATATTCCCAACCCGGTACTTAGCCCGAAAGGATTATTCCTGGCCTTCGCCGAAGAACTGGATCTGAATGTTGAACAAGATATTGGCTATCATCGATTGCTAAAGGCAATTACGGAAAAACTGGTTGAATACTCTGCCAATAGTAAGCAGGTAGTGCTGTTTATTGACGAAGCCCACGCCATGCCCGAGCAGACACTAGAAGCCTTGAGGTTGCTTACTAACATAGAAACTGAACAGGCCAAGTTATTTCAAGTGGTGTTGTTTGCGCAACCGGAAATCGATGTAGCCCTGGCACAACCGTCTCTTCGGCAGTTAAGGCAGAGAATTACATTTTCTTTCACGATTGAGTCGCTGGATAGAGAGGGCACTGAGAGATATGTAGTTCACAGGCTTGCGACCGCAGGTTATAACGGACCATTCTTATTCACCAGGCGAGCAGTGGACAATTTGTACCGTGCCAGTGAAGGTATTCCACGGGTAATTAATATTCTGTGCCACAAGGCACTCATGGTGGCGTTTGGCAGGGGCGAGCGAACCGTGCAGATAGATCATGTTCGCTCCGCGGCTGACGACACGGAAGGTGTTGAATTACCGAGCAATAATTACCGGCCAGCATTTATTGCGATAGCTGGAATTTTTGTCGGTGCTGCGCTGATATTCTATGTAGGCAGGTTTTACCTATGAGCCTAGTTAATGACATGTTGCGCGATCTTGATCAGCGCCGTAAAGGAACCAGCGGAGGGTCGACAGCGTCTCGCCTGGTCCCGGCAAGCGAAGTCGAGATTTATCAGGACAACAGAAAGCTCTATATTATTGCTATGGGTTTGGTAGCTGTAACACTTGCGCTGGCCTTTTTCTACCTGCAATTGAATCGAGGAGTTACCACCCAGCAGTTGGGTATCGATACACCGGCAATATCATCAACGGCTAATTCAAATACCGCTGTTGGTGAACCTGTCAGTGCGGAAACGCCAGGCGAAGAGGAAGTAATCGTGGCTGAGACGGCTAGCACCCAGCCTCCGCCGGCTACAGATTTACCGGTTCAAACTGTCGAGGAAATCCCGGCGCCTGCTCCCGCCGCTGAGGAAATTACAACGACTGCTGCGGTAGTTGAGGTAAATACACCACCTGTTACAACTGCGGAACTAGCTCCTGAACTAATAGCACCTAAGCCAACAGCAATTGCGCCAGTAGAACCTGCACCTTCGCGCAATACTGCACCGGCAGTAGCCACTTCCAACAGTGGAATTCAGTCGGTTGTAGTGGATAGGTCTGCGGTAGCTACAGACTCCGTAAAAAACAGAAGCGAATTAACTGCGGCGGAACTGGATACGGAAAATGTACAAAAGGCTCTGGCCTTGATAAATGCCAATCAAAGTGAATTGGCATTTACTGAGTTGTATAAATACATAAGCCTGAATCCCAACGCGCATTTTTCCAGAGAGACTTTTGCCAAGCTTCTAGTGAATCAGGGACAGGCACAGGACGCATTTACCATTATTGAGGGCGGGTTGGCATTGGTGCCCAATCATTCAGGGTACAAGAAGCTAAAAGCCAGGTTGCTGATTAATGACGGCCAGTTCGATGTAGCTGCACAGTTATTACTAAGCAGGGCACCAACCTTGTCTGAAGACCCGGAATATCATGAGTTCCTGGCCATGGCGCAACTTGCGAGCGAGAACTATGAAGGGGCTACGCTCAGCTACTCTGGATTGGTACAGCTGGACCGAAGCCAGGGAAAATGGTGGTATGGTTTTGCTTCAGCGCAGGACTTACTCGGCAATCAAGAAGTCGCGTTGGAGGCTTATATCCAGGCGATGCAGATACCTAACCTGAGCGCAAGTTTGCGGCAGCGTAGTCAGCAAAGACTAAACGTGTTAAGAAATTAGTCAATCTTATGGCGATTACAAAACAGAAAATCAGAATCGGTGACCTGCTGGTTGAAAACCAGGTTATAACCGAAGCGCAGTTAATGGCTGCCCTGAAGAAGCAGAAAGCAGTCGGGCATAAGTTAGGCCGGGTCTTGATAGATCTGGGCTATTTGGAAGAAGAGCAGTTTCTCAGTTTTCTTTCCCAGCAGCTAGAGGTCCCCTTCATTGATTTAAGGCGATACAACTTCGATGTAAATCTGATTCAATTGTTGCCGGAGTCCTATGCGCGGCGTTACCGAGCCATCGTACTTTCTGACAAGAATTCCAATTTGCTGGTTGGCATGGCCGACCCAATGGATATTTTTGCCTTTGATGAACTGGAGAGAATTTTACAGAGACCAATTCAGCAAGCAGTCGTTAGGGAAAGTGAATTATTAAGCACTCTGGACCTTGTCTACAGGCGCACGGAAGAGATCGCCAGTTTTGCCGAAGAGCTGGACGAGGAACTAACCGAAGGCCAGTTCGACCTCGACTCCCTGGCCCTCGAAGTTGATGACAGCGATGCGCCTGTTGTTAAACTGTTGAAATCGATTTTTGAAGATGCAGTGCAGGTTCGCGCCTCTGATATTCATATTGAACCCGATGAAAATGTTCTGCGCATCAGGCAACGTGTCGATGGTATCTTGCAGGAACAGGTGATGAAGGAAAAACGCATCGCGCCTGCACTGGTTTTGCGGTTGAAATTGTTATCCGGATTAGATATTTCCGAGAAGCGTCTGCCACAGGATGGTCGCTTTAGTTTGAAGGTCAAAGGCAGAAAGCTGGATATCAGACTATCAACCATGCCGATTGAAAATGGTGAATCGGTGGTAATGCGATTGCTGGATCAAACGGAAGGTGCAACTGATCTTGATCATGTTGGCATGCCTGAGTATATACTGGAGCGCTTCCGCAAGCTAATCCACATGCCACACGGATTGATTCTGGTTACTGGTCCTACCGGTAGCGGTAAAACCACAACTCTCTATGGCGCGCTGCAGGAACTCAATGAAATAGGCAAGAAAATCATTACGGTTGAAGACCCGGTAGAATACCGCCTGCATCGAATAAACCAGGTTCAGATCAACCCCAAGATCGACCTGTCGTTTGCCCGAATTTTACGCTCGGCGCTGCGTCAGGACCCGGATATATTGCTGGTAGGTGAGATAAGAGACACCGAAACCGCCGAGATTGCCCTGCGCGCTGCCATGACAGGTCACCTGGTGCTCTCCACCCTGCACACCAACGACGCAGTATCCAGCGCAATGCGCCTGGTCGATATGGGCGCGGAAGGGTTTCTCGCAGCAACCGCGTTAAGAGCGGTGGTTGCGCAGCGACTGATTCGGCGTTTATGTGATAACTGCTTCACAGATTATTCACCTGATAGCACTGAAAAGGCCTGGATTGTGTCACTATTAGGAGAGGAAGGAGCGTCCCAGATGAAACTGAAGCAACCGGAAGGTTGCCACCGGTGCAATAATACCGGTTATCGGCACAGTGTGGGTGTATTTGAATTACTGGTTTTGAACGACGCACTGTCAGACGCGCTACGGCGCTCGAACTCGTCGGATTTTGTAAAATTTGCCAGAAAAACCCCGGGCTATCAGCCACTGGTGGTCAGCGCGCTGGAGGATGCAGCGAAGGGCATTACCAGCCTGGAAGAAGTAAAACGAGTGGCAGAGCAGGTGGATGATTCCAGTGACTTTATGGATGTGGCATAGTTAAAGTTCAGATGTATTCGATATAACCGGAGTTTAATTAGAATACGATGGCACGATTTCAATACAGCGGAAGAAACAGCACCGGCGCACTGGTTTCTGGCAATATGGATGCGGGAACAGAAGATGATGTGGCGAGTTTATTATTTGGGGACAGCATCACTCCTATAGAAATTCGCGAAGTAAAAGGGGCCACGCCCAAGCCGAAGAAAACTGGCACTGCAACAAAATCGGGACCTGGGTCCGATGCCTCGGTCATAGAACAAATCAATGCAATTTTCGCGAGGAAGAAAATCGAAGCGGATGAGCTGATCATGTTTGCGCGGCAGATGTACAGTCTTACCAAAGCTGGCCTACCGCTGGACCGGGCTCTGAAAGGTCTGGAAGGATCAACCACCAACTAGGCGTTCAAACAAGTGTTGTCTGACATAATAGCCAGTCTAGAGGGTGGTATGGAACTGGCAGCAGCGCTGAGTCGCCATCCAAAAGTATTTTCGGAATTATTCCAGAGTCTAGTCCATGTTGGAGAAAACACAGGCAGGTTGGATTTGTCATTCAAGGAAATTGGCCGTTATCTAGAACTGGATAAGAACACTACCAAGCAGGTAAAAAGCGCCACTCGTTATCCCATGTTTGTCATGGCGGCAATGGCAGTGGCAAGCTGTCGCTAACATCGAACCCCAACACGGATGGAAGTTTTGAGCCAAGCCTGGCACGAGAGGCAAACTTAAGTTTTTATACGGTGACAGAAACTACGTTTCTGAATTTTGACTACACCTACGCCGACTTAAACCTGACTGATGAAATTACCGTTGAGGCCAGTGATGACGGCGGGCTTAATTACACGACGCTGACTACATACACCGGATTGCAGAATACCAACGCATCGCCTACTGCAGTCGCCCTCGATATCACCAATGCCGGTGGAACTCTGGATGATTTTACCGGTAATTTAAGGATCAGGTTCAGGGTATCCAGTGGCTACACACTGGCGAGTACATTTTTTATAGATAACGCTGAACTGGCAACGGGTACCACCGATTGCGGGATTGGTTTAATGCACCATTACCATATCAGCACTAATTCTTCCGGCATAGCTTGTGTCGCCTCTACTGTTACGATCACAGGGCATAATGCGAATCACTTTCCATCAGCGCCTGGTAATGGCACAGCAATTAATTTGAGCACCAGTCAGAACGAAGGGACCTGGGCTTCCGTATTGACCGGTGGCGGCGCACTTACCGATATTGATACTGAATTTTCACCTGTCAATGTGGATGGTCTTGGAAGTTACATCTTCTTTGGCACGGAAGAGCTTGTTCAATTGCAATTTAACTACACTTCACCGGCAGTCAATGGCGAGGCGGTAAATTTTAATATTGGCGGCGAGTTTTCTGAACAGCAAGCGCCGGATCACGATCCGGATATCGATTTCGACCAGGTGGGTTTACTGTTCTTCGATGAGGTAGGAGGTAGCACCACGCTACCAATTCAAATTGCGGGCAAGCCCTCACTAGAAGCACCGGTGTCGGGAAATATTACTCTACAGTTAATTCGCAGTGTTGCCATTGGTGGTGAAAATCCAGCGGTAGCCTGTGAGTCGCTGATACCGGACCAGACCACCGCCGCAATTCAGTTTGCCGGTGTCTGCGAAGACCCCGGAACCTGCGCTGTGGCAAATATGACAATCACCGACGTGCTTGCTGCACCACAATCGGTTCCTGTTTTCAATACAGGCACAGTAAACCCTGCCGCATCGGGTCAGTCAGTAGACGTCTTCTTTGAAAATCAGCCAACCGTAGTCAATAGCAGAAACAATATAGGCGCCACGTTAAACTTTACCTATCCTGATGCAGGAAAAATTTCACTGCACGCCCAATTCGATATTCCATTCGATGATGATATCAGCGGTGTTCGATCAGGTGACAGGGTAGAAAATGGCAGTGAGACGTTCATAGTCAGACCATTCGCTTTCGATGTTGATTTTGGTGATGACCGTTTAGGTGGTGGAGCGGCATCACTTGCCACCGATGCCAACGGCCCCGCCTTTGCCCGTGCAGGCGCTGGTTTCGATACAACTGTATCAGCTATTGCCTGGGAGGCAACTGATGATTCAAATGATGACGGTATTCCCGACTTTGAGGCCGATTTGTCAAATAACGCGGTCACAACAAACTTTGGCCAGGAAACTGGGATAAGTGATCACACCATACGCGTCAGTGTAGTTACTGATGACCCGGGAATCCCGGGTGCAGGTGATAATCCGGGCGTACCGGGAGGACAGCTTGGCCAGATTGTACAGGGTGCAATATTTGATGGTTTCGTTAGTGGTGTGAGTATCCATTCAATCGCAATAGATGAAGTAGGTATATTTGATCTTCGGGCGCAGCTTGTGCAAACCGCGGATCAGATAACCCCAGAGGTATATTTCGAAGAAGTGGGCAGTCAGAATGTTGATGGCGGGGTTGGCAATGTTGGGAGAATCTACCCATTTAATTTTGAGTTATCTAATTCAAGTTTTGGGCCGAGGGTGAATCAGTCTATGGCCTGTGTCGCAACTTCGCCGTTTACCTATTTGGGTGAAGATTTTGGTATCAGCTTTCAGATTAATGCCAAGAATGCTCTGGGTAATGATACCCAGAATTACATCGGTGACTTCGCCAAACTCACCAGCTTAGCCGAGCTGGATATCCGCGCGATCCAGGATGTGGTTTCTGCGGCAGACAATGACTTGACTGGAGCTCGGTTGGTAAATTCAACCATGGCAGCAAATTTTGGTGGCGGCTGGACGAATGGGATTCTCAATCTGATGGGTGATATGCATATTTCTCGCCAGGCCAGTGGTGTGGAAGATGGGCCGTTTGTTGGGCTACAAATCGCGTTCGGACCCATCGATGACAATGATGATGGCAGCGTGGGTGGCAATGCGGATAACGATGTGCTGCTGGATACCTTCGATGTGGATCTGGATGATGGTGTAACTGAACCTGGAACGAATGTTCTTCGCCTGATAAACAGCCACGAATTCAGGTACGGTCGCATGCTGCTGGAGAATTCCTTCGGGCCTGAAACGGAACCGTTAGATATTCCACTAAGGGTGGAATACTGGGATGGCGCGCAGTTTATTACCAACCTGGAAGATGATTGCACCAGTATTTTCTATAACGTGACCGAAGCCCTGCCAGCAAATCGAACCATGTCTTACGTGACGGCTGCAGGATCCTATGAAGCGCCATTGGCGGATGGTGATACAGAAATAGAGGCGAGCGAAGTCGCTGATGTGACACTAAATTTATTTAACGGAGTGATGACAAGATTACAGGATGGTGACAATAACGATGCCAATGATCCGGATCGCCCGTTTCTTACCTCGGCACCAGGTGAGGACAATGAAGGTAGCGTCATCGTTGAGTTTGATTTGGGCGATGCAAACCTGCCGACTTCTCTGGATTTTCTACAGTATGACTGGCGCACGCCGGGCGATGTGGAAGATGAAACGGAAGACAATATTTATACCGATAATCCAAGAAGCCGGCTGGAATTTGGATCATTTAGATCCCATGACCGCGTGCTTAACTGGCAGGAGTTCTATATCGCCCCCACCCCTTAGTTTTAAATCGAGGCTACTGCGCTTCTTGATTTGAAGTAAACACCTGAGTCGATCAATCCGCATGCTGCTGATCATCTTTCGCATCGGTATCAAGTTCCTTGATCTTGCGGGTTAAGGTATTTCTGCCCCAGCCCAGGAGGTTGGCTGCATCACGGCGGCGGCCGGCAGTGTGCTTCAATGCGATGCGAATCATGGTTGCCTCAAACAGCGGCGTGGCTTGATTGAGAATACCCTTATTCCCCAGGCTGAGCTCCTTGTCTGCCCAGCTTTCCAAAGCATGGGCCCAATTGTCGAAATTGCTGTTTGCCGATTTCTGCTCTGCAAACTCCGGAGGCAGGTCATTCAGACGGACCTCCCGGCTTGAACCCATAACCGTTACCCACCGGCAAAGATTTTCCAGTTGGCGGACGTTTCCGGGCCAGTCCAGTCCGGTCAGGTAGGCTTCAGTCTCCGCTTGCAGTTCTTTGGGTTCTACCGCTAACTCTTTGGCCGCAATAAGCAAGAAGTGGCTGGCAAGCCGCGGAATATCTTCGCGCCGGTCACTCAGGCGAGGGATGTGAATGCGGATGACATTGAGTCTGTGGAACAGATCCTCTCTGAACAGGTGTTCAGCAACCAGCTTTTCCAGGTCTTGATGGGTTGCCGCAATAATGCGTACATCAACTTTTACTGAAGTGTGACCGCCGACTCGATAGAATTCTCCGTCGGATAACACGCGCAATAACCGTGTCTGGGTCTCAGCGGGCATGTCGCCGATTTCATCGAGGAACAGCGTGCCGCCATTGGCCTGTTCAAATCGACCGGTCCGTTGTCGGGTGGCTCCGGTGAAGGCACCTTTCTCATGACCGAACAATTCAGACTCGATTAATTCCTTTGGTATAGCCGCCACGTTGAGCGGAATAAACGGGTTTTCCTTTCTCGGGCTATGGCGATGCAGTGCGTGGGCTACCAGTTCCTTGCCGGTGCCGGAATCCCCGTTAATCAGCACGGATATATTGGAATGGGATAGTCTTCCGATGGCTCTGAATACCTCCTGCATGGCAGGGGCTTCACCAATAATTTCCTGTGATTTAACAGCATCATCTGCTGTGACTGAGGCATTCTTTTCCCGCGCATGCTCCAGCGCACGCTGGGTCACTGCCACAGCTTCCTCGATGTCGAAAGGCTTGGGCAGGTATTCAAACGCACCTCGACTATAGGAGGACACTGCACTATCGAGATCCGAGTGGGCAGTCATTATGATTACTGGTAGCTGGGGATGTTGTTCCTGAATCGTTGAAAGCAAATCCAGTCCGCTGATACCTGGCATACGAATGTCACTGATAATGGCATCGGGTGTATCCTGAGCCAGACGCTGCAAGAGGTCATCACCATTTTCAAAACTGACCGTCTTTACCCCTGTCTTGCCCAGCGATTTTTCCAAAACCCAACGAATGGATCGGTCATCATCCAGAATCCAGACTGCATTGTGTGTACTCATGTTCAAGTATTCCTGGTTTAGGGAGCCTCTGATCAATTATTCAGTGTCTCTGGCCTGCAGAGCAGCCGTAGATCAAGGCGGCTTCCTTGTTATGAATCGAGAATGGGCAACACAACGGAAAAACAGGTGTGCCCCGGTTTGCTATCGCACTCAATCATTCCCTGATGGTGGCTAACGATGGCGTGCGTGATTGAAAGTCCCAGTCCCGTCCCCTCTGCACGCCCGCTAATCATGGGATAGAACATAGAATTCATGAGCTTTGGCACAATGCCCGGGCCGTTATCGACAACCTCAATGCTTGCCGCCAGTCGATGGAATTCAGACCTCACCGTAGCGTTGCGTAATACTCTAGTGCGCAATAGAATCTTCCCCAGATCATGCGCCACGTCCGGGCTGTCCAGTGACTGCATGGCATTGCGAACTAAATTCAGCATCGCCTGGATTAGTTGCTCTGGGTCAGCTTTGATTTTGGGAATACTGGGGTCGTAATCAAGCTCCAATTCGATCGCCTTGTCGTTGATTTCGGCTGCAACGAGACTCCTGACTCGCTCCAATACTTCGTGAATATTTATCTCTTTCAATGCGAGCGGTTTGCGTGAACCCACCAGCCGGTCAACAAGATTTCGCAGCCTGTCGGCCTCTCCAATAATGACGTTGGTGTAATCGGCCAGTTCTGGATCGGGTAACTCCTGTGCCAGCAATTGTGCAGCACCGCGAATACCGCCAAGTGGATTCTTGATTTCATGGGCAAGGCCACGAACCAACTCCTGGGTTGTGGCGCGGGCAGAGCTGATCGATTCTTCCCGGCTTACGCGTTTGGAATGCTCAATTGAATTCAATTCCAGCACAGCCTGGATTTCGCCGCCTTCCTCGAAAGGATTAATCGTATAGTCCACAGTAATGGTTTTCCTATTTGATAACTGAAATTCTGCATTGTGTTTGGTGAAGGCATGATCGTTGACCAGCGCGGCGCGCATTTCCTCAATGTCCTGTGTAGCCTCGATAAAAACTTCGCCAACAAATAGCTGATTCGCTTTGCGATCACTCATTCCCAACAAGTGCTCTGCCGCCAAATTGATATAACGAAGATGGAGATTGCTATCCAGCAACATTACGCCAGTCTTCAAATTATCCAGCAGTCGCTTGTGTACGTTATCCAGGGTCACGTTAAGGTTTCTAATAGTTTTCAGCCTGACCGCGGACTCTGCGCGCTCACCTGGTTGGAAGTTTTGCAATTAATGTCATTGCGGTAGCGTTCTGTATAGCTCTCTATGCAATATGTAAACCATGAATGGCATTAAGCAGTAATTGGCCCCACAGGGCCTATAGGTAGTAGCGATTGGCCAGGATTGGGCATTAAGGAGAGCACAGGACAGCAGGACTATGCACCATAATGGTGCAAAAAACAAGTGCTGACGTGGAATTATGGGGAAAGTGACTTAATAATAGGAATTCCAGGGAATTCTTACAATCAGGTCAAGTTTCTAGATGCTAATAAAAAGCCCGGTACAAGACCGGGCTTTCAGGTTTAAAACAACAAACACTCTGTTTAGACAACTACTAGGCCAGGGCCTCCTTGGTGCTCTTGATAATAACAGCAGCCACTTTATAAGGATCTGCGTTAGAAGACGTTCGTCTGTCTTCCAGGCGTCCCTTCCAGCCAGCCTGCACAGTAACGACGGGAATGCGGATAGATGCTCCCCGGTCCGCGACAGCATAGCTGAACTGATCGATAGCCTGAGTCTCATGCAGACCGGTCAGGCGTTGATCATTGTCTGCACCGTAGACACTGATGTGGCGCTCGATATTCTGACTGAACGCTTCACAGATCTTGGTGAAGATTTCCTCGTCACCGGATTCCCGCATTACGCCGTTAGAGAAATTCGCATGCATCCCTGAACCGTTCCAGTCCAGATCCTTGCCCAATGGTTTGGGTTCGTAGTTGATGGCCAATCCATAACGCTCTGCGGTGCGCTCTAACAGGTAGCGCGTGATCCAGGTTTCATCACCTGCTTGTTTGGCACCCTTGGAAAATACTTGAAATTCCCATTGGCCCGCAGCCACTTCGGCATTGATACCTTCGATGTTTATACCCGCTTCCAGGCAAATATCCAGATGATCTTCAATTACCTCACGGCCATGGTTATTGGCAGCACCTACCGAGCAATAATAGGGACCTTGGGGACTGGGATAACCTCCACTGGGAAAGCCTGGTGGCAGATTGGTTTTTACATCCCAGAGGAAATATTCCTGCTCGAAGCCAAACCAAAAATCCACATCATCATCATCGATGGTGGCGCGGGCGTTGGACACATGGGGGGTGCCATCCGCATTCAATACCTCCGTCATTACCAGGAATGCATTGGCTCGGTCCGGGTCCGGGTAAATTGCTACGGGTTCTAACAGGCAATCTGAATCATCACCTGCAGCTTGACTCGTGGAACTGCCGTCGAAATTCCACATCGGGCATTCTTCCAGAGTACCGCCAAAATTATCCCTGACCAGAGTCTTGCTGCGCAAGCTCTGGGTGGGCTTAAGGCCGTCAAGCCATATGTATTCCAATTTTGATTTCATTTTCTAACTATCTCCTATCCTAAGTGAACTCACTACTTGATGTCATGACCTGCTGTAATATTCGAATTTTGGCCAAGGGCGAAAATCATAACAGCCTAAGCCGCTGCAGTTAAATAGCACGAGCAATTTATTTCTCTATTTTTTCTGTACATTTGAAGAGCAAAATATATGCCATCTGGAGAGGGCCTGAGGAGTCGATGTTTACTGGGTCAGCTATCCCAGACTCAATTGAAACGCACCATAACTGCACAGATAGCTATTTACCGCACTATCATGGGGCGATTTTATGATATTGCTTCCCATTTTAGACAAAAAATGGTTTCATCCCTCGCTTTTTCGCCATCTACGGTTGGGGCCAGAGTTAAAACTCGTCAAAATAAAGGCCATCTTATCTGTTACAGAGCGAGCAATGGGCCGGCTCCATATTCCTGAGAATTATCCATGCTGTTTTTAGTCAAGTTGTTTCCAGAAATTACCATCAAATCTCGCCCGGTTCGGCGGCGCTTCATTCGGCAATTGAGGAAGAATCTTCGCGCAATTCTTGGTGAGCTGGATAGTTCTGTGTCCGTGTCCGGGGAATGGGACGTGCTCGAAGTCGAATTTTCCCGCAATGATAAAGCCCTGGCGGTCCTGATAATCAACAAACTGATCAATACGCCAGGCATAAGCTCAATACTACAGGTAGAAAAGTTTCCACTACCGGACATGGATGGAATCCTGGAGCTGTGTAAAACCTTCTTTACCGAGGCACTGAGGGATAAGACCTTTGCGGTGCGCTGCAAGCGTAAAGGGCGGCATGGTTTCAAATCAATCGATGTGGAGCGAATTGTTGGCGGAGGTCTTAACCAGCATACCGAGGCCGCGGGAGTTAAGCTGGTGAATCCGGACGTTACGGTCAACCTGGAAATTCACGACGAGGAACTCTTTCTGGTCAGTAATAAGTTTCCAGGCCTCGGCGGTTTTCCACTGGGCTGTCAGGATTCTGTACTCTCTCTCATATCCGGCGGTTTCGATTCATCCGTATCCAGCTACCTGTGCATCAAAAGGGGTTTGCTTACGCATTATTGTTTCTTCAATTTGGGCGGCAGGGCACATGAGTTGGCCGTAAAGGAAGTCGCGTTGTTCTTATGGATGAAATACCACAGCTCCCACCGGGTAAAGTTTATATCCGTGCCTTTTCAGGGAGTGGTGGAGGAAATACTCACCAAAGTCAAAAATTCCCAAATGGGAGTGGTGTTAAAGCGCATGATGTTGCGGGCTGCAGAACGGGTAGCACAAGAACTGCAAATACAGGCTCTGGTGACAGGCGAGAGTGTGTCGCAAGTGTCCAGTCAAACGCTGCCGAACCTGGCCGTGATCGACTCGGTCTGCGACACCATGGTGTTGCGTCCGTTGAGCACGAGTGACAAGCAGCAAATCATAGATCAGGCGCGGGCGATAGGTACCGAGGATTTTTCGAAGGATATACCCGAGTATTGTGGAGTCATTTCGGTTAAACCAACCACAAGAGCGAGAATAGAGCGCATAGAGAGGGAAGAGAGCAACTTCGATTTTTCAGTTCTGGATAAAGCGATAGAAAATGCCAATCATCAGCTGATCACCAAACTAGCCGAAGACCTCATGCAGGATGCCACCCCGGTTGATGTGGTATCTGAACTTGGCAATGACGCCATATTAATCGATATTCGTCATCCATCTGAGCTCGAACTCAAGCCCCTGGATCAATCACTGATTGGTGAAGGGGTCGAGCTATTACAAATCCCTTTTTATAAATTACGCACCACTTTCGATTCACTCGATCGTGATAAGCGCTATTTCCTCTACTGTGATAAAGGCATGATGAGCAAGCTACATGCAGCCAATCTCAGTGATGAAGGGCATGACAATGTGGGCGTGTTTTCTCCGCCTGACTAATATGGACAAGAGTTTGAAGCATCCTTCTATGAATTTGGTATCACATCGCTTAATAGCTCAGTACCTGAGATATCCCCAAAATATATCGAGTTAAATCGGAAAATTTGACTAATATTTGTGTGTGTAGTGCGCCCATTTCTAATGTTGGTGCCATACGTGTTGGACGCAAGCTTGGAACAGGGGGTTGTTTTTTCGTTCCGGTGGGACGTTATGTACATGGATGTACGGTATGCAGGTTTTGCAGGAGCAAAAACCTGCCCCTGGCCCGTCCCGCGCT
>PBTO01000091.1 GCA_002726595.1 Gammaproteobacteria bacterium | reverse complement strand
CAGTTTCAATTTATCAATAGTAAGCAATTGACCATTTTCAAACAACGCCTTGCCGCTACACCAGACATGGCTCACCTGCGATGCCTGAGTATTATAAACCAGATGAGACACCGGGTCGTAAATCGGGATACTGTTGATGCTATCCATATTGACTGCAGTCAGATCGGCGAATTTACCAAGTTCTATGCTGCCGATCCTGTCATCCAGGCCCATGGCACGAGCGCCGTTAATCGTGGCCATCCGCAATGCCTGGTAAGCCGGTACTGCGCTGGCATCAGCGGCCACCGCTTTTGCCAGCAAGGCGGTTGTCCGCATCTCTGAGAACATATCCAGATCATTGTTACTGGCACAGCCATCGGTACCTATACCTACATTGATATCGCTTTCGAGCAATTTACTCACTGGACAGAATCCGCTGGCCAGTTTTAAATTTGATTCCGGACAGTGAATGACATGAGCGCCATATTCATTCAGTAATTGCAATTCTTCTTCAATTAGCTGAGTTGCATGCACACACAGCAGGTGAGGGGAAACAAGACCAAGCTCAGCCAGCCTTTGTAATGGGCGCTTGCCTTTTGCGATGACAGATTCCTTAACCTCCTGTGCGGTTTCGTGCACATGCATATGAATTGGAATATCGAGTTCCTCCGCGAGAATGGAAACCTTCTGCAGCGCTGCATCAGATACTGTATAAGTCGCGTGAGGACCAAATGCAGTACAGATGAGTTCGCTATTGCGGTAGCTATCATGCAGTTGTGTGGCTTTCAGAATGTACTCATCTGCATCGTTCGCCCAGACAGTTGGAAAATCCAGAATCGGGCTGGCTAGCTGCACCCTGAGTTGAGCATCGAGTGCTACTTTTGCTACCGCGTCAGGAAAAAAATACATGTCTGCGAAACAGGTAGTGCCAGATACAATCATTTCCGCACAGGCCAACATCGCGCCGTGTTGCACGAATTCCGGAGTGACATGTTTACCCTCCAGCGGCCAGATGTGCTCTTCCAGCCATTGTTGCAAGGGGATGTCGTTGGATACTCCGCGGAACAACGACATGGCAGCATGGCCATGGGCGTTGATCAAACCAGGAAGCAAAACATGATGGGGTAATTCCACAACCTGTGCCGCAGATACCTTCTTGCGGGCTTCATCCTGACTGAGAATATTGGTAATGCGTTTATTGGCAACAACGACCGAATAATTTTCCAAAACCCGGTTTTCAGTATCAACCGGAATTACCCATTTTGCATGGATTACAAGATCGGCCTGTAAGGTGTAATCAGGGGACACAAGATTTCCTGTTTCTTCTCGATTTGAGCACGGATTCGGGTGACCATGCAGGGACCGGATTATACCTGTAAAAAGCCAGAATAGCGCGGTCTAAGTTGAACTCGGTGATTTGAGAGGAACATTGAGAAAACGCGGGATTTTTTTGCACTTAAAGAGTGATTTTGAGTGTCGGAATGGTGCTTTTTTATGTTAGAATTAGCTCTTTTCGTCAGAGCCGAAATAAACGTCATTTCAGGTTTTTAATTACACAAAATTTTGACTCAAAATGAGCCGCTAAACGGGCTTATTTTCGGATCTTTTTTGGAGTTAGAAAAGCTGGAAAATCAGTTCTTACTGAGAAGCAGGGAAAACGGCAACGTATGACCGATTTCGACAAACAAGTCTCGCCAGTTTCATTAGAGCATGAAATGCGCGAGTCCTATCTCGCCTACGCAATGAGTGTGATTGTGGGTCGTGCCCTGCCCGACGTAAGAGATGGCTTGAAACCGGTGCACCGACGCGTGCTGTTCGCCATGAATGTGCTGTCTAATGATTACAACAAGCCCTACAAAAAATCTGCACGCGTTGTTGGCGACGTAATTGGCAAATATCACCCCCACGGTGATAGCGCGGTATATGACACCATTGTGCGGTTGGCACAGGATTTTTCACTGCGTTACCCGCTGGTAGATGGCCAGGGCAATTTTGGTTCGATCGACGGTGATGCTGCCGCGGCAATGCGCTATACAGAAATTCGTATGGCCAAGATTGCCCATGACTTGCTGGCGGATCTGGACAAGGAAACGGTGGATTTTTCACCGAACTACGATGGCACGGAAGATATCCCTGATGTCATGCCGACCCGGATTCCCAACCTGCTGGTTAACGGTTCTTCAGGAATTGCGGTGGGTATGGCGACGAATATACCACCCCATAATCTAACCGAAATTATCAATGGTAGTCTGGCACTGCTGGATAACCCCGACATTGAAATCGATGGTCTCATGGAATACATACAGGGGCCGGATTTTCCCACCGCTGGCATCATCAATGGTAAGGCAGGCATTGTTCAGGCATATCGTAGCGGACGCGGCAGGATTTATGTGCGCGCCAAAGCCGAAGTAATCGAAGCTGAAAAGTCGGGTAAGCAAACTATTATTGTCACCGAGATTCCCTATCAGCTAAACAAGTCAAGACTCATCGAAAGAATTGCTGAACTGGTTAAAGAGAAAAAAATCGAAGGGATTACAGAATTACGCGATGAATCGGATAAGGACGGCTTGCGGATTGTCATCGAATTGAGAAAAGGTGAAATGGGTGATGTGGTGCTTAACAATCTTTATGCGCAAACCCAAATGCAGTCTGTGTTTGGCATCAACATGGTGGCACTTGTCGATGGTCAACCGCGGGTATTAAATCTTAAAGAGGTGCTGGATTCTTTTCTACGCCATCGACGCGAAGTTGTCGCCAGACGCACGTCTTACTTATTACGCAAAGCCCGTGAGCGAGGTCATATTCTTGAAGGTCTGGCTGTCGCCCTGGCGAATATTGATGCAGTTATCGAACTGATTAAAACCTCACCCACCTCCGGTGAGGCTAAAGAAAAATTGCTGGCACGAAGCTGGAAATCCGACAGCGTGTTAAAGATGCTGGGTGAGGTTGGTTCAGATGCCTGTCGCCCCGATGATCTGGAAGCCCGATATGGAATAAAAGAAAATGAATACCTTCTTTCTCCGGCACAAGCCCAGGCAATACTCGAATTAAGATTGCATCGCCTGACTGGATTGGAACATGAAAAACTCATTAATGATTACCAGGAATTGCTGAAGCAAATCACTGATTACTTAGACATATTGGAAAATCAGCCGCGTTTGCTTTCCGTGGTACGTGAAGAACTGGAAAGCGTGCAAAAAGAATATGGTGATGACAGGAAGACCGAGATAGTCGGTTCTCAATTAGATCTGACCATGGAAGACCTGATCACTGAAGAGGATCGCGTTGTTACCATTTCACAGACAGGCTATGCAAAAACCCAGCCTCTGGCCGATTACACAGCGCAGCGCCGTGGTGGTATGGGCAAGGCGGCAGCCACGGTCAAAGACGAGGATTTCGTAGAGCACTTGCTTATTGCCAGTACCCACGACACGTTGCTGTGTTTCAGCAGCATGGGCAAGGTTTACTGGTTAAAAGTCTTCATGATTCCTGTTGCCAGTCGAACCTCCAGAGGCAAGCCTCTGGTGAACATTTTGCCACTGGAAGAAGGTGAAAGAATAACCAGCATGTTACCGGTCCAGGAATACACGGATGATCATTATGTATTCATGGCAACGGCCAGCGGCACTGTTAAAAAGACCGCACTTACCAATTTTGCCAGACAACGCAGCGTTGGTCTGCGTGCTATCGAACTGGATGAAGGTGATGAACTCGTCGGCACTGCCATCACTGACGGAAACAAGGACGTGATGCTGGTCAGCAGCAGTGGCAAGACCATTCGCTTTCAGGAATCGGCAGTGCGCGCAATGGGCAGAACGGCAAGAGGGGTCAGGGGTATTAAATTAGTGGAGGACCATTCCATGATCTCTCTGATAATCCCAGATGAGGGCAAACAGATTCTTACTGTGAGCGAAAACGGTTACGGTAAGCGCACCGAGGTCGGTGACTTTCCAGTCTACGGACGTGGTGGGCAGGGTGTAATTGGAATGCAAACCAGTGAGCGTAATGGATCTGTGGTCGGTGCAGTTCAAGTTGCCGACGGCGATGAGATCATGTTGATATCTGACAAAGGTACCCTGGTTAGAACGCGCGTGGAAGAAGTCTCTGTGCAGGGGCGTAATACGCAAGGAGTGCGAGTCATCCGGCTGAAAGAAGGTGAATATCTGGTGGGTCTTGAACAGGTTGATGAACCGGACGAACCGGAACAATTCGAGTCCGACACGGAAGCGGATTCAGCTGATGAAGTCTAAGCTGTTCTGACTCTATTCTGTCTTTCGGCAGGTAATCGTCTGGTATTCAAAATCATTGCATTTAGTTTGGTCGAGATGAGTAAAGTGGCGGCTCAAACCCATAAAATTAAACCAATTGCCTATCTGGGTCCCGAGGGGACCTTTTCGCAGGCGGCAGTATTGAAGCAATTTGGACACGATGTGCCGCTTAACGGTTGTGCCAGTATCGATGATGTCTTCATGGAAGTGGAAGCCGGTGCTGCCGATTTTGGCGTGGTACCTGTGGAAAATTCCACCGAGGGAGCGATTAATAATACTCAGGACTGCCTGGTTGAATCGAATGTACGCATTGTCGGAGAGGTCATAGTCCCCATCGAGCAGAACCTGATGTTGCAACATAACGCTGACATCACAAAAATTCAAACTATTGCATCTCACAGTCAGTCATTGGCTCAATGCAGAGACTGGCTTAGTAGCAACTGGGCGGAGACAGCCCAACTCGAATGCGCCAGTAATGCAGCAGCGGCTAAATTGGCGTCGGATGATAACACTGTTGCAGCTATTGCCGGGGCAGTGGCCGCGGATATTTATGGATTGGAGATAGCCGAAGCACAAATTCAGGATCAAAAACACAACAGTACAAGGTTTTTGGTATTGGCAAATTCTACGACACAGTCAAGCGGATCCGACAAGACCAGTATATTGATTTACACAGAAAACAAACCGGGGGCATTGTTTCGAGTGCTGGAACCTTTTGAAATGCTGCAGGTTAGTCTGACCAAGATCGAAACAAGACCATCAAAAAAGGAAGTGTGGGAATATGTTTTCTTTATCGATTTTGAAGGCCATGTAGATGATGAAGTTATTCAGCAATTATTTACCCGATTAGGCCACTGCAGTGCTGAGATAAAAGTGCTGGGTTCTTATCCATCGGCGATCGCTTAATACTCAACAGCCAAATGATAGGAAAATAAGTTGAATTCATTGACCGATAAAATCATTTTGATTGTGGGACTTGGTCTGATAGGCGGCTCGATCGCGCGCGGTATAAAACGCAGCGATGACAGCCTGCGTGTTGGAGCTGTCGATACCGACGAGCAGCAATTATGCAAGGCATTGAGCGATGGGAGTATCAATGAATTTGGCGAACTGGATGTACTTTGTCCGCAGGCAGACCTCATTGTAATTGCCCTGCCACCACTGGCTACTGCTGAGATATTACCGCGGATTGCCGAACTCTGTTCACCGCAGGCTGTAGTGACCGATGTGGCAAGCGTCAAGTCCAGCGTGATTGCTGCGGTGAATGAGCTGGAAGCGGATTTTATCGCTCGCTTTGTGCCAGGACACCCAATTGCCGGTTCGGAAAAAAGTGGTTATGGGGCATCCAGTGAAAACCTGTTTGATCAGCGCAATATAATTGTGACACCGCAGGCTGATACAGCAGCAGAGGCTATTGGCCTGGTACATGAAATGTGGCGCGTACTGGGGGCAGACATACTGGGAATGAGCGTTAAACGTCACGACGAAGTCCTGGCAGCAACCAGCCATCTTCCGCACTTGCTTGCATTCGCTATCGTTAATGCCTTGCTCAAGCAGGAGCAAAGTGAGGATATATTTCGTTATGCCGCCGGTGGCTTTGCAGATTTCAGCAGACTGGCTTCGAGTGATGCGCAAATGTGGGCAGATATATTTGTCTCAAATGCTGATCCCGCCGCGTCGGTTCTCGATGATTACATCGATAGTCTGATGGCATTGCGCGAAGCGCTAAAGAAACAGGATCACACCACTCTCTTTAACAGTTTTAGCCAGGCCCGGAATGTAAGAAATAATTTCATGGCAAAGTATTTTAAACCGATGAATCAAGAAGAAACTGAACAAGATAAAGCAATATCCTTTGCCGTCGAGCCGGGTGGACAGGTGCAGGGAGATATCCGGGTGCCTGGCGATAAATCCATATCACACCGAGCGATTATTATTGGGGCTATCGCCAACGGAGTAACTCGCGTACATGGCTTTCTTGAAGGAGATGATGCACTCAATACCCTGGCTGCATTCCGTGAAATGGGCGTAACTATCGTCGGTCCGGAGTCCGGAGAATTAATCATTTACGGAGTAGGGAAAAATGGCCTCAAGGCGCCACGTAAACCTCTTTATATGGGTAATTCCGGCACTGCCATGAGGCTAATGTGTGGCTTGTTGGCTGCGCAGCCATTTGACAGTGAATTGATTGGAGATGAGTCACTATCGACACGTCCTATGAACCGGATCGCAGAGCCACTACGGGAAATGGGGGCAGTAATAGAGACCACAGCAGAAGGCACGCCCCCACTATGCATCCATGGGCAGTCACTCAACGGTATCGAATATAAAATGCCCATAGCAAGCGCCCAGGTGAAATCCTGCCTGTTATTGGCAGGCTTATATGGCCAGGGTGAAACCCGGGTGCATGAACCGGGACCCTGCAGAGACCACACTGAGCGGATGTTGGCAGGATTTGCCTATCCGATTTCCAGCGGGATACAAGAGGGCTTGACAGTACTGGAAGGTGGCCACGAGCTCACAGCAACTGACATCGAAATTCCAGCAGATATCTCATCCTCAGCATTTTTTCTTGTCGCAGCGGCCATCACGCCCGGTGCACATTTGCTGTTACGCCATGTCGGCACTAACCCGACCCGGATTGGTATCGTTAACCTGCTGCGGTTAATGGGGGCCGATATTCAATTCAGTAATGAAAGCAATATCGGTACTGAGCCGGTGGTGGATATCACGGTAAAATATGCGCCTTTGCATGGTATCGAAATACCTGCTGAGCAGATTCCGCTGGCGATCGATGAATTTCCTGTGCTTTTTATTGCAGCCGCCTGTGCCAGTGGAGACACCGTACTGCATGGGGCCGAAGAACTTCGCGTCAAGGAAAGCGACCGTATCGATGCCATGGCAACAGGGTTGGCTACCCTGGGCATAGAGACTGAGACCTTTGCGGATGGGATTCGCATAACCGGTGGTTCTATCGGCGGTGGGGAAGTGGATAGCAGGGCCGATCATCGCATTGCTATGGCATTCACCGTGGCGGCCCTGCGCGCAGAATCACCAATTCTGATCAAAAACTGTGCAAATGTGGCTACTTCGTTCCCTGGCTTTGTTGAGCTGGCAAGCAGCGTGGGCATTCAGTTGCAGGTTGCCAAATAAAGTGATGCCAGGCATACCGGTCATAGCAATCGATGGCCCCAGCGGCTCTGGCAAAGGCGTGGTAGCCGAACGCGTGGCGAAAGCGCTCGGCTTTCATCTGCTGGACAGCGGTGCACTGTACCGGGTGCTGGGTTTGGCAGCCCATCTGAAAAATCTTAATTTAGAGCAAGATCAAGCACTTGCGGAGCTTGCGCGCACCCTGGACATTGGATTTGGTGAGAATGGCCCGGATTCGGTGAGCCTAGATGGACGGGATGTTTCTCTGGATATCCGTTCGGCACTTGGCAGCGACATGGCATCCAGAGTCGGCGCGATACCTGCGGCAAGGGAGGCGCTGTTTGAGCGCCAACTGTTGTTTCGACAAGCACCGGGACTGGTTGCGGATGGCAGGGACATGGGTACCTTTGTTTTCCCGGATGCGGTGGTTAAAATCTTTCTCACAGCGAGCGTGGAGGAGAGGGCGAAAAGGCGATATAAGCAGTTGATTGCTAAGGGTATTGATGCTATTCTGCCGGCCCTTTTGAGAGACTTGAAAGAGCGGGATGCCAGAGACAGTGAACGTGCTGTTTCACCCTTGCAACCGGCGCCAGATGCGACGATTCTGGATACCACAGAAATGAGCGAGGAAACGGTCGTAGCGCGCGTGTTGGAACTGGTCAAAGCCGGTCTGCCAAACCTCTGATCTCAACAGGATTTCGTTTTCGATATTCGCGACACCAGTACTGGCGAATAGTGAAATAAAACTAATTACCCCGTAAGACTGGCTTGCGGCACGGCTATAATATAGTTTAGATGAGTGTTATAAGCTGTTGAAATATTGGAATAAATAATGACAGAAAATTTTGCAGAACTGTTTGAACAAAGCTTGCTTGAAATAGACATGACCCCAGGTGCCATCGTGACAGGCACCATTATAGATATAGATTCTGACTGGGTAACAGTCCACGCCGGCCTCAAATCTGAAGGCGTTATCCCCCGCGTACAATTCCTCGATGAAATGGGCAATTTCCCACTCGAAGTAGGTGATGAAGTCAAAGTCGCCCTAGAAAGTGTAGAAGATGGTTTCGGCGAAACCAAGTTATCCCGGGAAAAGGCTAAACGTGCCGAATCCTGGATGGAGCTGGAAGAGGCTCATGAGAAGAACGAAGTAGTAACCGGCGTTATAAATGGCAAGGTTAAGGGTGGGTTTACCGTTGATTTGAATAATATTCGTGCCTTCCTGCCGGGTTCGCTGGTGGATGTACGACCGGTGAGAGACACGCTGCATCTGGAAGGCCAGATGCTTGAATTTCGCCTTATCAAACTGGATCGCAAACGCAATAATGTGGTGGTATCCCGCCGTGCTGTGCTCGAATCCGTGAGCACGGAAGAAAGAGATGCCTTGCTGGAGAAATTACAGGAAGGCATGTCGGTCAAGGGCATCGTGAAAAACCTGACCGACTACGGTGCTTTTGTAGATCTGGGCGGTGTCGATGGCTTGCTGCATATCACCGATATGTCCTGGAAGCGAATCAAGCACCCCAGTGAAGTGGTAAACGTCGGTGACGAGATTGATGTCAAGGTGCTTAAGTATGATCGTGATCGAAAGCGCGTATCGCTTGGACTCAAGCAACTGGGTGAAGATCCGTGGATGGCAATCAAGAAACGCTATCCTGAAAACGCCCAGGTCAAGGCTATTGTTACCAACCTTACCGATTATGGTTGCTTCGCTGAGCTGGAGGAGGGTGTAGAAGGCCTGGTCCATGTATCCGAAATGGATTGGACCAACAAGAATATTCATCCTTCGAAGGTTGTACAGCTTGGTGACGAAGTTAATGTCATGATCCTGGACATCGATGAAGAACGCCGCCGCATTTCATTGGGTATCAAACAGTGTTATCAAAATCCCTGGGATGGGTTTGCAGAAAATTTCGAGAAGGGCGATAAGATTTCAGGTAGTATCAAATCGATTACAGATTTTGGTATCTTCATTGGCTTGGACGGCAATATCGATGGTCTGGTACATTTGTCCGATATTTCCTGGGAAGAGCAGGGCGAAGACGCAGTAAGAGAATACAAGAAAGGCGATGAAATCGAGACGGTCATCTTGTCGATAGATCCCGAGAGAGAACGCATCTCACTGGGTGTCAAACAACTGGCGGATGATCCATTCATGAATTATGTTGCCGAATTCGAGAAGGGCAGCATAGTGCAAGGAAAAGTTTTGGCAGTAGATGCCAAAGCCGCGACAGTGACATTGCAGGAAGGCGTGGAGGGTATGTTGCGAGCCTCGGAGATTAGCCGTGACAAGGTTGAAGATGCACGCAATGCTGTCAAGGAAGGCGACGATATTGAAGTAAAAATTGTCAGTGTCGATCGTAAAAACCGGGTATTGAGCCTCTCGGTGAAGGCGATCTCAATCGATGAAGAAAAAGCAGCCATCAAGGAACACCAGACTTCAGATGGTGCTGATGTGTCACACGGTACCATTGGAGATCTTATTAAGGCGGAAATGGATAAGAGTTGAAACAAGAGTTTGTATAGGTGTTGTGTAAGCTGAGCCACCGGGTTTAAGTAAAGAGGAGAAACCATGACTAAATCTGAACTTATTGATCGCATTGCCAGCAAGCAGACACAGCTTTCTTCGAAAGACGTTGAGCTTGCGGTGAAAGCTGTTATCGAATATATGTCCCTGGTCCTGTCTGAAGGCGGACGTATAGAAATAAGAGGGTTTGGTAGCTTCTCCCTGCACTATCGCGTGCCCCGCATAGGGCGCAACCCAAAAACCGGCACACCCGTTGCCTTAAGTGGGAAATACGTTCCTCACTTCAAACCTGGCAAGGAACTTCGCGACAGGGTTAACAATAGCATGCTGGCGGCCAATCAATTCTGAGGAGACACTGGATTATCTATGCTCTTCCTGGCCTGGTTGGGCAGCTTTGGATCGGCAACGGCATAACTCGAAAAGTTATGCCGTTTTTATTTTTGCCAATGCCGGGACACTCTGAATCAGTCTTTGGTATCTGCCCTGTCCTTGGGTAAATTCCGGGCTGTAGCCGAAGCGGTTAGTGTGCTTGCCTGTTATAATCTGTTTTATACCGAACCGGTAAAGCAATATGCAAAAGATAGGTAGACTACTGACAGGATTCTTTTTATTGCTGGTTTTTTTTGCCAGTATTGCCTTCTCCTATTTTAATACAACGCCTGTATCGATAGCATTTGGCTCCTGGGAAGCGCCAGCGCAGCCTATTTCCGTATGGGTAATCGCGGCATTTACCAGTGGTGGCCTGGTCGGCGTGCTGCTGGGGGTGGGTATTATTCGAAACCTGAAATCGAAAACAGAGATACGACGTTTAAAAAAACAGCTTATCGATGCGCAACACGAAGTGAAAGAGTTGCGTAATAGTTCATTAAAGGATTTGAAGTAATAATGCAGGACATTGCTTTCTATATTCTATTGCTAATCGCCGTGATCGCTGGCTGGTTACTGGGGAAAATCAGCCTCTTCTCCCGTAGAAAATCGGAGCGACAGACAACAGACCTGTTTCAGGATTATTTTGTCGGATTGAATTATCTGTTGAATGATGAACCGGATGAGGCCATCGATACTTTTATTAAAGCACTTGAAATCAATGGTGAAACGGTGGAAACCCACCTGGCTTTGGGTACCCTGCTGCGCCGTCGAGGCAAGGTAGACAAGGCCATAAGAGTACATCAGAACCTTCTGGCAAGGCCTGGGCTGGACCAGGTTTTTGCCGCATCAACCCGGCTGGAACTGGCCAAGGATTATATCTCTGCCGGATTGCTCGACAGAGCAGAACGGCTACTGAACGAACTTCTGGATGAAAATACACCGGCGCAATGGGATGCCTTGAAGCATCTGATAACCATTTACCAAACCGAGAAAGAGTGGGCAAAGGCGATAGACTGCTCAAAAATCCTGCTGGCAAATTCCAGCTTCAAGAAAGACCTGAAATTACGCGCTGCGGCCGCCCATTTTTGTTGTGAGCAGGCCGAGACGGCACTCTCTCAGGATCAACTGAGCCAAGCCAGGGAACATACCAAGAGCGCCTTTACTTTTGATAGGCATAGTGTGCGGGCATCTTTTCTTCTGGCGAAGATCGAGCAATGTCTTGGGAATTACAAAGCGTCGATAAAGGAGTTGATCCGGATAAAAACCAACAATCCGGATTTTATTTCCAGATTATTGGAACCCCTGTCGCAGTGCTATCGGCAGCTCGGAAAGATGGATGAGTACGAGACTTTGCTGGAAAATACCCTCAAGGAGAAGTCTGATGTGAACGTCATGCTGGCATTGGCCGAACTGATCAGGGAGCGAGCAGATGATGCTGCTACCATCGATTTTTTGAGTGGGCAAATGGCAGCACACCCCTCACTGAAAGGCCTGGTTGCACTAATGGATTTAAAAGCCCCGGATACTGATATTCAATTCGGCAATAATTTGCAGCTCTTACAGCAATTGATAGACCGGCTATTAAAGAAAAAGGCGGCATTTCAATGCAGTCATTGCGGTTATGAATCGAAGAGCCTGAATTGGTTGTGTCCAAGCTGTCACAATTGGGACAGAGTGAGACCAATCCTGGGCACTGAAATGGATTGAGCACTGCGCACAGTAGCTAGGCGAACTTGAGGAAAGCCATGTCGGAAAAGAGAATAATCATCGCACTCGACTTTGCCAGTGCCAGAGAGGCGTTGACGCTGGTGGATCAGCTTGATCCGCAAGTATGCCGAGTGAAAATCGGGAACGAGCTGTTTACTGCCACCGGACCCAGTCTCATCAGAGATATTGCCGCACGCAAATTTGACGTATTTCTTGATCTGAAATTTCATGATATTCCCACCACGGTGGCCAGGGCGGTCAGTGCGGCGGCCGATTTAGGAGTCTGGATGATGAACGTTCACGCCGCGGGTGGACAGATCATGATGGAACAGGCCAGCGAGGCGCTTGCAGGCTTTGGTGACTCCCGGCCCTTGCTGATTGCTGTGACCGTACTCACCAGCATGGCTGAGGGTGATCTTGGGGATGTCGGTATCAATTGCAAACCACAGGAGTGGGTGCAGCGACTGGCAACTCTGGCCAATGCAGCCGGTTTGGACGGAGTGGTGTGTTCAGCCGCTGAGACTTCCATGTTACGGGCTAGTTTGCCAGCTGAATTCTGCCTGGTAACCCCCGGTATACGCAGGGCTGAAGATACTGTGGGTGATCAGAAAAGAGTGGTAGGCCCGGCCGAGGCGATAGCCAACGGAAGTGACTATTTGGTCGTCGGGCGTCCGATTACCCGCGCTAACTCGCCACTTGAGGCATTAGAGGCATTTAATACGGCCGTAGCTGGCGTTTCCTAGCGTTCTTTCCTAAACTCTTTGCAGCAGCACAAGCTGCTACTATTTTAATAGCGATAAGGATATTACTATGAAGAACTTTAATTGCTTGAAAGCAGCATTCGCTACACTGGTATTGGTACTTTTTCCCCTCTCAGTTGCCCCACTCTCGTTTGCAGCCGATGAACCTGCGCAGGTAACAGGTCAGCAATCCCAGATCGACATCAATTCCGCTGATGCGCTGGCAATAGCTGCGGCTCTGGATGGTGTTGGCCTGGTTAAGGCGCAGGAAATTGTTACCTACCGAGAGATGTACGGTAAATTTCGATCTATCGATGAACTGGCGGAGGTTCGAGGTATTGGAGTGGCCACGATTGAGAAAAATCGGCAACGGATCTTAATTGTGAACAATTAGTACCCCCCCCCCCGCAATCAGGTACTTTTACTTCCAGACGAAAGAACCTGATTTTTCTACTGTTTTACAGCATCAATAGCTATAATGCGCAGGTACATTGAACCGTAGGTTATCTCTCAAATGTCTATTTTGCCGCTGATGGCAGGCGTATTTCTTGCGTCTGCAATCCTCACCGGATTGATACGGCGGCTGGCGCTACGCACCCGGGTGCTGGATCTGCCCGGCTCCAGAAGCGCCCATAACAATCCACTGCCCGTGGGCGGTGGGTTGTCAATTGTCATCTCGGTGCTAGCGGTAACTTCCTATTTCTTCCAACAAGGATCCATTCCATTGCCAGAGTATATGGCTATTGCCGCGGCGATATTCATAGCGGTTAATGGCCTGGTCGATGATATTGTGGAACTTGACATTAAATGGCGTTTACCCATGCAATTTGCCGCGGCTATCTGGTCTGTAGCCTGGTTGGGGGACGTGCCACCGATTCAAATTGGGGGTTTCGAGCTGAGCGCGCCCTGGCTGTTAAACACCCTGGCGGTGTTCGGGCTCATCTGGTTGCTGAATTTATACAATTTTATGGATGGCATCGATGGCATTGCAGCGAGTGAGTTGGTTTTCGTCAATGCGGGGGCATTTTTAATCGTTATGAATAGTAGCGATCAGGTGATTACGCTATTATCAGCCACACTGGTTGCAGCAGGGGCTGGATTCTTGCTCTGGAACTGGTCACCGGCCAGGGTATTCATGGGGGATGTTGGAAGTAGCTTTATTGGCTTTAGCCTTGGCATCATGGCCATATTTAGCATGCTACACGGCAGCATGAATTTATGGACCTGGCTGTTACTTCTTGGGGTGTTCGTTGTCGATGCCACGATTACCTTGTTAAGAAGGTTGATTACCGGTGACAGGTGGTACCAGGGACACAGTTGCCACGCTTATCAACATGCTGCCAGAAGATATAAGAGTCACAGTAAAGTGACGATAACAGTATTGTTGGTCAATTGCTTGTGGCTCGGACCGTTAGCCTGGCTTGCCACCCGGCAGCCTGAATACGGAGTCTATATAACATTGCTCGGTTTATTGCCGTTGGTTTACCTGGCTTTTAAACTGGAAGCGGGCAAGGAAGAGATTCAGGTCTAAGAATTAGTGACAAACTTCCTTTTACAGGAAGTCAGCTAGTAAACGGGGGGAGCTATGCATCTATACACAATTCCATTGTCACGGTCGGTGAAGCAAATCGTGATGATGATTATCGATAGTGTGATGATCGTAACGGCTCTCGCTTTAGCATTCACATTGTTGGATAAGGAGTTTTTCGCCCAGGATCAACGGTTCTATTATTACCTGGCGATCGCTACAGTTCTCAGTATTCTTGTGTTTGTGCGTATTGGTTTATACCGGGCGCTAGTGCTTTATATGGGACTGCAGTCTGGTTTTATCCTGCTGCAAGGTGTGACCGCTGCTACCTGCCTGCTGGCAGCTTCTTACCTCTTGTCCCAGACACCACAGTCATCAGACTATTCCATTCTGCCAATCTTCTGGATGATTGCCTTGCTGTTCATCGGTGGCAGTCGTTTTGTGGCCAAGGTATTGCTACAAAGCATAATACAAAATTTTCGTCCCAAAGAGCCGGTTATTATTTATGGAGCAGGTAGTTCCGGCATGCAACTGGTGGTCGCGCTACAAAATGGAGATCAATATCTGCCGGTTGCATTCGTGGATGACAGTCACCGAATGTCGGGTGACACCGTGCATGGCATACGGGTTTACAGCCCCAACTCACTCTACGAATTGATCGAAGCTTTTTCGGTCAGACAGATATTGTTGGCCATTCCCTCGGCGACCCATGCGGAGCGGAAAGAAATATTAAATCGACTTGAACATTTGCCGATTCACGTCAAGACCGTGCCAGACCTGTTTGATATGGTGTCAGGTAAAGTAGGTGTGGATGAGGTCAGGGATGTCGATATCGAAGACTTGCTGGGCCGCGACATAGTACCGCCAAATCCCGAGCTATTGGGTGCCTGTATAAGCGGGCAATCGGTAATGGTAACCGGGGCAGGCGGATCGATAGGCTCTGAACTGTGCCGCCAGATAATTACCAATNAACCTTCACAAATAATATTGCTGGATTCGTTCGAATACGGTCTTTATGAAATAGAGAATGAACTACGTGAAAAATTGTCCGGTATTGAAAACGGCGATCAGATCGAAATTGTTGCGCTTTTGGGATCGGTCTGTAACAGGGTACAGATGGAAAATATTTTAAAGAGTTTTCAAATTGATACTGTTTATCATGTTGCTGCCTATAAGCAAGTACCCATGGTTGAGAGAAATATTATGGAGGGCGTGCAAAATAATATATTTGGCACCTTGATCTCCGCTCAGGTGGCGGAGAGACATGAAGTAAAAAACTTCGTATTGATTTCCACCGATAAGGCGGTACGCCCAACTAATTTCATGGGAGCCACTAAGCGTTTCGCTGAACAGGTCTTGCAGGCTATGGCGCAGCGTCAAAGTACAACAAAATTCAGTATGGTAAGGTTCGGCAACGTGCTGGGATCATCTGGTTCGGTGGTGCCCCTGTTTCGTCGACAGATTGGTACCGGTGGCCCGGTCACTGTCACCCATCCGGAAGTAACCCGTTATTTTATGACGGTACAGGAAGCGGCCCAACTGGTGATTCAGGCTGGTTCAATGGCCACCGGTGGGGATGTTTTTGTGCTCGATATGCACGAGCCGATCCGTATTGTCGACCTGGCGAAAAAAATGGTGCACCTGATGGGCTATGAGGTGAAAGACGAAAACTCTTACCGGGGGGATATTGCAATCGAATACACAGGATTGCGCCCGGGTGAGAAACTGTACGAAGAATTATTGATCGGCGAGTCTGTAACCGGAACTGAGCATCCCAAGATCATGCGCGCTGAGGAGGATACTCTATCATGGAGTATGCTGGAAAAACTGTTATCCCGGTTAGAGCAAGCCTGCCTTAGATCTGACTTACAGGACGTGAGGGAAGCATTAATCGAAGCGGTGGATGGTTTCGAGCCTAAAGAAGAAGCGAGTGATCCACTTTGGGAAATTAATCAGGTGCAATCGAGCGAGTCATCGCAGCAAGTGGCTGAAGAAGCAGGAAAGGTTACGCCGCTGTTTAAAGAATAGCAGCGGCGCGCCTTGTCATTTCGCTGTGAACAATTGGCAATTCTCTGTCGGCACTGCGCCGGGCCGACTCATTAATTCTTATCTTACTGCCTTTCTATTCGGCCCGTTTTATTGAATTGATAACAATCGCTTCCAAAGGTACATCTGAATAGCCACTGACACTACCGGTGCCTACCCCGGCGATCTCATCGACCACGTCCATGCCTTCAATAACCTCACCAAATACGGCATAACCAAATCCCTGCTGTGAGTCGTTGGTGTGGTTCAAAAAACCGTTGTCCGCATGGTTGATGAAGAACTGACTGGTTGCACTGTTGATGATATTGGTACGAGCCATAGCCAGTGTGCCACGATTGTTGGGAACATCAGCCCGGGCCTCATTCTCTATTGGATCATAAGTCGATTTCTGCACCATATCCGGACTGAAGCCACCACCCTGAACCATAAAACCGGGAATCACCCGATGAAAGATAAGGCCGTCGAAGAAGCTGTTATCAGTATAGCGTAGAAAATTTTCCACCGAGATAGGTGCTTTGTCAGCCCACAATTCAATCGTGATGGTGCCCTTATTGGTTTCCATTACCACAACAGGATTGTCCTGTGCCGCAACAACTGTACTGAATGCCATTAACAGGGTTAATAATAGTGCTCGCATGGATAAACTCTCCTTGAGGCGAATTAAGATTCTTAAGAGGGAGCTACTATACATTAATTTGGCTGGCCTTAACCATAGATGAATAGGCCATGCCGAATATTTGTGCTTCCGGAAGAGGGGAGCAAGGAGAGCTTCGAAGCGACCTGGTGTGACGGAGTTACACCACAAACTGCAGTTGCGAGATTTGGCGTTGCACTAAAGTTAGTAGAAAGATAGGTTCTTCTAATCACGAGTTGGCTGCCCAACCTGGGCTCGAACCAGGAACCAAGTGATTAACAGTCACCTACTCTACCATTGAGCTATTGGGCAGCAGTTTCGTCATAGTGCTATTAGAGTATAGCAACAAAACGCGCGTATACTAATGAGAATTAAGGGCTCGGTCAACTCCGACTACACCTCAAGCGCCCTAATGCGGTAACCTTGACGGTTTAACCGATAGTCTTTGTATTTCCCCATGGCAAAACCCTTCAAGATTCGCTCTAACTTTGCGCCCGCTGGTGATCAATCCAATGCCATCGCCAGTCTTGTGGAGGGGCTGAATGATGGACTTCATGCCCAGACCTTGCTGGGAGTTACCGGTTCAGGCAAGACTTTTACCATTGCCAATGTCATCGAGCATACTCAGCGCCCGACCCTGGTCATGGCCCCTAACAAGACGCTGGCGGCACAGCTCTATGGCGAGTTCTCCGAGTTCTTCCCAAATAACGCCGTCGAGTACTTCGTCTCTTATTATGATTACTATCAACCCGAAGCCTATGTCCCCTCATCTGATCTCTACATAGAAAAAGATGCCTCGATTAACGACCACATCGAGCAGATGCGACTCTCGGCTACCAAGGCACTGTTGGAACGAAGTGATGTCATCGTAGTTGCAACGGTTTCGGCGATCTATGGACTGGGCGATCCCACTTCCTACCTGAAGATGGTAGTGCATCTGGACCGGGGTGATCAGATCGATCAGCGAAATCTACTGCGGCGTCTGGCAGATCTGCAGTACACCCGTAATGATATGGAACTGCGCCGCGCCACTTACCGGGTACGTGGAGATGTAATCGATATCTATCCTGCCGAGTCGGAGCGGCACGCGATTCGAATCGAATTGTATGACGATGAAGTGGAGAAACTCTCCTATTTTGATCCGCTTACTGGCGCAGTAACAAGAGAGGTGCCGCGTTTAACCGTGTTCCCGAAATCCCATTATGTGACGCCCAGGGAAACCCTGCTCAATGCGCTCGATTTCATCAAGGAGGAGTTACAGGAGCGTCTGCAACAACTACAGCAACATAACAAACTGGTGGAAGCCCAGAGGCTGGAGCAGCGTACCAAATTCGATCTCGAGATGATTCAGGAACTTGGCTATTGCACCGGTATTGAAAATTACTCTCGCTATCTGTCAGGTCGTGAGTCAGGACAGGCTCCCCCCACACTCTATGACTATTTGCCTGCCAATGCACTGGTGGTTGCGGACGAGTCCCATGTGTCGATTCCGCAGTTAGGCGCCATGTTCAAGGGTGATCGTTCGCGCAAGGAGACGCTGGTTGAGTATGGTTTTCGTCTGCCATCTGCGCTGGATAACCGGCCACTGCGCTTCGAGGAGTGGGAAAACCTGACCCCGCAGATTATCTATGTCTCAGCAACACCTGGACCCTATGAAGAAGAGCATGAAGGACAGCGCGTCAGGCAGGTCGTCAGGCCAACCGGATTGGTCGACCCGGCACTTGAGGTCAGGCCGGCCTCAACCCAGGTAGATGATTTGCTGTCTGAAGTCAGATCAGTAGCGGCCCGGGAGGAGCGCGTTTTAGTCACTGTTCTAACCAAACGCATGGCGGAGGATTTGACCGATTATCTGGCAGAGCACGATGTACGCGTACGCTACCTGCACTCCGATATTGAAACCGTCGAGCGCTCGGAAATTCTGCGGGATTTGCGTCTCGGGGTATTCGATGTGCTGGTGGGTATTAATCTATTACGGGAAGGCCTGGATATTCCGGAGGTATCTCTGGTGGCCGTGCTGGATGCGGACAAGGAAGGATTTTTGCGTTCGGAACGCTCATTAATTCAGACCATCGGCAGAGCGGCCCGCAATATCAACGGCAAAGCAATTCTCTATGCTGACCGGGTCACCGGGTCCATGCAGCGGGCCATCGACGAATCCAACAGACGCCGCAATGCCCAGTTGGAATTCAATGCGCTGCATAACATCACCCCCATTGGCGTGAAGAAACGGGTTATTGATGTTATGGAAGGGGCTTACTCGGCGCCCGGTACTCGTTCTCACGGTCGGGGTCGCAAGGTTGCCGAAAAATCGGGTGCTTATCTGTCGCTCGATTTTGGTGACCCGAAGGGAGTTCAGCAAGAGATCGACAAGCTGGAGGATCAAATGTACGAATTTGCCAAAAATCTGGAATTTGAAGAGGCGGCATCTACACGGGATCAGATTGCCGCGCTGAAGCTGGAAATGTTGAAGTAGCTAATAGCGATACAAGCGGACCTGCTTAGTTAGGTCATCTTGGTCTCTGACAATATTAACCATCGACACTGACGCGGTTGATTCCGTATAATCGCCCTCTTCTCTATCGGGATCGATGTCTGCTTTACATCTAGGCGCGTAGCTCAGTTGGTTAGAGCGCTACCTTGACATGGTAGAGGTCACCAGTTCAAATCTGGTCGTGCCTACCATCCATAGATTCAGAGAAATCCACAACGGGTTAAGTTAAAATTTTAGAATCTGTTTGTTAGCAGATTCAGTCGTTTTAATTGGAATACGATGCCACAAATTACTTTACCAGATGGCAGCAAACGGGATTATGAAAATCCCGTTTCGGTCGCTGAAATAGCAGAATCCATCGGGCCTGGCCTGGCCAAGGCTGCGCTCGCCGGTCGCGTGGATGGTTCTTTGGTAGATACTTCATTCACTATCGATGCTGATGCTGAGGTCGCCATCATCACGGAGCGAGATGACGATGGACTGGAAGTAATACGTCACTCCTGCGCCCATCTGATGGCGCAAGCGGTGCAACGTCTGTTTCCCAAAGCCCAGGTTACTGTCGGACCGGTTGTTGAAGACGGGTTTTTCTACGATTTTGCCTTCGAGCGCCCGTTCACTCCTGAGGACCTGCAAGCCATCGAGCAGACCATGCGTTCGATTGTTAAAGAGAATCTCCAGATTGAACGCTCCATATTGAGCCGTAAAGATGCCATCGCCATGTTCAAAAAGATGGGTGAAGATTATAAGGTCGAGATTATCGAGGGTATTCCGGGTGATGAAGATTTGTCTTTTTACCAGCAGGATGATTTCATCGATTTGTGCCGCGGCCCTCACGTTCCTTCTACCGGTAAATTCAAAGCCTTCAAATTGACTTCTGTCGCTGGTGCCTATTGGCGGGGCAATGCCGAAAATGAAATGCTCCAGCGCATTCATGGCACAGCGTGGGGATCGAAGAAAGACCTGAACCTTTACCTGCAGAGACTGGAAGAGGCAGAAAAAAGGGATCACCGAAAGTTGGGGAAACGCCTGGATCTGTTCCATTTTCAGGAAGAGGCACCGGGCATGGCGTTCTGGCATCCCAAGGGCTGGCGCATATACCAGGTGGTGCAGGACTATATGCGCCAGGTACAGAATGCCAATCGTTATAAGGAAATAAACACCCCACAGCTGGTCGATTACACGCTGTGGGAGAAATCGGGTCACGCCTCGAAGTTTGCCGAAGAGATGTTCAGTGTCGAATCTGATAACCGCATGTATGCCATCAAGCCCATGAACTGCCCCTGTCACATCCAGGTATTCAACCAGGGGCTGAAGAGTTACCGGGATTTGCCGTTGCGTTTTGCCGAATTTGGTTCATGCCACCGTTATGAACCCTCTGGCAGCATGCACGGCTTGATGCGGGTACGCAGTTTCGTCCAGGATGATGGCCATATCTTCTGCACTGAAGATCAGATTCAGTCAGAAGTGGCCGATTTTATGGAATTGCTTTTTGCAGTTTACCGGGACTTTGGCTTCGATGACGTGATGTTACGGTTATCCACCCGACCGGAGAAACGGGTAGGTGCGGACGAGCTTTGGGACGATGCTGAACAGGCTCTGAAAGATGCGCTTAACGCCACTTCGCTACCTTGGGAATTGGTGCCGGGTGAAGGCGCCTTCTATGGACCCAAAATCGAGTATTCCCTGAAAGATTGCATGGGCAGGGTGCAGCAATGTGGCACGATTCAGGTGGATTTTTTCCTGCCAGAACGTCTCGGTGCCCGCTATGTGGCCGAAGACGATAGTCGCAAAACACCGGTCATGCTACACCGGGCGGTATTGGGCTCATTTGAACGCTTTATCGGGGTTTTGATTGAACATTTCGGTGGTGCCATGCCAACCTGGCTGGCGCCAGAACAGGCGATAATTCTCAATATCACCGACAAGCAGGCGGAATATTGTGAAAAATTGCAAGAATCCTTGAAAAATAAAGGGTTTAGGGTGTCTGCGGACTTGAGAAATGAGAAGATCGGCTTTAAAATCCGCGAGCACACATTGCAGAAGATACCCTATCTCCTGGTAGTTGGAGATAAAGAAGTAGAATCCGGCACTGTGGCGGTGCGGAAACGCGGAGGTGAAGATCTGGGAACTATGACATTCGATGACTTTTGTAAGCACTTAAGCCAGGATGTTGCCTCATTTGGTCGCACTCCCAGGCCACAACCATAGTGTGTCGAATTAAAGAGAAATCGAATATGAGGATTGAGCGCTTGCGCATATCATGAGGAGTAGTTCTAAAAAGTCCATCATCAATGAGCACATTGAAGCTGAACAGGTACGCTTAATTGGCGCCGAGGGCGAGCAGATTGGTGTCGTGTCGATCGAAGAGGCCAGGTCTGCTGCGGCAGATGCCAAACTTGATCTGGTGCTGATTGCACCCGATGCAGATCCACAGGTCTGCAAGATTATGGATCATGGCAAGCACGTTTTTGATCTAAAGAAGCAAAAGGCGGCCAATAAGAAAAAACAACGCCGCATACATGTAAAGGAAATCAAGTTTCGACCAGGGACGGAAGAGGGGGATTATCAGGTAAAACTACGCAACCTGATACGTTTCCTGTCAGATGGGGACAAGACCAAGGTGTCATTAAGATTCCGCGGTCGGGAACTCGCCCATCAACATCTTGGGGCAGAGCTGATTGAGCGGATTCGTGAGGATCTGGCTCCCTACGGCGCTGTTGAACAGGAACCCAAGATGGAAGGCCGGCAGATAGTTATGGTGTTAGCGCCGGTGAAAAAACATTAGCAAAGTAAAAAGAGCTTTTTACTTGCTAGAATTTAATCAAAAGTAGCTGCCCCTATGGGAGCTGCAAATGCGGAGTTAGTCCAACATGAGTAAGTTGAAGACCCACCGTGGGGCTGCGAAAAGGTTCAAGAAAACCGGATCCGGTCTCAAGCGCAAAAGTGCGTATAAGAGTCATATTCTCACCAAGATGACAACCAAGCGAAAGCGTCATTTACGCGGCACATCGGCGGTTCATCCGTCAGATCTGCCAGCCGTAAAACGCTTGCTTCGCGATACCTAAATAATCATCTTTCAGGAGAAAACCCATGGCTCGAGTCAAACGCGGCGTTATTGCAAAACGTCGACATAAGAAAGTATTAAAACAGGCAAAAGGATATTACGGCGCAAGAAGCCGGGTGTTCCGGGTTGCCAAACAAGCCGTCACCAAAGCAGGTCAATACGCTTACCGTGATCGCCGTACTAAGAAACGGGTATTTCGCTCTTTGTGGATTACCCGTATTAATGCACAGGCTCGTGAAAACGGTATCAGCTATAGCCAG
>PBTO01000090.1 GCA_002726595.1 Gammaproteobacteria bacterium | reverse complement strand
TTAGCTCCCTCGTTACCCTTCAGGACATCGTTACCGGCACCACCGGTAATGGTGTCAGCCGACGAAGAAGAAGTGTTGGAATTAATCGTGTTGGACGTAGTGATGCCCGTTCCGATCCAGTTCAAATTGCCTGTACCTGTATGGGTGTAGGTCGATTTGGTGACCGTACCCAAATCAATCAGGGCATTGCCTCCGGTAGTCAGTATATTACCAGCGGACATAGCAACAGCCTCACTTATCAGATCTGAAGACAGAGCAAAGGTTGTGGTTGCGCCGGTTACTGCAAAAATATCACTACCGTCATGAGTGACGGACCGACCCGTGTCCAGGCTTAACGTAGTTACAGCGCCCGCAATAGTTAAATCGTCAGTGTTATTGCCACTGTCAGAAACGGTAGCAAAATCGCCCAACGAGATCGTCGCCGCAGTAATCGCCCCTGAGGTAATGGTCTGGTTCGCGAACGTCAAACTAGCATTATCGCCTACAGTAATGCCCAGCGAGGCAATGGTGCCTGTACCAAAGGTAATTGCGGCACCTGCCAGATCAACTGTTGAGTTAGCATCAGCAGCTGATATGGACACCGATGTAAGAGCCGAACTCTGGTCTGAATTGATGGCATCGACCGTTGTGGTCGATGTGCCTGCTGCAGAGATAGTCAATGCCGTCAGAGCAGCATCTGTCGTGCCCCCAAGAGCGCCGATGGTAGCAGTGGAAGAGGTTCCGGTTGAGCTTATGGACAACGTCTCGAGGTTGGTCCCATCAACCACTGCTCCTATGGTAGATGCCGCACCAGCAGCTGAGCTCAGTGATAATGAGGCCAACGCACCCGTTGCTGTAATGGTACCAGTGTCAATACCAGCGCTGTCTTCTGCCACCAGCGTCAGTGAAGACGTCCTGGCAGTATCTAGCACAAGACCACCTACTATGGCGTTGACAATATTATTGCTATCTGCATTTTTTGAGTTAATCGTGACCTCTGCCGCATCGCCAATAGTCGTAGCTCCCAACGCGGTGGCTACATGAGTCACTGCATCTTCGTTGGCACTGATGTTCAAGGTCAGAATGCCGCCGTTGACCGTATCTATCCCAACAGTACCGTCAAAATCACCTGTGTCATCAGTATCCGAAGTGGAGGCACCATCCCAGCTTGAGTCATCACTGACATTCACGGTTGAACCACTGGCGATATCAGTCAAACTGATAGCGTCAGTACCGCTGTCGTCAGTGCTATTCAGGGTGTAAGTCTTCAACGAGGTCTTATCTGTAGAATCCGTCAGATCCAGCGTAAAACCGGTAGACGTATTAACCGTCAGAGTCTCAATCCCAGTAAACGTTGGAGACAGGGTTGCACTAGAAGCGTTAGTAATGGTCAGCGTGTCTGTGCCATCACCACCGGCGATGGTATCTCCGGCACTAAGACCAGTGATAGTGATCGTATCATTGCCAGCACCACCATCTACGTTATCGCTACCGGTAGTCAGAGTGATCGTATCATTGCCAGCACCACCGGTTACCACATCATTGTCAGCACCATCACTTATGATGTCGTTGCCATCACCACCGATTAAGGTATCAGCGCCAGCCTCACCAGTAAGGGTGTCATTGCCGGCTCCGCCGTCAACGCTGTCCGCATCGGCACCAGCTGTAATGGTGTCATTACCAGCACCACCGGTAATGATGTCAGCACCTGCGCCTGAGGAAGTCACCACATCGTTGCCATCACCCAGAGTAATGGTGTCATTACCTGCGCCTGAATCGGTAATCGTGTCGTTACCAGCACCAGCAGTAATTGTGTCGTTGCCTGAGCCTGAGGAAGTCACCACGTCAGCCAAAGCTGTCAGAGTGATCGTATCAGCACCGGTACCTGTGGTAAGAGCTGTTACCTTGCCAACACCTGGAGTGAACGTTAATGCCGCAGTAGAGGCGCTAGCTGAGAAGGAAATTTCATCCGCCGTATTACCAGAGAAGTCAGCAGCCGCAAGCACCTTACTGCTATTCGCTGTAACATCAATCTTCTCTGTACCAGTCACGGTAACGCTGGTAAGGCTCGTACCAGTCAGAGAGATAGCATTGTTATTGGCGGCATCAGTACCGGCTGAGACAACTGTTACTGCCGCCGCACCAGATTTAAAGGTCGAAGCGGATACGTCTGTTGGAACAGCCGCTGTACCACCAGCAAGCGTTACAGTCTGAGCGACTGCGCTAGCTGCTGTCAGCGACGCATTGTCAGCAGTGAAAGTAATATCCGCAATTGCAGCGTCTTTAGTCAGGACAACCGTGTGTCCACCAATAGACGCTGCTGTAATGCCTGTGATGGCTGTCATGTCTTGTGTGACCGNACCACCTGACTTAATTGCTTCAAAGCCGGTAAGATTAGCTGCGCCATTTGTAACCGGGGTAGTTAGGGCACTATAGGCAATGGTGCCAGTCAGCTCCAGGGTATCCGTTCCTTCGCCACCAGTGATAGTGTCATCTTCGGTTACGTTGGAACCGGTGATGGCGATCGTGTCATTGCCATCGCCCAGAGTAATGCTGTCGTTGCCTGCGGCACCAGTAACAGTATCGTCACCATCACCAGTGGAAATAGTGTCGTTACCTGCAGCACCAGTGATAGCGTCGTTGCCCGTACCACCGGTGATTGTGTTCGCCTTCACATTAACGCCTGTGACGGTTACGCCACCAGTCGCTGTGCTCGCATCAATAGTGTTCAGCGTTGCTGCTGCACCTGTGATACCAGTGATAGCTGTGTCACCAGCTCCAGAGATCTTAAGCGTAACAGTGTTCGCACTGGTCAGATTAACGTCAGCAAGAGTGGTATCTGAAATCGTATCCAGCCACAGAGTCTCAAGAATATTGTCCGCTGAAGCACCGGTAATATCCAGATCGCCAAGTGCACTGTTAAGTGTGACTTTCAACGAGTCTGTAGCACTGCTGAGGGTCGTCGAGTTGTAATCAAAAGTTGTGGTTTGTCCTGCAGGCGTAGATGTTAGTGCACCAACCACACCAGCAACTTTGATATTGCTAAATTTTACATCACTACCAGCAAGACCATTTATTGACTCAAGGGTAGTGTAAGCCCCATCTGTCGGCAGTGTTACGTCGGTCGCTTGAGCGNCCCGCTGATTTATCTGAATCGTTTCCAGGCCTAGCTGAGTAGTCATGTTAACTGCAAGAGCGCCTGTCTCAATGTAAATAGAGTCTATGCCATTGCCAGCATTGATCTGGTCAACAGCAGAATAGGTATCAGTAGTTCCCGCAGCACCACCGCGAGCAGCATTGATAGTATCGTTGTTTGCTGTACCGGTAATATTGTCCGTGCCAACAGTGAGGGCGAATGTATCACCTGCAACTGCAGCAGCAGTCGCTGTGGTAGTAATGGTAGCAATCGCCGAAGTAACAGTCGTGTCAACACTTGTTACGCTGCTCAATACATCCGTTCGAGCCAGCACGTCGCCATCCTGCTCCTGGGTTGATGAGTAGTTGACTGCAACTTCTTGTCTGTTGTCAAAGTTCGCAACTGAAGTACCAAAGTCTTCATCGTCATCCGCTGTAGCACTGAGAAAGGTATACGCTTCAACAATAAGCTCTGCCTGAGCTGCTTGTAATGCCGCAAAAGAGTCTTTGCCTGTCAAATGGGCCTCGATAATGGTTATCGCATATGCCTTATTTGCAGCAGTGCCTTCAGGAATAATTACATCCGTCCACTCGATAGCGAAGGCGCCAATAGTCTGGCTGGGAGGATATTTCGCCTGAAATTCATCCGACTGAACAACATTCAGGGCTAAATCCTGGTTAGTGGCCCCGTCGGCCAGTAAAATGGCGTCTGCATTCAGATTCGCCAACCCTGCTGCGGCTCCCGTGGCCAGTAGTCGGATTCCGACTGCAGCATCTAAACTTGCTTGTGTTATAGCCATCTATTCACGCTCCTCAAAAATCGATTTGAAATTATTGTGTCCAACGGAGGCAGCCCTGCTATTGGCATTGCCCCACCATCAGTGCAGCGAGTGTAATAAAGGCTCCCCCCTCGCCCCTGTGATTGTAATCACATGAGAGAAGGATAGCCCAAAAAATTCTTGTTATACCCAACCACTTGGCACACGCACACTACAGCCAGTATTAGCTATCGGCCGAATGTTACAGACACTTTATTGCTAAAACAACAGTTTACCCAGTTTCTCGTGGTTATTTTGCCGCTAAATTTCAATACCGCCGCAGATTGGCAAAAATTTGTACAAGCTGGATCAATCGGGGTATGGATATTCTAATCCGCAGATGCAAATCTGGCATTTCAAGATTGCTCAAAATGCCCAGCTAAGTCCAATTTCTGCAGTAGTGTCGACGCTGCTAAAAAGCTCGATATTGCTGTTCCGTCGTTGGTGATAAATATTCACCAGAAAATCTGTATTGCGGCCCCATAGTTGAACCGGCTGTCGATACTGCAGTACCACATATGTTCGATCCAGCTTGCGCTTGGCTCCTCCGTCAAGCAGGGGACTGTAGCCTTCCCTATCGTCAAGCTGAGTGTGGCTTAGCTGAGCTCGCAATATGCCCAGGGGCATTAGATACTGCCAGTCTAGATTTAGCTGCCAGCCATTGCGGTCACCGCCCAGGCGATCGGACTTCAACGCCACGTTGTTAAGTGCACCAAGCTCAATACTGAGTTGCTGGGTAGAACTGACGGGGCAGTTGACACCGGCGCTCACTTTACTCTCCAGGCCATTCAGTCGCCTCTGCTCGTGATAAAACTGATGCTGTAAGGCCAGCCCATAGAAAGGTTTACACTGCGTCTCAGTACTCGGCAGAAAGCGGGCACTGGCATCGGTACCAGAAAAAATAACGTTGCCGCCGAAGGCGAGATGATTCATGCCAGCGCCCAGAAGCCAGCTGCGCTGGCGGCCCGGCCGGTTGAATTCATACCGGGTTTCAAGTTGCAATAAGTCAGAGTCGGTGTCTTCGCTAAGTCGTCCGCGCAGGCCAACCATCCAATTATGTTGATGTGTCGGTGCCAATTCCCGGTAGCGCCCCAGCAGGCGCATATTCAAGTAGGGCCCTCTAATTGGCCGAAATTCTGGATTCAGTGCCAGTTGAATGGACTCGCCGGACAATGTGAGGTTGACCGAGCCTGTATCGGGGGCGCCGTTGAGGTTACTGTCGTAACCGGCCAGTACATCGGCCTGAAAACTGGTTTGCCGGGTCAGGGCCTGCCAGCTCTGCTGACGGCTTGCCAGCAAGGGCTCGAGGTTGGGGAGTAAATCTTCGCGTTCCAATAGCCGCTCATTGAGTTCCAGTGCCGTGAACAGTTCACCCCCTTCAAACAGTGCCTGGGCATAGTCGATGCTGGCAGCGCCATTATTTGGGTCAATTAGCAGCGCTCGCTCCAGCGATTCCAGCGAGTCTGCCAACCGCCCGCTGTTGAGCTGGGCGGCGCCAAACAGGGCAAAGTACTCTGAGCTTTCAAGACACTCGGGTAATAGCGCTGCGAGTTGCTGTTCCAGCTCTGTCCAGTCTGGTTGAGCGCCCGGGGAATAAGCAGACAGGTCGGGGCAGGCTGCCCTGGCGGTTAGTGGCAGAGATAAAACGAAAAGAAAAAGAATGCGATGCATAGCTTGTGATCTATCTGTTAGTCATTCGGTTAGCTGTGTTCTGTAAATATTTTTTCTGTGCCCTACTTTGACAATCACCACGATAAGTTCATCTCCCTTAATCTCATACATAATCCGATAATCTCCCTGTCGAATCCGATACCTGTTTTGGCCAGATAGTTTTTCGCTGCCCACTTGCCTGGGGCTACCGGCCGTTGACTCGATACGCTCCAGTATTCTTGCCACATCTTTATTGGGGATTGATCTAAAATCTCTGGCAACAGACTTCTTGAAATGAAGGCTATAGCTTGCCATTGGCTCTTAAATCATTAAGCAACGTCTCGTAGCTGATAGTGCCCTCATTTGAACGATCCTCAAAGGTAGCCAGATCTTCCTGATCTTCCGACAGGGTCAGTCGAACCGCCTCATTGACCAGATCAGAAATAGACTTTTGAGAATGCGCAGCCTTTATCCGCAACGCTGCATGCAGTTCGGCATTAAAATATATGGTTGATCGTTTGGAAAGTTCAGTCATAACGATAGCCTCCTATCAAGCACTATAGCGTTATAGCGTTATGACGTCAAGAGACCGCCTTCTGATGAGACCAATAAGGACTAGTGAAAAAGTTGCGTGGATTAACGACGCCCGCCGGGTAGCACTTTCAGCGCCGGGGCATTCGAAACTTGCTTTTGCGCCGATACCTGCGGGAGGGCTGGAGCAAATAACACGTGAGGGGTGTTAAGACCACTGAGCAAATAGCTGCCCTGTGACTCCAGTGGCAGGTCATCAAGCTGACGAGCCGCACACTCGCCAAGTAAGATCGGCTGGGCAAGTTCGCTGGTCATCTCCTGTACACGTAGGGTAATGCCGACGGTATCGCCTAACAACACATGACTGCGGCGGTGCGCAGGCCCGATGGAGCCGATTAGTACCGGGCCCTGTTCGATACCAATACCAAGTGCCAGGGGTTCGAGGCCAACCGGGCCCTGTTCAGGCATAAGGCTGTCATGCAGCTCAGAGTGCATGGCTTGCGCGGCATTCAATGCCAGGGCTGCCTCTGAGCGGTGGCGTCCATCCCAAACCGCAAGTAGGCTGTCACCCTTGAATTCGTGCACCCGTCCGCCGTGTTGCTCAACGATCTCTGTGGCGCGGGTAAAAAAGAAATGCAGTACGGCGGCGGCTTCTTCAGGGGGTCTGGCTTCGCCAAAGGCAGAGAAGTTTCTGAGATCAGCGCTGAGCAGGGTTACATCACTGCGCCTGGCATTGATGGCTGAACTAGGAAGGCTGTAGGCGATCTCCCTGGCTATGTCATCGGGCAGGTAGCTGTTGAGGTTGTCATATACCCGGCCACGCTCGACCCGCACCCGGCTCTGCTCCAATAGCAGCAGCAGACTCGCCGCAGTGGTGCCGTAGAGGGCAGGAAAGAGCCATCCCAGCCAGAGGTTGAAAGAATTAAGTAATTGAATGTGCAGCGTCAGAGCCAACAGGGGTAATAACACGGCAGCAAAGGGTAGGCCGTATGCCGCCAGGCGGCCCCGGACAGCGGCCAGAGCATACAGTGCCGCCGTAAAAATCAGACCGAGCAGACCGAGCAGCCAGATCGAGGCTCGTGGTGTGTAGGGCATGGCCACATCCAGCAGGCTGCCGAGTAATCGGGCCTGTAGTTCCAGCCCGGCGGTAGCCCCGTTGTAGGGGGTTGGGATTATATCGCCCATGCCAAAGGCAGTGCCGCCAACCAACACCCAGGCATTATCCAGTATACTTATATCGGCTGTGCCGTTTATTACATCCACTGCAGAAATAGCGCGGTAAACAGAGGGCGCATTGGCATAGGAAATTCTCAGATTGCCCTCCCTGTCCAGCGGGATTTCCAACCCGGGATAGCCATCAAAGCGCAGCACGAAAGCTGCATCAAATGGCGAACTACCAGGACTGATTGATCCATCCCATGTCTCGCTGATGCCGGCTTGTAACAGAGCTGTAAGTGCCAGCGCCGGGTAGGCCGCACCCTCCACACAAACCACAGCAGGTGTCTTGCGAATAGCGCCATCACTGGCAATTACCGGTGTTATATGCCCCTTGGGGATGGCTGCGAAACCGCTGTGGGGGGCTAAAAACCCGGTGGCATTACCCAGTTGTAAACCGCCCGTAGCAGTACAGGATACGCCGTTTAAAGGGTGAGTCATCAACCCCGCGCGAGTGGTCTGATCTGGCTGCAATGCCGGTAGCTGGGCAATCACTGCCCCCCGGGCTGATTGCAGCGCCGACAGCAAAGCAGCATCGCCTGCGCGGGCCTCAGGGTAAACAATGTCGTGAAGCTGCAGTTGAGCGCCAGCCTGATCGATGGCACTTACCAGCTCAGCCAGTTGTTGCCTTGACCAGGGCCAGGGGCCCACTTCTGCAAGGCTTTTCTCATCGATTGCCACCAGGGTTATACGCTGCTCGGGAGTGGTATCGGGGTACAAAGTCCAGCCCCATGCTCCAAGCCGTTCTTCAAAGGTCTGCAATCCTGGCTGCAAAAGCAGCAGGATTATAATGCTGACTATTGCTGCCACGCCGAGTATCACAATGCGTGCCACGCTTGCCGTGTAGTGCAACACCAGCGTTAACGGGTTGAGTAGTAATTGCTTTAGGTGCTGCAGATTAGACATGACTACTGGCTATCCCAAAGCGTTAGGCCCTGGATACTTCCACTTTCCAGTTGCCGATTGAAATGATAACCCGCCTCACTGCTATCCAAGCTCACTGCACCAACTATGCTTTGGGTATCTGTTTTGGCACTGAAAAAGCCACCCCGAAGGAAGCGCCCATCGGCAATGAAATCCACCGGGCCAGTGGCACTGTGATTAAGATTCAGTTCGGTGGCGAAGGTATTTTCCTGAAAATCGATGTTCAGGTTGCCATCGTTGACCTGCATGGCGACCACCCCGGATTCATCATGATAAAAAGCCTGCGCGCTATTGAGCGAGAAACCCACCACGCCCAGGTTGCTATCTAGTCGCTGCCCGTCATTCTCGGTGCGAAACAGGGCGTAATTGAAGTTTCCTACCGTGGTCTTTCGCTCCGCTATCGCTTCTTCCCAATCGAGGGAAATTCTTTCCAGTTGGCCTTGTCCCGCGTTAAACCGGCCCCAGACCAGCTGCCGCTCGGTCAGGCTGGCAGCAGCCACCGCCGTATCTGGCGTGAAATCTGTGATAATTGGTGCGGGAGGCTCAGGCATCGGCAGGGGATCCTCAACAACCTCTGGTGGTTGTGTCGGTGTCGGTGTCGGTGTCGGTGTCGGTGTCGGTGTCGGTGTCGGTGTCGGTGTCGG
>PBTO01000089.1 GCA_002726595.1 Gammaproteobacteria bacterium | reverse complement strand
GGCATGAACGATACCGGCGATGCCCGCAAACGTGGCAAATCCCAGCATAGACAGGTGTGAGTGACCAATAATGTAGTCAGTGAAATGAATTGCACGGCTGGCCGCCAGGTCAGCCTGCCAGGAACCCTGCACGCTGACAATCACGTAGAACACCACCGACATGGACGCGAAGCGCAGTACAATGTTCTTGGGTATCCATCCGCAACCCCGCTGCGACAGCATCAGATTGGCAACTACAATCACGACTACCGCACCCAAAATGAACGAAGCAACGATGGCGATCAGTTGTGCGCTCATGGGAATGGCGGAGTGGATATAATGATGAATCCCGTTAAGTGGATAGATAAAGAACAATCCCCAGAATCCCAGCATGGAGAGGAAGTGACTGAATATGGGCCGACCGGTATTGGCGGGTATTACGAAATACAGAATGGCCAGTCCCAGAGGTGTCACAAACAGGCCGACCGCATCGTGTATCCATAATCCACTGAATGCTGCGCCGGCCACTCCCGGCACAAATTCCGGCACCAGATTACCCATGGGAAAGATCAGCAGGATAAAAACCAGGGCGCCGATGATGTACCAACTGGATACGTACAGGTTGTCAAAGCCATGCTTGAAAAACGGTGACAGAAACTGGATCGCGGCCATAACGAAAGCTATTACGATCAGCACATCCACAGGCAGGGGAAATTCGGCCCATTCCAGCGGCTGGCTGTAACCGCTGAGCACCAGAATCCAGCCGGGAGTCATCACCGCGAAGTTCCACAGGGCAAACAGCCATAGCCCGAGTCTGCGATTGCCTATCGCTCTGCCACTGAGGACTGGCACGGCATAGTACATGAATGCCAGGAAGGCATTACCTAGCCAGCCCAGCATGATTCCCTGGGTATGGGCATAACGCATGCGCCCCCAACTCGGGAACACAGCGATCAGGTCGGGGAAAACAAACTGCAGCGAAACCAGGATGCCAAATACCACCGCCAACAACAGGGTAGCGAACGCGGCGAAACTATGAGCCTTGATCAAGAGGGAATCGATTTCCGGACCACCGTAGTCGGTAGGACCGTTTTTTTCGTTACTTGTTGCTACTTCCGCTGTTTGCATGGGCTACCCGGAGGTGACTGTGCTCTACACTTATTTTCAGGAACGTGGCGAGTAACTTACTAAAATTTGGCGACATTGGTAAGTGCGGCCACGTATTAGGAGCGGCTATTGTGCCAGAAAATTGATTAAGATCAGCAGAAAATGTGTGGCTCTCGCCTGTAATGCCGTAGAATGTCGATTCTAGCGCTAATAGAATTAGAAGCTGGACCGGATGCTTATAGGTAAAATAAGAGCTACCTTATTCGAAACGCCTTGTCCAGTTTACTAGTCGGCGGCAAGACATCACTTCAAATCTGACTTATTCCCTGCCCTTTTCCATAGACCAGAAGCTGAAAAGTCCCAGATTCTGCCCGAGGACAACAATTCGCGTTGGTTTGGGGTTTGGGGGTTTTGGGGACACTAATAATTACAAATTCCGGATTTTGAAATTTTGCTACTGCGCTCGCTGAATTAGCAGTGCGAATTGCCATTGTGCTGTCGGGTTTGAAGTATAACTCTGCTAGGATTAGCGATTTTAAAATTTGCCTTAATTGGTTTGAAATTCGGTAGACATTGTGGAAATTCCTTGGTCGAATCGCCACTCAACGAATTACCCTGCTTCGCATAAATACACGTTCAAACTAAATACCAACCTGCTTAAAATAACAACCAGAGCTGTTGGGGGTGCCCGCAATTGCCTTAGGTGGTTCCCCGAATTGTTGTCCTCGGGCAGAATCTGGATGATTAACGAATAGAATCGACATAAGGGAGTTTACCTATGAATTTAGCCACTTTCCAAACTAGCTTAGTCTTAGGACTAGTGCTAACAGCGAATAGCCCCGCACTCCTATCTCAATCCTTAGGCGGAGGCACGGTCAGTGGTGTTTTCAACCTCAGATTTGAAAATGTCGAGCAGGATGATAATGCGCTAAAGGACGCCGACGCGTTGACCCTGAGCTCCAGACTTTCCTACACAACGAGAACTGTAAATGGATTTTCAGCGCTGGTTGAGGTCAAAGATATACGGACAGTGGCTGGAGTCGATAGCTATTCCGTCGGACCCAGCGGTTTCAAGCCGGGCAGATATTCGACGATTGCCGATCCGGAGACTACCGAGGTGCATCAGGGCTATCTGCAATATGGCAACGATCTTTTTACGGCAAAACTCGGCCGACAGTTAATCACTTATGACAATCACAGGTTCATCGGTAATGTTGGCTGGCGCCAGGACCAGCAAACATTCGACGCCGTTACTCTGACGGCAACTCCGATTGAGGGGCTGAACCTGAGTTACAATTATATAGATGAGCGTGAACGCATCTTTGCCGAAGATGCCGATATCGACTCTGAGGATCACCTGTTTCATGCCGTGTACGACACTCCCATCGGCACTCTAACCGGTTATGCCTATCTGCTTGAGCTACAAGACGGGCCCGATAACTCACTGGATACCTATGGCCTGCGGCTCAGCGGTAGCAGGGAAATCAACGGACTCGACATGAGCTATCTACTGGAATATGCCGACCAGGAATCCGATACTAGCGGGGGGTTGGACTTCGATGCAGACTATTACCTCGTAGAGGGTGGTGTGACACTCAACAGAGTGAATGTGCGGATAGGGTACGAAGTGCTGGGCTCGGACGACGGTGACTACGGTTTTGCAACTCCGCTGGCAACCCTGCACGCACACAACGGGTGGGGGGATCAGTTTCTTGGCACACCGGCTGAGGGCCTGGAAGATACCTACCTGAATCTCAGCGGACAGGCGTTCTCAGGTAACTGGTCGGTGGTCTATCACGAATTTGACGCCGACGATGACTCCCCGCTGGTTGATGACTTTGGTGACGAGCTGGATTTGCAGTTTGTGTATCCAGTTGCAGAAAACTATACCCTGGGCATCAAGTACGCGAGGTATTCCAGGGGAGATATAGCAGCCGGCAAATCCGATACCGATAAATTCTGGGTCTGGCTGACGGCCAGATTCTAGGGTGCGTTGGTTTGGGGGCACTATGGCGGTAGCCGCACAGAATAGGGTGGATGATTCATCTAGCGATATCAGAATAGATTCAGTATTGAATAATGAATACCTTATTCCCCTAGCCATATCACCACTAGTGCTGCCTTCGTGACTTCCGGTTAGTTCAGAGTAGCTTGACTAGCTGTAGCATGATTTGCCGGGCACAATGGTGGCAAGTCAAACTGCCATGCAGTTTATTGCTATCATTTTTGATCCCATGTAGAGTATCGATCTCTTAGGGCCTATTCTACTAGACTTTGTAAATCGACCATCCTCTAGCAGTCGCGGCTATCGCCATTGAGAATCTGTGATTTCTGAATGAGAGAGATTAGAAAAATAATACTAATAGAGGAAAAGAATAATGAAAATCAAGCTTGAAAAATTGTTTCTGGCTGCATGTGTGTGCATGCTTTCATTCGCTGCATCGGCACAATCAGGAAACCCATTTATCGGTACCTGGGATCTCGACGCTACTAATTCAGATTTCGGTGGTGCACAAGTTCCAGCCTCTATGGTTCGAACCTACGCAGAAACGGGCGGCGGAGGATATATGTATCTGATCGTAACCATTGACGATGATGGTATCATTGGGGGCAGCGGAGCCAGCTACAGATATGACGGGGTAAGCGTTCCTATTGCGACCATGGGTGCAGTCGGCACTCAAAACACCATCTCTTACTATCAGGTCAACGGTAGAACGGTGGAGTACACCGTTAGAAATAGTAGCGGAACAGTACAGATTGGGGCGAAAACACTTTCGCCTGATAGCTGAGTGCTTACTATAGTAATCCAGAACATCGACCCTGACGGTGGATCCAGCAGCAGCCAAATCCTGAGATTAAACCGACGTATATAACAGGACCGACGAGGGGCACTATAAAGTAGTAAAATAATACTTGGCAGAGATAAATAAGAGCCAGAAATGCCGGCAACATAGATCGCTATTTTACTATCTTTTTAGTGTCCCATTTATCGATTTTCGTGTCCCCTATCAAGTACGCAGTTCTTTCGGCATGCTGAATACGATGTTTTCTTCCACTCCTTCCAGNTCATCAGGTTCTTTGTGACAGGCCTGCCCAAGCCGTTCCACTACCTGCTGGACGAGTATTTCAGGAGCCGATGCCCCGGCGGTAATCCCAAACCGGGCTTTATTTTCAAACCAGGCCGGATCAATATCATCCACACTGTCAATCAAATAGGCATCACAGCCACTGCGCTCGGCTAATTCTTTCAAACGGTTGGAATTCGAGCTATTCGGTGATCCGACTACGAGCAGCAAATCGCACTCCAGGGCCATTTGTTTCACCGCATCCTGACGATTTTGTGTCGCATAACAGATATCTTTTTTGCGCGGACCCTCTATGGAGGGATACTGACTGCGCAGGGCATCGATTACTTTGGATGTGTCATCCATGGACAGCGTGGTCTGGGTGACGAAGGAAAGCTTATCCGGGTCCGCCACACGCAATTTTTCCACATCGTTAGCTGATTCGACCAGGTATATTTTTCCACCGCAACTGGCATCATACTGGCCCATCGTGCCTTCGACTTCAGGGTGAAATTGATGACCTATCAAGATACATTCCCGACCCGCCTCGCTGAATTTTATGACTTCATGGTGAACTTTGGTTACCAGGGGACAGGTGGCATCGAATACTTTAAACCCCCTTTTCCTGGCTTCCTGTTTAACAGCTTGTGAAACACCATGGGCACTGAATATTACAATAGAGGATCTGCCCTTGTTATCGAGCGAGGGAATATCTGCCAGTTCATCCACGAAAATAGCACCGCGCCTGCGAAGCTTATCTACCACAAATTTATTGTGTACCACTTCATGCCGCACGTAGATCGGTGTACCGAAAATATCCAGTGCCCGATTCACGATATCGATGGCACGATCGACTCCGGCGCAGAACCCACGCGGGTTTGCCAGTTTGATAGAAGTTTGAACATCAGACAGTGATTGAATATTCATTTCTCAGAGCTAAATCTCAACGGCTTCTGCATCGGCCGCCATCACAGCAACGATGGAGGCTTTAAATACAATGGTTTTACCTGCCAAGGGGTGGTTGAAATCCACAACAATGGTTTCTTCGGATATTGATTTCACAACCCCGGGCAGATCGAAACCTGCAGGATCCTTAAATGCTATCACCGTCCCTACCTCTGCAGGTAATAACTCATCGTCTAACAAATTCCTGAGTTTGTCGATGGGGAATGTCTGACTATTGCTGCTATTGACCTCACCAAAAGCTCTATCAGGGGATATTGACGTCTCTACTGACTCGCCAGCCCGCAATCCAAGCAACACCTGCTCGAAGCCAGGTAGCATATTTCCGTCACCTAATCTAAATGTGGCAGGCATAGCGTCAAAATTTGAATCTATCACTTCACCATTATTCAGCGCCAGAGAAAAATGCAGTGCGATACTGCAACCAGCGTTTACGGGAATACTGCCATCTTTACTCATAGTCTATGTCAGGGGAATCACTGCTTTGGGCGGCTCAGACGAACTGTCTGTTTTCACCAACACCAGCAATATTTTCAACACAGCGGCTACAGATTTCAGGGTGAGCAATATCTGCTCCAATGTCTTCGCTATGATGCCAACATCGAGTGCATTTACTGTGCCCGGATGCTGCAACCTTCACCTTTAATCCACTAATGCCAGTCTCAACTGCAGTTGCTCCAGCTTCATCTACTGGCAAGATGAATACATTGGAAACGATAAATGCAAAGCGTAATTCAGAGGCAAGCTTGGTAAGTAAACCAGTAAGCTCCTCATCACAATACAGAACCACCTCGGCACTTAAGCTGGAACCAAGTACTTTTTCTGCACGTTTGTTTTCCAGTTCCTTGTTCACTGCGGTTTTCACAGCCATGAGCTTGAGCCAAAACTGATCGGAAAAATCTGCAGATTCTATGAAGTCAGTAATGGCCTGATCAAAATCTGATAGAAATATGGATTCGGTACGCTCTCCAGGTATGTTTTGCCAGATTTCATCCGCAGTAAAACTCAAGATAGGCGCCATCACGCGGCTAAACATCTCCACAATATGATACATCGAAGTTTGTGCTGAGCGTCTCGCGTTACTATCCACTTGCGTTGTGTATACCCGGTCTTTTATCACGTCAAGATAAAAGCCACCGAGTTCAATCACACAGAATCCGTGCAATTTCTGATACACATTCAAAAAATTGTAGTCGTGATAATGCCCGATGATCTCCTTCTGCAATTGCTGACAACGGCGCACGATCCAGGCATCCAGAGCCAGCATCTCTGCCTGTGGTACCAGGTGGCTCGATGGACTAAAGTCATTCAGGTTGGAGAGCATGAACCGGGCTGTGTTGCGAATGCGCCGATAGGCATCGGCAACCCGTTTGAATATTTCTTTGGACACCGCCATCTCACCGCGATAGTCCGTGGCCGCCACCCACAGCCTGAGTATGTCTGCACCATGCTGTTTGTATATCTGCTGTGGAGCGACTGTATTGCCCAACGATTTGGACATTTTTTTACCTTCTGCATCCACAAAAAAACCATGGGTTAACACTTGCTTATAAGGTGCCGTGCCATTCATTGCTATTGCTGTTTTCAGGGACGACTGGAACCAGCCCCGATGCTGGTCCGAGCCTTCCAGATAGAGATCCGCTGGATACCCCAGCTCTTCTCTTTGCTGCAGTACTGAATAGTGGGTAACACCAGAATCAAACCAGACATCCAGCGTATCGCTGACTTTCTCGTAAAGAGCAGCGTCATCACCCAATAATTCCTCTGGCTCCAACTGAAACCAGGCCTCTATGCCTTCGATCTCAATGCGCTGAGCCACCTGCTCTATCAGCTCCGCCGTATTCGGATGTAAGGTCTGGGTTTCCTTATGTACAAAAAGGGTAATTGGAACGCCCCAGGTTCTTTGCCTGGAGACGCACCAATCCGGACTGCCCTGCAACATCAGCTCGATACGGGCCTGACCCCAGTCGGGTATCCATTTTATTTTCTTCACCGCTTCCAACGCCGATCCGAGCAGATCTTGCTCTGACATACTGATGAACCACTGGGGTGTAGCTCGATATATCAGCGGCGTCTTGGTACGCCAACAATGGGCATAACTGTGAGTAATGGTATCTACGGTAATCAGCGCGTTGTGTTCTCTTAGCACATCGATCACCTGCTCATCCACGTTATAAACATGGACCCCGGCAAATTCACCCGCAGCGGCGGTAAATACACCATTTTCGTCCACCAGGTTTAATGTGTCCAAGCCATAAGCTCGACCCACATTAAAGTCATCCACACCATGATCAGGCGCTGTATGAACCGCACCTGTACCTGCCTCGAGGGTGACGTGTTCGCCAAGTATTACCGGCACTTTCCGCTCAACAAAAGGATGTTGCAACAGTTGATTTTCGAGCTCTGTCCCCCTGATGACTGCGAGTGTTTCATAACTCTTACAGCCGTAGCGCTGCAGTACATCCTCAACCATTGCATTGGCCAACAAGATCACCTCTGACCCTTTGCCGAGATCGCAGCGGACCAGTGCGTAGTCCAGTTCCGCGTGCAGGCAAACTGCCTGATTGGAAGGGAGTGTCCAGGGCGTCGTGGTCCAGATAACGACAGAAAGTTGATCAGCAATCCCAGCGGAATCTTCTACTTTGAAATGGGATAGAAAATCAGCCGCGTCGGCTACCTGAAAACGCACATCAACAGCGAAGGAGGATTTATCCTGATACTCGACCTCAGCCTCGGCCAGAGCCGAAGCACCGACCACGCTCCAATACACGGGTTTATAACCTTTGACCAGATGACCGTTGGCAATAACCTGACCCAGTGCCCGAACAATATTCGCCTCTGTTAAGAAATTCATCGTTAGATAAGGATTATCCCAATCGCCGAGCACACCTAACCGCATGAACGTCTGTTTTTGAATTTCGATCTGTCGGGCAGCGTGCTCACGACAGGCTTGGCGAAACTCCGCCTTGCTAATCTTTGTGCCAGCCTTGCCCTTCTTTTTTTCTACAATGTGTTCGATTGGTAGCCCATGGCAGTCCCAGCCAGGTATATAGGGCGCGTCAAAACCACTCATCTGCTTTGACTTGATCACTATATCTTTGAGGGTTTTATTAATGGCATGCCCCAAATGCAATTCGGCGTTTGCATAGGGTGGGCCATCATGCAGAATAAATTTAGGCTTATCTTTGTTTTTCTCGCAGATGCGCTGGTACAGCGCCATATCTTGCCATTTCTTCAGCATTTCTGGCTCGCGTTGAGCCAGGCTTGCCTTCATTGGGAATGCCGTCTTGGGTAAATTTAGTGTGTCTTTATAATCGCTCATTAGTGTTTCATTCTTTCCAACTTAACTTTCAAACTGAAGCACGAAATCTTCAGTCAGTATTTCCATCCCATTGCCCAATTCGAATTAAGCAAAAAGTACTCTGACTTTTTCCACATCTAACTCTATCTGTTTCGTCAATTCATCAAGGCTATCAAACTTTATTTCCTCGCGAATTCTGTGCCGAAAAATTACTTCTATTGACCTACCATACAGATCTTTTTCGAAATCCAGTAAGTGCGCCTCCAGTAGCGCTTCTCCATCATCCGATAAGCTTGGGCGATACCCTATATTCACTGCTGCCCTTTGCAGGTCACCGTTTATCCTGACTTCGCAGGCATAGACTCCATGCAATGGAATCCGCCGCCTGTGTAAATTCACATTGCAGGTTGGATAGCCCAAATCGGTTCCTAACTGTTGACCTCTTACCACTTCCCCTTTCATCGAATACGGGCGTCCCAACAACTGCTCAACCAGTTTAAAATCTCCTCTGGCAAGCTGTTCCCTGATAAAGGTACTGCTAATGCGCTGGCCATTTCTTTCATAGGTCGAAGTTTCGATGACTTCGAAGCTGTTTTCGATACCTCGAGTTTGCAGTAATTCATAATCACCTTGACGGTTGTGTCCGAAGCGAAAATCATTACCCACGATTAAAGAAGCAAGGCCTAGCCCTTCAACCAGAATATTCTGTATGTAGTCCTCCGCACTCACTTGACTTAGTGCCTTATCAAAATTCAGTTGGTAAACACAGTCAATTCCGAAACTTTCCAGCAACTCAAGTTTCTCCATCAATACTGTCAATCTGGCAGGACAGTCCTCGCCTGGTGCAGTGAAGAATTCCTCAGGGTGAGGCTCGATCAGGATCACCAGGGCCGGCAAATTTAGTTGCTCGGCTTTTTGCTTGAGCTGATCGAGAATGAGTTGGTGTCCCAGGTGCACACCATCAAATTTACCGATTGTGGCGACACAGCCCTGCTGCATGTGACTAAATCGATTGATGTCTTGATTTACAATCATCGCTTACCCGGGTTATCGCCGTCAAAAGCGCAGGATTATACTCCTTTCTCCAGCGCCTGTGCAGAAACCCTGTGTTATTTATGACTACTACTCGGCTCGGGGCAGCCACAGTGGGGCGGTTAAAGTTGCGCAGCAAAACCAATACACGAAACCAGATAGTGAAGCAATCAGGATTCTGGCTTGGAACGACCTGATGCACGCAAGGCATGTATTCCCTTGAGGATCAGCAATCTCGCCAGAGCGATTAAACAGACGATAATCAAAGTCTGTCCGACGATGACATTAACCACAGAGATCGTATCTGGCCGGGTGGCGATGAGAATCATATTGACAGCCGTTGCTGCCGCAATAACACCTAAAACGACTGCCCCGATTATCTGAAGGGTTGCATATAGCCTAGCCATGCGGGAATTATATGTTTGTTAGGCTGAATCTTGCAATTGATGAAATGACATAAAGTGTTTATAGCCCTCGGCACCCATAAAGCGACTTGCTGTTTTGCTCTCGGTTCGCCGCAGGTCAACGATTATCAGGCCTTCGAGAGAATCGTTAAATTTTGAATGGATATTAAAGCAAACCAGCCGCCCCTTGAGTGATAGATAATGTCTGAGCAGCACTGGCATGGCTTTGCCTGGATCACAGCGGCCTATTAACTTGCTGAGCATCTTAATATTGGATAACTCAGCCAGCATTTCGTCTGACCACACGCGGTTGACAATGCGATGGGGCGTAATCGGTTTTACCAGATCCTCAAAGCCAGAAGCGCGAAAATTGGTGAGCAGTGTATCGGCTATGAGTGCCCGAGCCAGATCACTGTACTCGCGTGAAATACTGACCGAACCGAATAAGGTGTGGTATTGCGGGTTTTCAACCAGAATCTTCCCGATGCCCCGCCACAATAGATTAAGTGCCACTGGGCGCCTCTGATAGTCAGGGTGAATAAAAGAGCGACCCATCTCGACCGCGCCATCCAGCTTATTGATAAAGGCATTGTCATATTTATACAAAGAACGACTGTAAAGTCCGCTTACCCCCTGCTCGGCAACAATTTTGTCAACCAGACCAACTCGATACGCACCGGCAATGCGTCCCTGTTGCTTGTCCCACAGAAACAAATGCTGGTAGTGAGGATCAAACTGATCGGAATCCTGAGTAAAGCCGGTGCCTTCCCCAACTGATCGAAAGGTAATCTCCCGTGCTATGGCAATGTGATCCATTATCGGGCCCAATCTATTGAATGGCGCACAAAACACATCGAATTCATCGTGCTCGATAGACCGGCAGTCCAGTAGGGAATCAATGGAATTTGCCAGATCACTATCCTGCTTATCTATGCCGAAAGCTGGTAACTTTATCGGAGTAGTCTTTAATCGTTTCTCCCCATTGGCCAATGCATCGGTGCTGATACGCAAATATTCCGCAATGGCCCTGGGACTGTCAGCGTGACGCAGCTCCTGCGCTGGAATTGGCTTACCGATAGTTAAAGCTAATTCAGATCCACGCTTATTAGACAGTTGTCGTGGTAATAGCAAGGTTCTCAGCCGTGGATGAATTACCCCGGCCACATAGAAATACATACTGTTTTTTCCACCCACGTAGACTGGCAGGCTGACTGCCTCGTAACGCCTGACGAGTTGTCCGACCAATCGACTCCAGCGCCGATCCCGAATGGTACGCTGCTTTACATCGAGAGCTGAGACCATTCCTGCAGGAAATATCAAAATAGCACCATTTCCTTTCAGGTGATTATGAACCTGTTTTATACCCGACACATTGCCGCTTGCAGCATTGGATGACAGCACGTCAACTCCAATGAAAGTCTCCGATAATTCTTCTATGCGAGTCAGGATTTGATTCGTCAGCACTTTCAGATCCGGTCTGAATTCGGACAGGACTGATGCGACTGCCATACCCTCCAGCCCGCCGAGCGGGTGATTTGCAACGATGAGCAGGGGACCTGTTGTGGGAATTTCCTGAAAATTCTCGGTTCCATTGACCTTTAAGCTAATCCCCAGAGCATCCAGCGAATATTTCAGAAACTGAGCTGGCGTCGAGGTAGCCGGCCGGCCATCGTAGACCTTGGCCAGCGGCGACAATCCCAGCGCTCTTTCAAGTACTGCTGCCAGCCAGCGGGGTTTAACAGGTAATTTACAGGGATTAGTCATTTTCTGGATAGATTCTTACCAATTTAGCTTCATACCGCCATGCTTTGTAGAGAGCGGCCACACCCGGGGGATTATAACCTCTTTTTCTATTGGCCTGACCAAGTTTAAACAGGGTGCGGTACTGCTTCATCAAGGTGGCCACTGCGGCGAAAAAACCGGCATTGCGATCCCATATGCTAATAGACTCGGAACTGGCTCCATTTATTTCGATAATAGCGAACTTTTCACCTTTGCGAAGAGTCTCGACATCGCTGAACTTGATGTCAAGCCGACCATAATAGAATTCGGGTATATCGTCGAAGATCGAATCAAGCCTGCGTAACAGATCCTCTGAAATCAAGGTCCGGGCATCACGAAATATGGCGCCACGACAATGGCTGGCTGAGAATACCAGCCTGAATGGTTCTCCTGCCGGGATAATCTTATCCCAGTTTTCTGCGTGCCGGCTCTTGTATAGATGGATTAATTCACCAGCGCGGGGATCAGATCGAACCAACTCACCGAGAGTATGCTCACCGTCGCCTAGAACGTAAGGTGTGTATTTCAGCGTCATGGAGGTTATCTCACCACTGGGCTGCCCTGGATATCGCACGTAAAACACGCCCGCCTCGGCATCCCAATCGGCCAGAGATTGAAACTGGATTACGCCGGTTACAGGAAATTGCTGAAGGTAATCTTTCAGCTCAGCCGGAGTTTGTATCAACTGCACACCGGCCCCCCTACAACCTATGTTAGGCTTGCCCACGATTGGTATTTGCAGCCCTGCCTTATCGATTAAATCCTCGACAATCTGGCACTGCTCAGCAATGGCTGCCTCAGAAACCTGATATTCCAGCCAGGGGAGTATCCATTTCCTTGCCTCCTCACCAGCCAGATCAAACACCGCTGATTTCGGCACACCTACCATGCCAGATAGGGGTATTCCGGGATTAGCAAGCAAGGGGAGACTCAAACTACGATAGCGCAAGGCCAACAGTAACCACAGTATGACAACTGGCAAATACATTAACCATGACGGCCAGAATTCGAAAAACGAAGTCGATTTCCCCGATAAATCCAACGCCGGCATGCCTTCGGGGGCATAGATTGAATTTTCTGACTCGCTACTCTGCAAAATGTACGATCTCTTGGGTGAAGGAGTAGTCTGAGACCACCAACCATCAATTAGTCTTTCACTGGGATAAAATCCGGTCCGCCCCGTTTCTGTGCCCGAACCGGCATATTCTTAATGTATTGGGCGAGATTGGCGATTATTACACCTGTAGGAAGCAGTCTCAACAAGGCATGAGGGAGAGATAGCGACGTCTGCTACTGTTATTATTCAGCATTCCTCAGTAGGATTGACCCTGGCTCGGGAATAATGGAGTACGGCTGCTAACCTACGAATGGCAGGACATTGGTGTATGGATATAAAACAAGCAAAAAGAAATGGAATTTACGCGCAGCTTGATGAGCAACCTGGTTAATACTAATCACCTGCAACTGGCAGGACCCTTATGTTTGGTAAATTACTACTCACACTGGCAGTTATAATTGCTGCCTTTACGTTCATCAGGCGAGGTAATAAATCTGCAGCCAGGGCTTCTCCATCCAAAGAAAAAAAACCCAAAGAGGCGGTGGCTCAGACTACAAAGGCAGCTGATGGCTCATCAGAACTGCGTATTGCTGCCTATATGTTTCTTACCCTGATAATCGGGCTCGGCGCATCGATGTATTATTATCAGTGGCAGGATGACCACACTGTTCTCGATGTTACCCTGATTCGAGATGGTGCGAATTCCATTACTTACCAGGTATATAAGTTCCAGCTGGGCACTCGTGCATTTACCACGATAGATGGTATCTCGGTGACTGTAGCGGGAAGCGAACGCATGGAGGTCGATGGCTTGGCGGCACCATGAGCTGCTAAAAACCTTACCCGCCAATCCTGGCGACAAGTAGCGGTGATAGTTTTCTCATAGGGATTAAATACATAGTACCTCGACCAGGGTTAATTTTCGGGTGCAGCGGGTCTCTCAGCGTTTAGCTGCAAGGCGCTTTTGCGCCGTCGTAGCCTGCGC
>PBTO01000088.1 GCA_002726595.1 Gammaproteobacteria bacterium | reverse complement strand
AACTCACTTAATTGAAATGCCACGGGAGAGCCAGAGATTGCCAGCAGATAACTACGTCAAACACATCGCTGGTCTAATGCAATCCTATGAAACAGCGTTGCAACGTCTCGCTACAGTAGGGATTGCAGCAGAGGCTATCCTGATACACAGCGGCTCGACGGATTATTATTATGCAGATGATCGAGCGATGGCCTTCCAACCCTTTGGTCACTTTGCTCATTGGTTACCCGTAAGTCGGCCTGATCAATTTGTACTGATCTGTCCCGGTAAGAAACCCTGTTATTTTCAGATTATCCCCGATGATTTTTGGTACGACCAATCAATTTTGAATGAAAGCTGGTGGATGGATCAGTTTCAAATCACCACCCTCAATCAGATCCACAAAATCAGGCACAACATGGCAGGTAATCAGGCCATCGCCTATATTGGGCCCAACCCAGCCATAGCGAACACTCTGGAACTGGATGAAGCACTTGTCAATTTGCCAGAGCTAATTCATTTTCTGGATTTTCACCGTGCATTCAAGACTGACTATGAGCTTGAGCAACTCAAGCAGGCAAACAAGTTAGCCCTGGTCGGTCATGCCGCTGCCCGCAGTTGTTTCCTCGATGGGGGTAGCGAATATGCAATCCATATGGTTTATCTTCACGCTTGCCAGCAACTGGAAGATGAATGCCCTTATACCAGCATAGTTGCTCTGAACGAAAAGGCAGCGATATTACATTACCAGAATAAACGCCGTGCATCCGCAACCAACAACCGGGTTTTGCTAATCGATGCGGGATGTCGCATTAATGGTTATTGTTCCGATGTCACGCGCACAGTAACAGCACCCGGAACAAACCCGGTTTTTGTCTCGATTCTCAATGCTGTGAAGACGCTTGAAATGTCTCTGGTTGACCGCGTTAAACCTGGATTGGACTATCTGGAATTTCACAGTGTGGCAATGCAGGGTATCGCTGAAATTTTAGTCTCTCATGAGCTCTGCCAGGGCAGTGTTAACGAGTTGATGGAAAAAGATATCCCCGCTCTGTTCATGCCACACGGAGTGGGTCATTTGCTCGGAATTCAGGTGCATGATGTAGGTGGAAAGCAGATCAGCGTCTCCGGAGAGGTCAGGAATCCCCCGGCGAACTATCCCGCTCTTCGCAACACGCGAACTATGACTGAAAACATGGTCTTTACCATTGAGCCGGGATTCTATTTTATTCCCATGCTATTGGAGTCACAAAAAGGCAGCAAGCGAGGTAGCCACATCAATTGGAAATTGACAGAGGAACTATACCCGCTTGGCGGCATCCGAATCGAAGACAACGTGAGAGTCACGCCCAGAGGAGCAGAAAATTTAACCAGACAGTTTGAAGTAGCTATCGAAAATGACTATTGAGTTGACTCAGACAGCAGCTTATTGGCCTGCTCAAGCGTAGCGGGTAGCGCTCCTCGATTCGCCTCAACCAGCTTCCTGTTGGTGTCACCCATCTCCTGTATCTTCACCCTGTTACTCAGTAAGTCGATCACACACCTGGCCAATTCAGCCTCATCGGCTACTGTGATTAAACCGCCGGCCTCTTCCAACTGGTTACATATATGTTCAAAGTTAAACTGTGATGGGCCAACCAGGACAGGAATACCCAGCGCTGCGGGTTCGAGTACGTTCTGACAACCAGTATCTACCAGGCTGCCACCAACAAATGCGATGTCGGCTAAGCGATAATAGCATAACAGTTCGCCCATCGAGTCTCCAAGAAGCACCTCGGTAGAATCACCCACAACAACATCAGCGCTGCGGCGTTGCACGTTAAATCCGTTTTCCTCACAAAGTCTGGCGGCGCTATTAAATCGCTCGGGGTGACGAGGAACCAGGACCAATAATAAATTCGGTATTTGCTCCAGGCACATCCTCAATACTGAAAGAATTTTTTTATCTTCGCCTTCTCGTGTGCTCGCAGCAACAAAAACCGGTCGCTGTGTTTTCCGCATAGAATCAAGCGCCGGAGACAAGCTGTTAAGTCCGGCGGAGAATTCAACGTCAAATTTCAGACTTCCAGTTACCAGAATTTTTTCCGGATCCGCTCCCAGCGCAACAAACCGGTCGGCATCCGGTTGCGATTGCGCGGTGATAAAATCGACTTTAGATAACATCTGCCTGCTAATTTGCTTTATACGGTCGTAACCTGTCGCAGATTTCTTTGATAGTCGAGCGTTGGTAAGCATTATCTTTACGCCATGCTTATGGCAATAGTGGATCGCATTAGGCCAAAGTTCAGTTTCCATAATGATGAAAATCGATGGCTGCACGCGTGCCAGAAACCGCTTAACAGCACCAGGCAAATCATAGGGTGCGTAGACATGAAAAACTGAGTCACCTAAAAGTTGCTGTACACGATCAGAGCCAGTAGGCGTTGTAGTGGTGACAATTACCGATCTTTTCGGGTGCACTGATTGCAATTGTTGGATCAGGGGAATCGCGGCGATAGTTTCACCCACTGACACGGCATGAACCCAGATACACCCCTTTTCGGCACCGGCATTGGCAGGCACATTAATACAAGCAAATCGCTCACCCCATCTTGCCCTGTATGCAGGGGCCTTGATTGACCGCAATAGCAAGCGCAGCAGCAGGAACGGGATGGCCAAATAGAAAGTCAGGTTGTAAATAGCCCTTTGCATTCATTCGCTCGTGACACGCTGTTGAGCGGCCAGGTCGTTAGGAAAACCAGCGCTTAGCCGATATACTGAACTGGCTCCGGAATAGGGAGTAAGGGAGCCTGTGAACAAGTCTAACACTCTTCTGCAAGGTGTGAGACGTACAGTTACAAGGCAAGGTTCGCAATTAATGCCCTTAGCCCGCATATTTCACAAAGGCGCTGGAAATCTTTGTCTAGTTCCTGCGATATAACGGATTGAAGTGTTCTTATCTAATGACACCTTCCTTTTCAACTGACATTGTAATCTTCGGCGGAGGAATAGCTGGTCTATGGTTACTTAATCGGCTACATAATGAAGGTTATCAAGCAATCCTCTTCGAAACTGAAGTTTTGGGAGGCGGCCAGACCATCGCATCCCAGGGAATCATTCATGGTGGTTTGAAGTATGCCCTGAGCGGCTCCCTCAGCGGCACGGCCAGCACTATAGCTGGCATGCCCACCCGATGGCGCGCCTGTCTTAAAGGCGAGGGCGATGTCGACATAAGCCGCTGTGCACTGCTCTGCGATCACTACCTGATGTGGTCTGATGCAAATTTCAGATCACGGCTGAAAACATTCCTGGGCAGCAAAAGTTTGCGTGGTCGCATAGCCACTGTTGCTACTGATGAATATCCGGATTTCTTCCGGCAACATAATATCAAGGGCTCGCTATACCGATTACCTGATTTTGTCATAGATGCGCCATCCTTACTAAGCGTACTGAGCGAGCCACATCAGGATAGACTATTCAAAATCAGCCCATCACTAATTGCCTTCGAACAGGATAGTCAGGCCAATGTTACCGGTGTTCAGCTCAATTCAACCAGAGGAACTATTTCTATACAGTCGCAGAAGATCATGTTGTGCGCTGGAGAGGGAAACCGGGATCTGATTGCCAGGGCAAATCTGGAGTCTGTGCAAATGCAGACGCGACCGTTGCACATGGTTACGCTCAAAAAAAGAGATCTGCCACTAATCTATGTTCACTGCATTGGCGATGATTTCAGCTTAACACCAAGGCTTACTATTACATCCCACCGTAGCAAGGACGGAAGTCATGTATGGTATCTGGGTGGTGAGCTCGCTGAATCAGGGGTTGGTAAAAATAAAAAAGATCAGCTGGTATCTGCCAAATCTGTTATTAATGAGTTGTTCCCCAGACTAGACCTGTCAGATGCGGAGTGGGATTGCTTTACGGTTAGGCGGGCCGAAGCAAAAGTAAGCGGCATGTTCAGACCAGACGATGTATATCACGCTGAAGAAAAGAACATAATTACTACCTGGCCGACAAAATTAACATTAACTCCCGTGTTAGCCGATAAGGTCATTGAACAGCTTGCTTCCCAACCGATGTTACCTGCGAAGCATGTCAATTCAATTTCTTTGGCGGACTTCCTGGATCCAGTGGGGATCGCCAAACCCCATTGGGACAACCAGACATCATGAAGCTAATGAAGCGTCAACTGGGTCAAACGGATCTGAAGGTTTCTCCTGTTGGCCTCGGAACAGTAAAACTCGGGCGCAATCAGGAGGTCAAATATCCGGTTAGCTTCTCATTGCCACAGGACAACGAAGTAGCTGACTTACTGGCAATGGCAAAAGAGCTTGGTATTAATCTAATTGATACTGCTCCCGCCTACGGAAGTAGTGAGCAGCGTCTGGGAAGGTTGTTACGCGACAGGGAAGACTGGGTAATTTGTACAAAAGTAGGAGAGGAATTTACCGGCGGCCAATCCTATTTCGATTTTTCTGGGCAACATATAAATGATAGCGTCGAAAGAAGTCTGAGATATATTCAAACCGATTATCTCGATATCGTATTGATTCACTCCGATGGAAGCGATGAACAAATCATCCGGTCGTCAGACTGTATCGAGACACTTACCCGGTTAAAAGAAAAGGGCTTGATCAGAGCGATTGGGATGTCCAGCAAGACCCTGACCGGTGGTCTCTTAGCAGTGGATTGTACCGATGTTGTAATGGTCACTTACAACCCATCTAACACCGGTGATGCTGATGTCATAGAAAAAGCCAGCCTGGAAAACAAGGGAGTTTTGGTGAAAAAAGCACTAAATAGTGGCCATGATTGTTATAGTGGGGATCGGAATATCGATGCCGTTGCGCACAATTTAAATTTCGTGTATTCGAATCAGGGAGTTGACAGTGTGATTATAGGAACAATCAACTCTGAGCACCTGGTACAGAATGTCAAGGCTGCCATCACAGCAATCGAACACACACGCTGAGCCGAATTGATAGTAAATCCATTGAGTCTCACGTTTTTCCAATGATTTATCAGTCTCCAACTTCTTGCATCTTTTCCATCATGGCTGAAGTAGAACAATCATCCAGAAATTCCAGAACTTTTACTTCCCCGCCATAATCCTGTACAAAGCTTCCGCCTACGACTTGTTCCAGGGAGTAATCCCCGCCTTTAACCAGCACTTCTGGTCTCAGTACTTCCAGCAGGTTTTCGGGTGTATCTTCGGCAAACGAAACGACCCAGTCGACCGCTTCCAGCCCAGCCAGTACTGCCATGCGCCGTTCTAGAGGATTGATAGGCCGACCCGCCCCCTTCAACCGCCGGACGGATAAATCTTCATTGATGGCCACGATGAGTCTGTTTCCGAATTGTTTTGCCTCAGAAAGATAACCAACGTGCCCAGCGTGAATGATGTCGAAACAGCCGTTGGTAAATACAATTTTTTCCCCATGCTCCCTGGCATCCTGCACTGCGATTTGTAGCTGATCGGAACTCATTATTCCTCTTCCAGAGCCCTGCTCCTCTAACATAGCTCGGCGAAGTTCGGGGCCACTTATTGCCGCCGTACCCAATTTGCCAACTACCAGGCCAGCAGCCAGATTCGCCAGAGCTGTCGATTCAGCCAGGGAATCACCCGAGGCTAGTGATGCCGCCAAAACGGATATAACTGTATCGCCAGCACCGGTAACATCGAAAACTTCCTGAGCCTGTGCGGGCAGATGAAGCTCTGCCGAATCTGGCCGTAACAATGTCATGCCATGCTCACCTCGCGTGATAAGCAAGGCTTGCAGTTCTAATTCTGCCAGCAGGGCCAAGCCTCTTCTGACCAATTCCTCTTCATTGGCGCAGTGGCCAACTGCCGATTCAAATTCATTCAGGTTGGGTGTGACTATCGTCGCTCCACGATATTTTTCAAAATCCGATCCCTTGGGATCAACTACGATCGGTATATTTCGGGTATGTGCAAGCTCGATCAGATTGGAAATGCCATCCAGAGCCCCCTTACCATAGTCCGAGAGGATCAGTGCTTGATTGCCGTCCAGCAAAGACTCAACTTTTGGCACCAGTCCAGCCAGTTCTGAACCGCCAAACATTTGCTCAAAATCCAGCCGAATCAGCTGTTGATGCTGTGAAATTACGCGGAGCTTGGTGATCGTTGGTTTATCATCCGATAACAGGAAATCACAATACACTCCCGCTGCGTTAAGGCGTGATTGCAATTCTTCTCCTGTTTCATCCCTGCCAATTATCCCCACCAACGTAGCCGCACTACCCAATGCCGCTATATTGAGCGCCACGTTTCCGGCTCCGCCGGGCCGGTCTTCCCGGTTTCCCACCTGCACCACCGGTACCGGTGCTTCTGGAGAAACTCTTGAAGCCTGACCATGCCAGTAACGATCCAGCATGACATCACCTACCACCAATATCCTGGATTGCTGAAAAGGTGGCATTTCTAGTCTCATGGTGTCTTCCTGGATTGCCTAGGTAACGGAGCTCGATATGGCCGCAAATCATACCATAGCCCCCGGTTTTTGTAGATTTAAGCCTGACCAGAACATTTCACCAGTATACCTGGTGTATTTAGAGCAATTATTAAGGAAAGTGGGCAATGCCAGCTTTATTTTGCCTTGTTTTGTTATAAAAGTGGGTTTTTATCTATCAGAAATCCGCCAGAGAGGCCTCACCACAGGCAAAGAGATTACTCATCGCTTCTGCTACAATTCGCGCCTGATACAGCGATTATTCAACTCTTTATTCGTGACCAGCAAATCGCCACAATTAATCCCGCTCCGGCAATTTGCTGGAATTCGCTACTGGCCTACCTGGCTGGGCCTGCTGTTTATGTGGGGAGCAGCCCGTCTTCCTTTCACTCTGCAGATGAAAATTGGCCGGCTACTCGGATTGCTCAGCTACTTCTTCGCCAGGGACCGCAGACATATTTGTCAAACCAATTTGCGGCTCTGCTTCCCGGAGCTGACAGATAAAGAACGCAGCGTGCTAACACGGAAGACATTTATATCGAATGGCATGGGTGTTATGGAGATAGCCATAGCCTGGAGTCGAAACCCTAAGGATTTTCACCAGCGCGTAACGGTATCGGGAATGGAAAACCTCGAGGCGGCTATGTCCAGGGGCAAGGGTGTCTTACTTGTCTGCGCGCATTTCTCTTCACTGGAAATCTGTGGCAGCCTGTTAACTCTATTTAAAGACATGGCCGTAACCTACCGACCAAACAACAATCCCCTGTTTGACGCCGTCATGTTTAATGGCAGAAAAAAGGTTTTCAATGGAGTCTTTGAGCGTACCAACGTGCGGCAGGCGATGCGTAGCCTGAAAGAAGGCAATGTCCTTTGGTATGCTCCAGATCAGGACTACGGCGCCAAGCACTCTGTATTTGTCCCGTTTTTTGGCGTGGAGGCGGCAACCATCACGGCAACCGCCCGATTCGCCAAATTTAATGATTCTGCAGTGCTATTTTTTAGCAATTATCGAATTGGAGATAACTCAGGTTATCATCTCGAATTCGGTCCGGTTCTCAAGGACTACCCAACTGAAGATCAAACAGCCGATGCAATCAGGATAAATCAGCTCATAGAGAAGGCTATTAGAAAACACCCTGAGCAGTACCTTTGGCTGCACAGACGATTCAAAACACAGGTGGCCGGAGAATCGGCTCGCCCTTACTGAGAAATAGGCAATGTGAACAGTTCCAGGTGGAGTGCAGTCGATATCAGAATTTATGCGGTGCTGGCCAGTTTGCTGATTTCGCTCTTCACTATTCTTTTTCCCGACCCTCCCAACGCAGATGCCTTTGACTATATTCGAACCGCCGACATTGTTTTGGAAGATGGACTGGTTGCAGCATTTGATCATTACTCCTGGGCCAGTTACCCGATTTTAATCGCCACAATCGAAGGCCTGTTTGGCGCCGATCCGTTCGTCGCAGCCTATACCGTTAATGCACTGTTCTATGCCCTGCTAATCTACTCGTTTCTCAGTATTATCAGAGAAATAGATGACTCCAGGCTCCTGCTCTTTATAGCAGCTATTACCATACTGACCTATCCCCAGCTAAACGAATTCCGCTACGAAATAATCAGAGACATTGGTTTCTGGGCTTTTTCTCTATTTGGAACTTGGCAATTTTTGCTTCTTGGAAAGTCCCGGCAATTGAAGTATGCGCTGGGGTTTTGTATGGCTTTTCTTGTTGCTGCCGCACTGCGAGTTGAAGCCCTTCTCTACCTCATTGTGATTCCTTTCTCCCTCCTGTTAGACACAAGGTGTACAAAAGATCAACGTCGAAGATTATTGGTTCGGATCTTTGGAATACTATTTTTTGGTGGGTTGGGTCTTTCCCTGATTCTTCTGTTGGCAGGGATTGATATTATCAGCTTACTTATTGATTTTGTTTCTGTCTACGCCCCATTTGTAGCGGAGCTGACACAAACAAGCGAGGTTGAATCGTTTGCATTGGGCCAGATTCTGTTTAATGAACATGCCGCCGGGTATTCAACCACGTATATAACTCTCTTCACGGCAGCGGGCCTGTTTGCAATAGTAATGGCGAAACTGATTGTTGGCATTGGGGGGCCATCCATTCTGGTTTTACTGTTTGGCTTTTTCAAAAATTATTACAGGTTACCGGGATTTACTGCTGCTCCTGTCATTGCTTTTTGTTTAACCAATGCACTAATTGTTTTCGCATTTATTTTTCTTACTCGCTATATGTCAACACGATACCTCATGCTATCTAGCCTAATGGTAGCGTTCATGGTTCCGCTGATTATTTACCGCACACTGAAACATGCAGCCAACTCAAAAAATAAACTTCTTGCCAAAAGGATTTTCGCCTTTTTCTTTCTATACTGCATAATCGACTCATTTTACAGTTTTGGTAGGGATAAGACTTATGTCAACGATACAATTGAGTGGATTGAGGCAAATACCTCTGCCAGCTCATCGCTTATTACCAATAATCATTCCATTGCTTATTTCAGTGGGCTTGTTGAAGACTACGATAAAACCCTTCCGCGTATAGATGAATCACAAATCAGCGAGGCTGCAGCGGGCACCTTTATTATCCTGGAAATGCATTACGAAGCCAGTCAACTGATCGAGGGAGAAAACCTGGCGCCTCTTCTCGAACTACGTGCTACTTTCCCGGAAGAGAGTGATCCGCGGTTGGCAGTTTACCAAAGGCGATAGATGGCAAGTGCCGAGAGAGCTTATCCCATGTTTTGTGGAGATATCAGACTCTGACGCCTATCACCAACTATCTGTTTCCTTCCTCTTGGTGACCAAAATATTTTCCATTATGAGATAGTCCAGATCGGCCCCATGGAACATATCAATTGCATCATCAGGAGAGCATACCAGCGCTTCCCCCGGTCTGTTTAATGCGGTATTAATCAGCAAGCTATGCCCTGAAAGCTGCTTAAAAATAGTCAACAGCTGGTAAAATTTCGGATTTGAATCTTCAGTCACCACCTGTGCTCTTGTCTCACCATCTTTTCCTATGATGGCAGGGTATTTAGCTCTCCATTTCTCCCTTACCTTCAGACTTACACACATGTACTTATTTGTAAATTGCTCTTCGAGAAAGTCACTGGCAAATGCATCTAGAATACTGGGTGAGAATGGCCTCCAGGATTCCCTGAATTTGACCTGCTTGTTGATCAAGTCACTCACGCCTTCCTGGGCCGGGTTGGCCAGTATACTGCGGTTGCCCAGTGCTCTCGGCCCAAATTCCATCCTGCCCTGAAACCATGCCACCAGCGAGCCTTCCGCGATCAATTTTGCAGCAGTTTCGGTGGGATTTTCCAGTACTTCCCAATCGGGTTTTTCGCGGTTAATACGACAAGCTTCTATGCATTCCTCCGATGAATAGGATGGGCCCAAATACATATTCTTGAGCGCTTGTATTCGCTGGCCTGATTGATTAATCGCGTAGGCGGCCGCACCTATCGCAGTGCCGGCATCACCACAAGCCGGATGCACAATCAAATCATGCACCTCCGGTAGCGAGAGCAGGCGTTGATTTAACCTGATATTCATGGCGCCAGTACCGACAATGGCTAGTCGGTTTGTATCCTGGAAAATATCTTTTAGATAGCAGGAAATGATTTCTACGGTGATGTCCTCATAGAGTTTTTGAATTGCTGCCGCATAATGAATGTAGGGGTCATCTACCAGATTTCCCACTCTGCGTGGGCCGAGTAGATCTACCAGTTTCTGACTAAAATAGTGCCCCTTCGCCTTTGCCCTGTAGCGTCGAATACCAACTGTGGTGATGAGCTGGTTATTAACCTTTAATTTCTTGCCGTCAAACCTGGCCAGAGAGGACAGGTCATACTTGCCTGCATCGCCATACGGTGCAATTCCCATTACTTTGAATTCACCATCGAGTATTTCGAATCCCAGATAGTCTGTTAGCGCAGCATACATACCACTTAATGAATCGGGATTATAAAATTCCTTTATTTTATGAATTCGGCCATCCTCGCCAAAACCCAGGAATACATTTGCGTACTCACCCTTGGCATCAATACTGAGTATGGCAGTCTTTTGATTGCTTCCGCTTAGGTGATAACAACTACTGGCATGGGCCAATTGGTGCTCTACCGACTCAATTTTGACCTTATTAAGCGGTATGTGCAGTTTCCCCAATAGGTCCTCGAGCTCAGCCAGGTATCTTCGATAACGCCGATTACCATTTAATACGCTATCGACACACCGGTCAGGTGCATACCAATGCCGGTAAGCGTAGTGCCAACGAGCCTTGCTAAACAGGGAAACTGGCGCATACGGCATGGCAACAACATCAATCTGATTTGATTTAACTCCCGCTATTTGCATACATTCTCTAGCCGCATGGTAGGGGAGAGAGCCTTTCGCATGTTTACGGCGCAACATCCGCTCTTCCTCTACGGCAGCCACCAGTTCACCATCGATGAAAAGTGCTGCGGCAGGATCGTGCCCTATTGCTCCAGAAAGACCAAGAGTGATAATCGCCATCAGCTAGCCCTGCTTACTCATAAAGTCAGCCATTGCCCCGGCAGCCTGCTTTTCAAGATTTGTAGCAAGCCAGTTCTTCCGAAATCTATCCAGGTCCTTGTCAAATTTCTCAGCAAACGAGCCATCGCTCTTATGTTGCTTCAGAGAGTCAAGATCCAAAATGTACAGTTGCCTGTTACTGAAGATAAAATTCGTTGCTTTCATGTCTCCGTGACTGATTTTATATTCTTTCATCACGGAAAATAAATTTCTAAAGGCTGAAAATACCACTTCCCATTGCTCTGTGGTTTTAGTCTCGTTCTCATAATCTGCAATCAGATGATCTCCTGAAACTTCTTCACTAAGAAAATATGCACGTCGTCTGAAAAACCAAAATACTCTTTGCTCCAGACACATAATCGGATGAGCAGTTCCGATGCCCAGCATTTCCAATATAAGCCCGGCACGCCAGGACTTGTAAGCTCTGCTTGGTGTAAAAAGTCTCTTTATTCCATGCTGGAAACTTTTGATATTGTAGCGCTTTAAGATATAGTTTTTTCCATCAATTGCAATACTGGCAACCGTAGAAGAATTCCCATCTTTAATCAGTTTCCCTTTTTCCAAATAGCTGTCTGGATTTACAATAAACGCGTCAAAGTTTGCTGACGCTACTACCCGGTCATAAACCAGAAGCCGGCTCATGGAGTGACTAAATGCATGTGCCGAGGTAGGGCGGAATAATTTCCTGGCATAAATATCGAGACGTTTTGTTCGGGCATGCCGAACCATCTTGAAGAAGCTTCCCTCATCCGTAGCCCATCCCTTGCCATCCCTGAGCATCAGATACTCCGAAAGCAATTGGTCAATATTTCTATCATGCCACACTGGAAACTGAGCGAAGAAAACAGCAAGGTTTTCCAAACTCCTGGTCTGGGAAAGCGGTGAGTCTATTTTTTCAAATTTGATAGCTCCGCCATCTAGCAAGAATATATTATTCTGAAAAAAAAGAAAGTTACCCAAATGAATATCATTCTGCCACAGTCCCCGGTTGTGACAGGAAGCGATTGATGCAACTGCAGAAGTAACCAGGTTAAAGTCCGTTTCCCCAGTCAGTATGTCCGACCTACTATCTTCCAGCGTAACGCTCCCTACCAGAAACTCTGTTAACAGAATCCCTCCGTTGTGTTTGGCAGATCGCAGAGTTTCGACGCTTCTGGGAATAGATTGGCCTGCATCGGCCAGTAGCCCATTTCCACGCATCTCTCTTTTAAGATGCCTTTTCCAGTACCTGGGATGAAAAAATATTTTAGCTACAGCCTGCCGACCCTTATATTCGCATAGTCCCACTATTCGTCTGCCTGGGATTACCCGAAATAATTTTTCAATCACTATCTCCTTAGACGAAACACCATTCTGCCCAGTGCCTGCTGAGTCAGCTTCCACTAACAGCCTTAAGGGAACCGGAATAGACCGACCCATTAAGTTTAAATCTTTGAATGTGAAATTAGCCATGAAAAATTGGTAGGATGCCGAATACCATCGGGAAAGAAATCCCTGAATCTCCTCTTCTCTGCTTAGGGCCAAATTACCAGTAACAAGTCTGCAGCCGTGATTTCGGAATAGCTGGCTATCTTTTGTTCACAGAGTCCTTATGTAATACTCAATTTTTTGTACAAAGATTGTGCTCTTCGGTTTACGTTGTGCCAAAATCCAGCATCTATCGTCAGTGATTCACGCAGGCTTTTCCCGCTGTAGATCCGTATGAAGCGAAACAGGTCACGCCGGGTCAAGCCAATATCCATGGCGGAAAAAAAGATGCCAGCAATATCTTTTTCTATCCAACGTTTACCCAGCCTGTTTTTTATAAAAGCGCGATGTAAATCTATAATAAATAACTCTGGGTTTTGGGAATCTATTAAGCTTGGTTTATGGAGCAGGAAATGACAAATGTAGAAGTCTCTATGGCACACTCCGTTTTGATGAAGTACACGGCTTACCCTGGCAATCTTACTGATCAGTTTTGCTTTTAATCCGAATTCCGGCCTGGCTGTACGCCAGTCTCTACAAAAATCTTCAAGGCTTATGGTATCAACCAGATCTTCTGTGACAATAAATGATTTGACAGTGGAGGGATTTAGCCCCTTCTTACCATAGGCAACAGCTTTCATCGTGGAGATTTTTAGCTCATGTAGCTTGTTGATAGCCTCCCATTCATTTTTTGCGCTAATGACAGGTATTTTTAACTGGAATATATTCTTAAAAATTTCACTCCAACCCACACCAAAATGCAATTTTACAAAATAGCTTTTCCCGTTCAAATAAGTTTGAAAGGTCCGCCGGCTTTCTACTTGCCGATAAACTTTCCCCTCCGCCGCTTCCAGCAACTCGTAAGGATCGGCGCCACGCCAAATCTCTTTGAATTCCTTATTCAACTGCAGCATCTTTAACTGGCCACCCTGTGTTGGATTTGTGCATGAGACTCAATAATATCCGCGGCTCTCTCTCCCAGCGCATAGATTTCATCCCTCAAACCATACTTTCTTCCATTTTGTGACCAGGAAGACGATTCCAGGTTTTCCAGCATTTTTGATAACCGGCGATTCAGCTCCGATTGATGGAACGGTTCTTTGCAGACCTCGCCTGATCCTGCCTTGTCGACATGGAAAGCGTAACCACAAGTTGCTGTAGTTAGAACCGGCAATCCTGAAATTGTTGCCTCGAGCAAAACATAGCCAGCACTCTCGCTATAGGCGGGATGTAACAACAGATCAGCCCCTGTAAGAAAACGCGGAATATCATCACGCCCTGGCAGAACGGAGAACTGATTAGCAACACCGAGCTTTCGGGCCAGTGATTTGAAGCGACCGGGTTTGTCCTGGCCCACTAACATATATCTCACTTTTCCACGTATTTCTTCAGGTAGAGCTGCGATTGCGCGTAACGATCTGTCCACTCCCTTAATCCTGAAACCTGAGCCAACTTGTAATACTAAAATGTCGCCTGCCGACAAACCATATTCTTCTCTGAATTGAATTCGATCTTGTTCTCTTTTGGTAGTCACTCTCCGATCGCGGGATATTCCTGGCGGCACATCATGTAAGCGACCACCGCATTCTGGATAGTATTTTAAAAATGCTTGCCGCTGGAGGGACGATAGTAATAAGACTTCGGTGGTAGCAGAAGGTTTGAACACTGCTTCTTCATAGCTCTTGAAGTGCCGATAACGGGAAGTGAACCTATAATACGCACCACGTTGCTCATCCGCCTTCGCAGCGAAACAGGGGTCCGCTGCGAAGTAAAAATCCAGTCCCGGCATCTTGTTAAATCCAATCACAATGTGATCGGGGCTCATTGCCAGTTTATCCAATACCCAGACAGTAAATCGCTGGTAAAGTTTTACGCGGCTCATTGCTTTAACTGGAACAATTTTAATTTCTAATCCTGGAGGCATATCTCCCTGCCATTGCAGAGTGTAGACTTCTACTTCGTGGCCTCTCTCCAGACAAGAGTTAACGATACGAAGAAGGTCCCGTTGCTGTCCTCCATAAGGAAAATACCGATATATAAGAAAACTTAGCTTCATCGCCGGTTTTCACTCATTAATAAGTTTCTCAAACTGTTGCCATACATGTTCTGGCGGGTGTGATGAGAAACAGGGCGGCTCGACTGCAAATGATTCTTCGCCAAATTTGTCAGTGACTCCAGGGCCAGCATAACCACACACTTTCTTAACACATGGCGCACAATTAAGGTTTGAGTTCAGTTGTAACTGTTGACGGCCAAAAGTTCCAGAGAGCCCCGGATCGGTAGGACCGTAAAGTGAAAGAGTCGGTGTGGCCAGGGCCGCAGCCAAATGACCAAGCCCGGTATCTACCGCGATGACTCCGGCTGAGCTCAGTATATGCCTGGCCAGCCCGGTTAGTGACTGTTTATCCAGAACTGAAACTCTTGTATTATTCTTTGCTATAAATTCAGCGCTCCGTTTTTCTTCCATATTCCCCCATGGTAACAAGACATCGTAGCCCTCACCCGTTGCCAGTTGTGCTAAATGTCGCCAGTAAAACCTTGGTAAATGCTTGGTCTTCCATGTTGTACCATGTAAAAAAACAAGCTGCCGCTTTCTTTCAATGTGCCTGTTCTTATCGATACGATCCAAATCCAGCCCATAGTCTATAAGGTTTTCATCATAACTATATTGCAACGCCCTTGCGAATAATTGCCGTACCCTATCAACCGCATGAAAGGTCCACGGCACCGAATAAACTTTGTTATAAAACAACGTGGCCAGGGGTTCCCGAGTTGTACGGTTGCTCAGCCCAATGGTCAGTCCTTTAGAAAGTCTACTTATTATTCCGCTTTTAATTAGACCTTGTGCGTCAATAACCAGGTCGTAGTGAATCCCCTGCAGGTCCTTTTTAAAATTGCCATATTCACTATTTATATAGGTTTTAAGCAAATTTCTTCGCCAGCGTCTAATCGCAATTGGAATAACGTTTTCAACAGCGGAGTGCCAGGCGGGCACCTCAACAAAATTTTCCTCCACAACCCAATCAAATACGAGGTCTCGATGCGCTCTTTTTGCATCGGTAATCGCCGGTAATGTATGAATAATGTCGCCCAGTGACGACACTTTTACGACTAAAATTCGCAAGAAATACCGACTCCCGTGTTGATAAAAAAGTTCACTCTGCTTCCAGTAGCTCATGCAATGCCAAAAGAACGCGCTCTGCACTAATTTCAGTCAGGCAGCGCAAATGTCCCAATGGGCACTTACGCTTAAAACAAGGGCTGCATTCAATTTTATTCACAATCAATTTTACCCTGTCTGCAAGGGGCGGTGTAAAGTCAGGGGAGCTTGAGCCATAGAGTGTGACCACTGGTTTTTGCAGTGCGGCCGCAATATGCATCAATCCAGAGTCATTACTAACCACCGCAGTGACCACAGACATGAGGTCAATAGCCTGAGCGAGACTCGTTCTGCCGGTCAAATCAGTGCAAGCCTCCCTTTTATCCTCTGGGATTCTGCCAACAATTGCTTTTGCCACCTCTGTGTCATTTGCTGATCCAAAAATCCAGACCTGCCAACCTTTTGCTATAACCACGCTGCATAATCTCGCAAAATGCTCTTCCGGCCATTGTTTTGCTCCGCCAAACTCCGCTCCGGGACAAATTGCCAGGATCATCTCAGATTGTGCCAGATCCAGTTGCTCCAGCGCTTCTGAAACTTGTGAGCCCTTAGTGATGAGCCTTGGAAACGGAATATCAACCGGAGGTAAGTCGAACCGTGGAAGACCTAATGCAACGAACCGTTGCACCATTAAGGGAAATCGAGCCGCATCCAACTTTCGACAATCCGTGAGCAATAAACGACGAAATTCGCCCTGACAGCCAATTCGCACGGGAATTCTGGCGTGAAATGGGACCAGTGCTGCCTTGAATGAATTAGGTAATACGATGGTTTTGGAAAAATTTTGTGCTTGTATTGATTTGCCGACTGACATTCGCCTGGCTAAATTTAATTCACCGTGTTTGAAACCATATTCCAGATGGCCTTCAATCTCAGGCATTCTGTCTATCAGCGGTAGACTCCAGTCAGGCGCCACAACAATGATTCTGCAGTCAGTATTGTATTTTCGCAATACCATAAACAGGGATTGCGCCATGACCATGTCACCTACCCAGGAAGGCCCAATTACCAGTATTTTTTCTCCGCCGCCTTCTTGCATATCAAATCGTTCTGCCTGCATATTCAACCCACAGAATGTCCTTATTCTGTCCATCTGAGTATCTTCTGATAATGTTATATTAGCTTGCTTTGTACAACAGTTGGGAGATTATGGGGTTGGATATGATAGCAACAAACAAGATGCAGGCGTTTACTTGTTGTCGGGAGTAACTCGCAGAACTTCATTGAGTGTTGTCAGACCTGTAGCTACTTTTTGAGCACCACTTAGCCGAAGACTTAACATGCCTTCCTTATAAGCCTGTCTGCGAAGGTTTGGAAGGTCTTCTTTATTGTCTGACAATTTATGCAACGACTCAGTTAACGGCATAAGTTCATAAATTCCCTCCCTGCCTTTATATCCGGTTTCGCGGCACTCGAGACACCCCACAGCAACTGATGATTGAGCAGGTGCCTTTACTTTCCAAGGTAACGTAAGTGCTGCCCATGTGTCAGACTCCATCGGGGTCGGTTGTTTGCAGCGGGGGCACAGAACTCTTACCAACCTTTGTGCCATGATTCCTATCACTGTAGCCTTTATTAAATAGGACGGTACGCCCAGTTCGAGAAGCCTGGTAATCGCAGTGGGAGCATCATTAGTATGCAAGGTGGTGAAAACCAGATGACCTGTCAGTGCTGCTTGTATTGCCATTTCTGCCGTCGGTAGATCTCGAATCTCTCCTATCATTATAATATCGGGGTCTTGCCTGAGAAGTGCCTTAACTCCATCAGCAAAATTTAGATTAATATTTTCCTGCACCTGCATTTGATTAAAGCTGTCTTCGACCATCTCAATTGGATCTTCAATGGTGCAGACATTTACTTCTTCAGTAGCCAGTGTTTTCAACGTGGAATAAAGTGTGGTGGTCTTACCGCTGCCAGTTGGCCCTGTAATAATAACAATACCGTTGTTATTGCTGGTAATTTGTTCCCAGCGATCCAAATCATCATTGGCCAAACCCAATTGCTTAAAAGACTTTAACAGGACTTCGGGATCAAAAATTCGCATGACCAGCTTTTCGCCAAAAGCGGTCGGCAATGTTGACAGTCTCAGTTCGACTTCATTTCCTTTTGGGCTTTTGGTCTTAATTCTGCCGTCCTGCGGCTTGCGTTTTTCTGCTACGTTCATCCGCCCAAGTATTTTAAGTCGGCTTGTCACCGCGCTTAACACCTGCATAGGAAGTGCATAAACCGTGTATAGAACACCATCGATGCGGAAGCGAATATTGCCCTTCTCCCTCCTGGGCTCGACATGTATATCGCTTGCTCTTTGCTCGAAGGCATACTGTAGTAACCAATCTACGACATTTACAATGTGTTGATCGTTTGCCTCTGGATCCTTGATGTGACCAAGCTCCAGCATTTGTTCAAGATTGCCAATTCCTTTCCTTTGTGGATCCTCTTTGGTGGCACCACTTATAGAACTGGATAAGCTGTAAAACTCTGTGGTGAGGCGCTTTAATTCAACTGGATTAGATACGACACGCTTAATCTTTCGTTTTAATACGTGTTCCAGGTCCGATTCCCATGAACTTATGTAAGGCTCCGCACTGGCGATAGTCACTTCTGTGGGTGATACTTCAACAGCCAGTATATGGTGCCGCTGTGTAAAGGGATAGGACATGACATTGGTGATTTGTGCCACATCAATTTTCAGAGGATCGATACGATAATACTCTTGCCCGCTTTGCTTACTAAGTGCCATCGTCAAATTCTCGATGTCCAGAGTTCTCCCTTCAGCTTTTCTGTCCTGCAGTTTCAAGTGCGCGATATAGTCCAGAACGTGTTTTTTCAAATCATTCGCGGAACGATGGCCGTTCAAAGTGCTTTCAAAATCGTCATCACTAATTCTGCCATCGGCGAGCAAACCACTGAGAAAATCTCGCAGTTCCAATAATCCACTCTTGGTGGATACAGCCTTTGAGGGTTCTTCTACCGCGCTCATAATATTCTCAATTCGACCAGGTAAGCCTGGTTAGTGTGGATTAAGATAGCCTCTTGGAAGAAGCTCTATGCAGCTCAGAGCTAAGTGTATACCTCGGGCCCGCAAAATCAAACTCTCTTGAGGTCATTTTGTGAATCAGGTCAGATGACCGGAAATTCTGAAGCAGCACAGTATATGGGATTCTTACGCCACACAGTGACCAGTCTTTGTTTGTTAAAAGATGGATTCCCCGCGGTATTCGGCCGTGCAACTATCAGTCGATGAGCTTAACCCAGTCGCCTTCCTCGGGAGTGCCAGTTGGATAATAGCCATTAAGCAATCGTAGGGTTTCTTCAGGATAGTTCGCAATTTTGCTTTCCCTCGCTACTACCGCGAAATCAAAAAATTCGCTGGCTTGCACGTATTTTATTTTTAACTCGTTACCCACAAAGGTTTCGCCACGCTGAATTGCCCGGAATGTACGTATGGAATCCAGCAGCATTTTATCAACTTCTTCCGCATTGCTGCTGTCCTGGATTTCCCCTCTAAAAATAAATGCTCTGGGACCAAGATAAATTACGCCAATACGCTCTTCATTCCCGCTCTCGGCAGAAACCGCTACGCCTGTGTGACCCAGCAATCTGTACTGTGATAGAGGCTCGGATTTTTGCAAATTTGTAATTCCAAGCTTGTCTCTAATAAAGACACGTGGCTCTATATTATCTTGTATCCTTTGAACTTCTATGTTCAGCGACCCAATACTCTGCGACGCAGCCGTTGCCGTTGTAGTTGTTTCAGATACTTCCCATTCTTCTGGAAATACAAGTGTGTAACCCAATAGCGCCTGATAAAAGCGATTTCTCGATTCAGTGGTTGAAGAGGCCTGACTAGCACCGACCGTTAAACCTTCCAGAACACCCCTGAAGGAATCGTTACCAGTTTGAGTAATCTGCTCGGTAGAAAGACTTCCCACATTGGCAATTGCTTCCTGTAGCCGGGTATCATTGCGCGGGTGGGTGGCAAACAATCCATGGTAGCTGCCTCGACTGTTGGTAGTTCTTCTATTGAAGTCTTCTTGATTCTTTAGCACTGTAATCACGTCAATAAGCGCACTGGGGTCGTAACCCGCCTCGAAAAGGTATTCAGCCCCCAAACTATCTGCTTCTAATTCGGCCTCGCGACCAAATCCGCTAAGACCGGTTTGTGCCCAGATAGATGTCACCTGGCTAATTTGTGATCCTACATAACCGCTTCCTGTGGCGACGGCCGTCACAAAGCCACCGACAGTGGCAGCTGCTCTCGCCAGTGTCCCCCTGGCCTGTTGCTGAACCGCATGCCTGGCGGTGATATGACCTATCTCATGGGCTAGAACGGCAGCCAACTCAGCTTCGGAATTCAGAAATGTCAGTAGCCCTCTGTTAACATAAACATAGCCTGCCGGCAGGGCGAATGCGTTTATGTCCGGACTATCAATAAGAGTAAAGTGGTACTCGAGATCGGGCCTGTGACTTGCGGCTGCTATCCTGTTGCCCACTTCAGTAACATAGGCCAGCAACTCCTCATCTTCGTACAGGCGCATGCTTGCAAGCACCTTCTCATGTTCCTCTAGGCCAATTTCTTTTTCACGATTCTGTGACATCAGGACCAGATTAGGCCCGCCCGTTGCAGGATTAATTGCACATGAGGTGAGTGTAAGCAGGGCTAACGCACAAACTGTAATCCAACAAAATAGTCTGTTCGCAGACCTGGTAAGCATGCTCCCGCGTAGACATAACAAGAATTGACTAATCATCGTGCCACCCATTTGTCTCTGTTGGCATAAGGATTTGGCAGCCTTAAGTGCCGTTGACAAAATCTTTCAGTTGAGTTGCTAAACGACTACANGCATTCGCCTCCACTCTGGCGATAAGTGGAATAGGAATTATTATGGCAGGCAAATAAGACTGCCCTGTAGCATCTGCGCTTATTGTTCCTACAGATGAGAATGTCCCTACATCCCATATTCTGGCTTCAAAGCTGGCGTCATCTTCCCAGGATCCAAATCCGAAACAGCCACCCCCACCTGGCCCAATAGTGCAAGATATGGAGCCCGATCTGTCAGTAGTTTCCGTGAAGCCATCAAGCCAGACGATATATCGAATTCCAAAATCGTTCATCTTCCTCGCCACAACGTCCTCAGCCATAATTCTTTCCAGGTCCCGTGTCCGCAGCGGCGCGGTACGTGGCTCAAACCAGGGAAACATGGCATCGACAAATGCTTGCTCTGGTACAACAGATAGAGAATTCTCGCCCTCGGCCAGTCCATCGCCAACGCAACTGACAAATTCGGATCGGGTTTCGTAATCACTGGCTTGTCGACGACCTAAAACCACTACTGATTCGTCGCTTGCAATACCAGTTTCACCCTGGCGAAATTCGTCAACGGTTGTGCTGGTACACGCAGCAAGTACCGGCCCGAGAGACAGCATAAGAATGCCGCTATTTATCATTTTCTTCATTTTAATCATTTTGACTCTCGCGCAGGATTTCATGTTAAACCTCAAGGGCAGAACTTCTGGCAGCTACTCAGCTGTTTTTTTTATTATACGTCTATTGCACGCCATTCCAGTCTCATCCTGATTAGAGGCTGGCTAGCCAGTCTCTGACATCTGGAACTTGTGTGAAACTGAATGTAAAACTTGATGCCAGATCACGTAATGCGACCACGGCGGCTTCATTAATCGCATTTTCAACTGACCGAAAATTTTCCGCCGGGGTTTTGCCATACGAGGTCAGCACCCAGTCAGCGATATACTCGCCTTCCGCCGTGAGCAACCGCATATTGTACTTTATCCAGACCTCGAATACGTCTAACTTGGTCTTGGCCGGTAGTGCCAGCTGAAACTCTTCGATTGCCGGAGTAAACACCGCATCGACCCCTGAAGTCTGTGCATCCTCCATTGAATCTATGAATATTACCCGATCAAACATGGCTGGCAGTACTGCGCTGAAAAGTGCCATGTGAGAAATGCCACTTTCGATATTGAACTCTTCCCGCCCTGTCTCGGAATACTCCATATAGGCAAATTCCTTCAGCGCATCATCGTAATAAACTGCCATGGAAATTGGCAATTTACTCACATTAGGCGTCGGATAGGTGCCACTTATAACGACATTTCTGGCACTACAACTTACCAATGTAAGCAGCGCTATCACGGCAAAGCATTGGCTCATCTTTCTGTTGATGTTCATTATCGTTCTCTGCCNGTTAATTATTTGCTATCTCGCATAGAGAAGACCTTTGGTTACCACAATTTCTTACTGAAAATCGTTCAACCCTACAAAAGTACCACCATTTCTTGTTGTTAGTTCCCGCATCAGAGTGGAAAAGCGGTAGACGCTCTGCTGAAAGCGTCTCTCATAAAGGAAAATGTTTGGAAAACCAATTCCATGAACTCTTACCAGGCGATCACCATTGGCGTCTTCCACATTTATCCGATCAATGGTCCTCAGCACCTCCTGTATTGATCCTCCCGGCTGAAAATCGTCCCCTAACACATAAACACTAATTTTCTTGTCAGGGGCATAAAATGTGTTGATGGCCCGGGTTACACCTTCAACCGGACTGCTATTGCTAAACGGGTTCCAGGTTCTAAGTGTTGATATAATCTGCGCCCGTCGGCCGGGTGTATCGGGAATCCATTCTCCACGGTATGAATCGAACATGTAATCACCCATGTCATTCATCACCTGTATCCCCTTTACTTCAGGATACACATTGAGGGTGTCATNAATCACTCGCAACATTTTGTCCCAGCTAGTGTTATACATGCTGCCTGAGGTATCAATGACAAAAATGATGTATTCGCTGTCCACGGGCACACCACCGATGGCATTATTTTCAGGTGTTGGGCTGTTTGCCAGCAATCTCTGCATTTCCTCCGTCAGACTTTGACGTGCTATTGATAGCTTGCCTATTTCTTCCGTGGTCTCATCAGACAACTGCCTCGATGTCTGAAACTGCCCCTCAATATCGTTCAAGTCCCTTCTTAAACGGGCAATTCGCTCGGTCAGGGAGGATATCTGCTCATGTTTCGCATTAAGCTCGAGATTGAGAATGGTTGTTTCACCTCGAATAGCAAATAACTGTTCTTGTAGCTCATTAATAGAGCCCTCGGGCTCTATGTCGGTGAATTCAATAATTACCGGCGCTGAGGACTTGGTGATCATCAACAGCAGGATTATGGCGCCAAAGCCACAGGATATGACATCCAGAAAGGCAATACTGAACGAGTCTGTTTGTCTACGTTTGCGCATTACGGCCAATCTCTCGATGGTGTCAAAAACGATCCCTGCGTAAACTGGGCGAGCTGCCAGTAGGCCGCCGCCGCACTCGGATCTCCCTCCAACGGCAGGAGTATTATGTTAACAGGTATCCCCTCCGGTAATCTCTCCACGGCATCCTGATACAGTTCCATCCGTTCAGCGGGCGTTACCAGTGCATCTGACGTTCCTCTTCTGCCAATAGTAGGCAAACCGTCGGTAATGAGGAATATATTATCCGGTAACGGCGACATAACCGCTACTTCGTTGAACACGCCCTCCAAATTGGTACCATTGTCCGGAACCACATCCTCAATGCCCTCTATGGCACGGTTCAGCTGGTCTCGGTCTGCTACTTCCAGCCATTGGCCCCCAGTACCCGGCAACAGGGTTTTCACTTCTTCGTTGAAAGTCAGCACCTGATAACGACTGGTAATAGGAAGTTGAGTGCTGATCCAGTCAACTGTTTTGACAACACGTTGCCATTTTGGCGCCTGACGCTTGGCATCATCAGACATATTTCGGGTTCTAATGATATTAATCAGTGTATCGTCCAGCATACTGGCAGAACTATCTACCAGTATAAGCACCCGATTGCCACCCAGAAACATACCTGATAGATACTGACGATTACCGTCTCCCAGGAACTGCCGCACGTTATTTCCCTCAGTCTCCAGCGCGCTGGCCTGCAACCGCAGCAACTCTTCCTCCAGCGATCTGATATCGGCACGTAATTTTGCGATATCCTCAACCGTGGCCGTGCTGGAGTTTTCCAGGGCCGCAAGCTCCTGTAAAAAATTATCAATTTGTTCCTGTATTTGCCTGGCCAGTCCCTGCGCTGTCACCACTTCCAAATCTACATCAGACAGAGTATTTCTTATCCGCACAAGCCCCAGTTCACCTTCCCTCACTTCTTCCTGCAGCAAATTGATCTCTGCCGTAATTACCGGATCACTTTCATTAGCAGTTATCGTGCTGGCATGGTCAAGAATTAAGAAAATCAGAATTACCGCTCCAAAACCACAAGACATCACATCCAGAAATGCGAGACTGAGTGGGTCGCTTGCTCTTCTTTTGGATTTCTTGCTAGCCATTTCTTACCTGTATTAAGCGTATGTCATCCAGTGAGGCATCGAAACTGACGCGATCGCCTAAATTCAGCTTCTGCTTGCCAGCCACTTTTTTGTCATTGACTACGGCACCGTGCTCTCCACAAACCAAAAAAAACTGGTCTCCCTCATTATCGATTTTCCCTAGAAATTCGGGCAATCCACCGATCGACAGAGTGAGCGTATTAGCAGCGGTGCCTTGACCGTTTAAAGTTGCTGAGTTTCTAATTTCCAATTCTCCTAGTCCGAAGGCTTGATTGGAATACAATGCATGTGTGGGGCTCTCATTGTTGTTACATTCCTGAGTTGCCGTATTTGCTATATTTGTACTTGCTTTGCCCGGCAGGGGCAATGCGCTGACCAGATGTATTCNTCCAGCGTCTCCTGCTATTACTTCCTGGTACTGCAAGCAGTTTTTACTGATCGTAGTTTCGTCTGCTACTTTCAAGCCTGAAAAATGGGATAGAGCGGCAACAAGACCAGGTAATTCACCCATCGCCTGACTAATCAACACCTGCCCCTGCTGTTCAGCAGTAAGTGCAGCAAGTTGTTGCTCAATTTTTTTGTAATAGCCATTTAGAATATCAACCAGACTTTGCTTCGGCATTTTAGCCTGATATACCGCGCTATCTGTTTTCAGTTCAAGCAGTAAACTATTTTTGTCATCATCATCCTGCTGCAACCAAAGCGGAAGCTGATTATAAAGTTGTTGCTCTGATTCAGCGTTGTGTTGAGGATTGAATCTGCATTGCTGAATAAACAGCCCTGTGACCAGCTCCATCATCAGCTCCATGAAATTTTGTGTACCAACCCCTGGCACCTCAATAACTGAATCAGTATTCAACNGCTGATCCACCACCATCATTTTGGTCAACACAACCTGATGCAATTGAATGTCAGCAAAAATCACCGACTTTTCTTGTGACGTATCATTTACCGCGCCCACCACCGCCGAATCCACAACTCCGACTGCATTAAATGGACTCTGTCGGGTCAGACCCAAAAGAATTGCCAGTTGTTGATGAGTGAAATTTCCAGGCACAGCAAAGATTATGTCATCGTCAATTTCTGCTAACTCAGCAAGGTGTAAAAGGTGAGCATAGGCAAGATCCGCAAAGTGTCGAACCTGATCATTGGGATGTGCTAAAGGCTCCATGCTGAGATGATGCCAAAATTTATTATAACTGCTGGTCGGGTGTAGCCTAGCTTGCCTTTTCGCCTCGTCCCCAAGCTCCAGCAACTTCCCTACTGCCAGAGCAAAGCCGGGGCTGGTCGCAATAAGCCCCTGTTCATCGCCAACGCGAACCGCGCTGTCATTTAGCTCAATTACCTTCAAGCTCATACTCGGCTTTCTCTCTCTGGTACCTGCAAATAAATAATCAAATTTTCATCGCAATAATTCTGACAATCCAATACCAATCGATCCTGCAAAAGCTGTAACTGATGCAGAAGAAACATCAATATGATACTCACAACCAGGGCGACAAATGTGGAATTAAAGGCCACGCCAAGGCTGACTGTAACTCCGACTATGTCGCCACTCACTGCCTGGTAGGCCTGCCCGAGCGCTGTGCCGATTCCGCGCACTGTGCCAAGGAAACCAATGGATGGAATTGCCCAGGCTATGTACCGAACGATTGTCAATTCAGTCTCCATACGCTCGGCTTCGTTTTCGCAAGTATCTTTTACAGTAGTGACCACATCCTGAATATTTCGCGTCGTTTGGAAGCGATGAAAGCCTGCTATTAGCGCCCTTGGCAAGAGAAAGCTTTTCTCTATTTCCGGCAAGGCCTGCACTGGTCTTGCATAATTCCTGGAATCTTCAGGCAAAATGCTTGTTCCATCCGATACCGGTACCAGCGTTCTTTCCAACAACGACCTTTCACGAATAGTTTTCTGGGTTTTAATTCCAACAATCGAGATAGCCCACAAAAATAAGATAATGCAGGTTTCCTGCTCGAAATCTCTCATTATTATATAGACTGATCGTTCAGGCTCGAAATTTTCATCTGTTTGTTGCAATATTGTTTGTTGTTGCTGAATTAACTCCGCATTGGGCCGAACAATTGTTACATAAACTGCATGGACTAATATTACCGCAGTTATCAGTGCGCCAATCTGATAGACGACTTCTGTTAACAATCCCTGCTTCATACGTAATTCCTGTTTTAAAACTGGCAAATAAGTGAATATTCTATAATCAAAACTGCTCTAAATATCTACCGGAAATGATACACCCAGATCCTGTGAGATCTGCTCAGTAGGGATAAATCTTGTCGGTGACTCTTCGTCTTCCGCGGTAACTTCTTCAGATAAAGCTGCTTGTCCATTCACAGTGTCCACTATTTCAGAATCGCCGCTGGCCGCCCCAGTTGTAGAAGCAGTCGAATCTGCATCACCTGCACTTGCGTTTTCATCATTTGTTGAGCTGTCTGTATCTTGAGGCGCTGCTGTGGTTAATTGCCACGCCAGCAGAACCAACAAAAAAATTAGTTTCTTCATTGCATTATTCCTCCAGATACCTCGCGACTCTGAATCCCAAATCATCCCTTGGCTCTTCGCCAAAGTCCCTGAACGACAACCGCAGTTCCGTAACAGAACCGTGCGCCCAGCTGGAGCCTCTTACGATATGAAATTGCCCAACTTCCGGCCCCAGCGGATCAAGCTCTTCGCCTCCAACCGCACCCACAGCGCCATAGTAGTCATGGACCCATTCGGCGACATTGCCCGCAATATCGTGAATACCGTAATAGTTCGGATCGAAGATTCCTACCGGTGCCGTGCCCATATAGCCATCGTCATAATTGAACAGGATTTCACCCAGATAAGCCTGTGTTGAAATATCGGCAAAATTGCCTGCGTTTTCCGGCGGTATAAGCTGATCGCCCCAACTGTATTTGAGCTGGTTACCGTTTCCGTCAGTACGGGCAATCCATGCCCATTCGGCCTCAGTTGGTAAGCGATAGCCATTTGAATCCGCGTTAAAACCAATCACCTCTTCGCCATCGACCTCATAGAAATTAGGCAAGGATTCCGCGTCACTCAACCAATTGCAATACAGTGCGGCCTGGGTCCATGTTAAGCGCAATGCTGGTTGTGCCTCATCATCCAATGAGATTCCTTCCAATGTGCCAGATGAGTGATCGGCCAGAAACAATCTAAACTCTTCGTTCGAAACTTCTGTTACTCCAAAATAGAACGCGCGTTCTAACTTAATATTTCTTATGTTTTCATTAGGTCTGCGCCCCGCTTCCCGTCGCGATGCGCCCATGGTAAAAGAATTGGGATAAAACAATTTAAGGGTTTGCCCTGCTACTGTCGTGATCACTGGCTTGATTTGTTCGAGTCGTGCCTGCTCCAGCGATTTAAGATTTACCCGAATAACCTGATCCAGTCCCGGCCTGGAAGTAAACTCACCGTTATAGGGGACATAGCCTTCTTTGCGAATTTCAATCTGTTGGCTGGCGGCCATAAGTTCAATAACTTGATTGGCCAGGCCGCGGTATTCGCCATTTACGTACAATTCCGCATCCTCGGGTTGCGATATCACGCTGACGCTTGTCAGCTCGGGATCTAGTTCCACCGTAATCTCCCGCTCTTGATCGGGCTCTGTACGGACAGACGTTTTTGTCAGATGGAATCCATTCTTAAAGAAAGTGAGTTCATGATTTTGACCTGGTGCTAATGCAACATCCAGTGGAGTCAGTCCCTTGAATTCCCCTCCAATTGTGACGCTCGCATTGCTGGGATTGGTTCTGATAAATACTAGGCCATCCGCTTGCTCAAGCTCTATCGGCGCGATGGAAAAGTCTTCACCTGCCACGATATCGAAGTCATCCTGCCATGCCTTATGGCCAGCCAGTTTCACCATTATATCGTGTCTGCCCTGCAGTATCTCTGCATTGATAGGCGTGGTGCCCACTATCTCTCCGTCCACCAACACATCGGCAGCGGAGGGTAGTGTCGTCAGGCTAACCGTCGCCCAGGCGGGTTGAAGATTGGCTTCGTAACTTTGTTCAACAGACCTCCCTTCAATTTCAATCATTTGAACCTGGCTAAGATAGCGGTCCAGTGAGAATGTTAACTGGTGCTCACCTGATTCGATGGGGATATCCGTCAATGGAGAAACGCCCAGATCAATCGAGTCAAGTTGCACTCTTGCGCCGACCAGATCCGGCGTGGAGAAAGAGACAATTCCGGGTAATTTGCGCATGGCAAATGGGTGGGTTTGTGCCTGTTCACCTGATACCAGTAATTGTGTGTTGGTATCGTGATAACCCGGGTTAACAAGAGTTAGCTGGTATGACCCAGACCTCATCAGGTAGCGCTGTCCCAGCCTGAGCGACAAGCCTCCTGCTATTTGAATCTCAGCTGTGATTGGTTCGACTTCGACTAATACAGATTTGGCAGTTAATACAAACCAGGCAGCACTGCCTGACACGGCCAGAAAAGCAGCAATAAAGAAGTGGAACCATTTGAGTTTAAATGTTACTCCCGGCGCTTTGTTGTCATGGGGAGTAAAATCTATAGGAATTATGGGGTCGTTTAGCCCGTTAACGTCATTGTCGTCATCAATGTTAGCCATCTCATCACCGCCCGTTGGTGGCGACGACCCGTTCGTCGCATTGAACGAGTACAGAGGCAGGCGTTAATCCAAACCCAACGGTAAACTCTTCACGTACATCACGATATCCACTACGTGTTCCGACGGCAACATATACACCGGGTTTGAGAGATAGCTGGTGTTGTTCAAACGAACCCAGACTACCAATTCGCAGCAGCGTAACATTGGTCAAATTATCCGAAACCAGTTGGATATTAATCGGCACCTGAGAGGTCTCCAACAAAGCTTGTAAGTCATCCAACTGTTCCGCAAGCCGGAATCCCGGATTTTCTATGGATCTTCCAGTAAAATAAATATCCCGAGTCTGTTCAAACACGGAATCCTCAGCAAAGCGTTCGGGGTTATCGATAGCATTTGCCAGTAATTGGTCTAAATTTAACCGCTTGCCCGCATAGTCTCGCCCATCAATGGCAAACACCAGATTCGGATCGATGGTCAACACCGCATCGTAGTCGCTGACGACCGCCGCCCAGCGCTCCTCTGTTTCTGCCAGCCCAATCTGTCTTTGTAAACTGTTAATCTCAGCGGAAGCAATTTCATTTTCAGTCTGGGTAATTGCTGCCAGTGCCTGTTCCTGGTTTATTCCCAGGCCAGATGCCCGCCGAAACTCTGCAATAGCCTCATCCGTATTTCCGTTCTCCAGATGGGAATATCCTGCTGACATGATCTGGGAAAATTCATTTTCTCTGATTTCTGCAGCAACCTGTTGTATTTGAGCTCTTGCCACTTCGTTGTAGCTGTCAAGATCGAGCGCATTCTGGTAGGACTCCAGTGCAACTTGCAATTCACCATCTTCATAACGTTCACCGGCATCGGTTAGTAGTGAGGTAACCTCCTCCAGAGACTGGGCCCGTTGATAACCGATTTGCGCAAGTTCATTATCGGGGTCAAATAATAATGCCAGCGAATACTGTTCCATTGCCGCCTCAGTGTCTGCTGCATCCAGGGCCACTTGCGCTTCAATAAGCGTTTGAGTCATCACTACCGGAATGGAGTCGATAAGGGCTTGCAATCCATCCCTGCCGCGCTGATAGGCATCCCTGGCCTGCCCGAAACCCTGCTCACGATAGAGTTCATCTCCACCTCGTGCCTGTTCAAGGGAATTCTCGTAATCGGCCAAACCCCAACGCTGGACTTCGAGCTGATCCAGCTCTGCCTGTTTAAGCAACAAGTCAGCGAGCACATCCTGTGCTTGTTTGCGCTCCAGAGACCGCTGCGCCTCATCAAAAGGTGAAATCTCACTGGGCTGATTACGGCTGACTGCTGGTAAGCTTGGCTGCAGTTCGGTAACTGCCAGCCTTCTCTCCAGAGGTAGTTCATATTCAGTAACAATCGTTGGCAGGACGAATATCACCGCCAATGCAACAATCAATAAACTTCCGAGGCCTAACCAGACCCAGATAGATGGGCGATCACTTTTTGCCTGCGCAGGCTGATCGGAAAATAACGGATTTCCGGCTACATCGAAATCAACGGGCTCAGGCTTGTCGATATCTTTATCTGACATTACACACTTCTACAAACTGGGATAGGGATACAAAAATTAACCGTTCTAAAGTTCACCCACGTCGGCCGCATAAAGGTCTGCCAGGATTTCGCGCCACTGGCCATATTGTTCCTCTACGGAGCCGGTGAGTGTAATACTTCGATCATCGAGATTTAAAACCTGGGGAGTAACTTCGTTTTCCAGAGATGCGCCAAGCTCCTNCAGCGCTTCCATGTGAATTCTTGCTTCTGCCTGCTTTTCGAATCCACTCTTGATCAAGTAAGCGCCCGCTCCTACTCCGGCTATGCCCCCAGCCTGGGTAGCATAGTTAGTGCCGCTGGAAGCGGCAGCGAGCCCACCCAACACAACCGCTGTACCCGCGATGAATCGCCGCCTTGCCGACGCTTCCAACTCCCGCAGAGTAATTGTTTCGAAATAACTCAATTCACGCCAGGAGTCATACGGTAGCCTCATCTGCCTGACATAGGTGGCGTAATAGTCCTGCACCGTATCAACAAACATGAAATCCCGCTCGCGGATATCGAGTACTCGCTGTAGTACAGGGTCCTCATTAGAAGGTAACCTTTCTACCTGATAGTGCCCGCGCCTGTCCTGACTAAGATAGTTATCAAAAACATCTGGCGAAAAGCGTTGGGCAAACAATAATTCTGAGACTGTTCTTAAATTGGTAATTTCTGCATCTGACAAATTCTGTTGGCGATACGCCAGAAGATCATTGGCAATTGTGTTGTAGATTACCTGAAAAGGGTCACTTTTCTGACGCTCGGACGGGTCATAGCTGAACTGGCTTACTACCTCGTCATAAGCTCGGGTATACCACTCTCGGTCGGTTGAATCGCTTACAGTAATTCGAATGGCCATTGCCTCGCCATTTGATTGCAAAATTGTGCCATTTACATAGACATCCATCGGGCTGGAGTCATTCGGCATGACCCGCACGATACCCCAGTTAGCCGATCGTTGCAGGGTCTCGGCCAAAAGATAAGGCGCATAGCGCGACTCCGCGATTCGAATCTCAGGATTGGTTGTCTCTTCTTCGTCACCCCGGATTTCATCAATGCCGGGATCAAAGATGGCCACGCCAACGTCCAGCAACAAGTCCTCAGGAACATTCTGACTGTCCTGAATTACGGGGGTGTAGGTGGTGGTTTTAACGGTGTGAGTTGCACACGCAGTAGTGAATAAAACCACCCAAAGCAAAGCTAGCCAATTTTTCCAATAAAATTTCATTACTGTTCACTCAAACCTGTGTAGTTTCTGTATTCATCCCAAAGTGCTTCACGTAACTCAGGATCTGGTTCCGCCATGGCTGCTTCACGCAGTTGTCTGGCGACTACGTCATCATCACGACCGCTGGGAATATCCTCCGGTGGTGGAAATGATTGAGTCGATCCTGCAGTGCTCGATGACGGCGGCAAAGCACCAGGGATTTCAAACTGCGTTGCGGACTGCTCCAGTGTCTGCGGTTGACCATCACCCGCACCACCGCCTGCGCCCGACGCACCTCCTGCGGGACTACTGCTGCCAGCAGCATTGCTTTCGGCCTGTGCCCTTTCCCGTTCACCCAAAATAAATCCGTCAAATTTCTCATATCCACGGCGCAATTGCTCATCTAGAAGTGCGGCACGCTCTGCGGCGGTTAAAACACCGGCTGCTTGTGCCCCTGCGCCCCCACCTTGTGCGCTTGCAGTCCCACTTAATACACCGTCCGGCAACGTATCCAGGCTATAATCCCCACTTCCGCCTCCTAATGAGCCATTTTGAGGAGCGTTGTCTCCACTACCTAAGTCGCCAGTAGACGTATCTCTGCCTCCCGAGCCACTATCCTGACCCGAGGGGAAGCGCGATTCAGCGCCAGGTAAATCACCCGCGTTAGCAGCGTCACTGCCAGCGTCTGTCCCACCGGCAGATGACCGAGCCGCTTCTCCGACAGATGGAAACTGGCCTGCTACCGAATTATTACCGTTTTGTGCTGATTGCTGGCCACTTGCACTACTCTGGCTCTGGCTCTGGCCCTGGTTTGACGACGGCAAAGATGGCGAGGAGCCACTTTGATTTGAGCCCGCCGCAGGGTTAGAAGATGGGCTGCTTTGACTTGCGCCACTCGAGGGAGAGCCGGGCGAAGACTGGCTCGATGAAGCCGAACCCCTTGAATTTGCCTGCGAAGAGGTACTGGCCGGGCTAGACTGGGATTGCGAACTACTCGAACTCGACTGCGATGATGAGGATGAAGAACTAGGCGATGGAATCGCTGCACTGCTACTGGATGGACTGGATGTAGATTCGCAAGCAACGAGCACTGCGCTGATACCGCCTATTAAAACTGCTCTACAAAGCAATCTGGACAGATTATCTGTTTTCATTTCACTTATTCCCGCCCTGGCAAGGGTTTAACGGAACATCTTCGCCGCATTTAGAAGAAATTAAGAACATATCGCCTAGGTTTCTTCTCATTTCGTACACGTTAGACTCATTTCCTGGAACATTTCCATTGGTTCCTGAATCCCGCTTCAGCTTAGTCCAGACTCTCTGAACCCTTGCTGAACGGCCATCCTTAAAACCGCTTCTGGCATCATACTCCAAAACCCTTAGTTCCAATACTGATATTAGTGCCAATACCGATATCGGAACAGATTTCCATTTGCCCTGACAGGCCTTCCATCCACAATCAGCGGTCTGTAAATAGCGCGCCTGACCTGTCTTCTCAATCTGTCTAAATGATCGGCGTTAGCTTCTGTTTCCTCTGTGAGCACGCTCAGGTTTCTTACATATCCGTTGATAGTCACATCAAAACTTAGATCGGCGAAACCCGCACTAAGTGCGTTGGATTCTTCTTCCAAATCACGCAACTTATCAAACTCACTTGCATAATCTATAAATGTGGGTATGGACACCACCTGCCCGAACATCTGCTGGCGCAGTTCTGCACCGTTTTCAATAGTATCAAGCAATTTCCATGCCTGCGTATACATCTCAGTCGCGTCGCTTCGTCTTGAAAATAGCAGATACCAATCCCCCAAATTACTTGTCGCTTCGATGAGTTCCGCTGTCGCGCTCTCTTCTTCAGCATAGTGGTCTACTATGACCCTTAACGCCTGTTCTCCAGATTGATAACCCCGCGGCACAATAGGTGTTAATTCATTAAGCTTATCTCTCAGCATTTCCTGGGCATTTCTGTTTTCCGGCCGATTAATTTCCTCCAACAACTCACGATTACGAGATACCAGATACGCCGAGCTGGCAATACCCTCCATATTTTCCACAAACCGCTTGTCCTGAGATCCAAAATGGATATCAACCATGCGGGCCGCTGCATTGAACAATATTTGAGCAGAACTAAGTCGAACTCCCAATGCATCTCCATAACCAATGTTAAAGGCCTTCACATTCCATTTGGCGAGGCTATTCAGCACCGAAATTATCCGCGGATCATTATTGCCGTAGGCCTTGCTTTGGACATAAAACAGGTAGTTATGATAAATGTCCGCCTGTCCCCAATTCCCCAGTATTTCATAACTCTCAATCAAACTTTCTATAATCGGGATCTGCGCCAGTGTGTGCAGACCATCATTTACCCTGTTTATATGTACGGCACGGTCCAGTGCTGCAATGGCTTCCAGATGCTGCGCTTGCTGCTGCTGCAATAATCCCAACGCATTGAGCTCCTCGGCTAAGCTACGGTCCCACGCACCTCCCACAGCTTCAATTTGCTCCACTGTATCGGCGTATTCCTGAATACTCTCCATCCTTGCTGCAAACTCTAACTCATCAATTGCCTCGTCCCTCAGATAAGGGGCCGGAAAAGCCGGGTCCACGTCACCGACAATTGCAACAGGTGGGTCAACGATAAAAAATGCGGATGGAGATCGGACTTGATCTTCCGCAGGCTCAAGCTCTGGAGTCTGGGTAAGAGCGCAAGGGCTGGCCAGCAGAGCGAGAAAAACAGCAGCTGTGGTAGTCGAATTCGTTCCCATTAGTGCAATGCCAAATTAATTAATTATCCTGAAAATATCGCCGCCGGTCTTTGCTTGCTACTCGAAGTTGTACGAGTTAGTGGGTCTGATCAGTCTCCATCCCGCGAGGTATTGCATAGACACTAGTCGATTATGTGCTAGCCGAACCTTCATTTATATCACCTGAGAATTTGATGTGTAAATACACACACTTCAAAATTGTAGAATATTTAACACATCACGGCTTTTTTAAAGCGCCTTTATCCGCCGCAGCTCTGCCGGAGTCTGTTAAAACCGACTCATACCGCTGACTTGACAAGTAGGATATTGCCAAATTCATCCCTGCTGGCGGCCCAGTTCTGAGCGACATAAGTTGTGGCAGCATATTCGGTGATTATTGCCGGACCTGCTATTGAGATCCCTGGCTCTAAACCCTGCCTGTCAAAAACCATTACGTTCCCCGCATGACCATAGACCCTGGTAGCAACAATATTATTGCAATCGGGGCTTGGTAATTGGGCGGGTAACTCGGGTGCTTCCCGGATGGCAGTGGCATTTACCCGCAGATTAACCAGCTCAGTGGCGACTGCCAATTGGTGGCCATACTTTTTCTTATGAGCGTTGTGGAATTCCGCCACTGCCTGCTGGCCGTTCACCCATGGGATATTCAGAGTATATGATTGGCCCCTGTAACGCAGGTCTGCGCTCAACTCAATTTGCAATGCACTCCCGGCCAGACCCTCACTGAGCATTTGTTGGCGAGCCGAATCTGCCAACTTGCTAAACTGCTCAGCGATTAAATCGTCCGCTGCGTCTGCCAAGCCGATATTTACAGTCTTTGATACTTGCCTCCCGCTATTAGCAGCAATCATGCCCAGGGCAGAAAGTACACCACAGTGAACCGGGACGATGGCCTTTTGCATCTGCATTCGATCAGCCATCGCACAAACATGAAGCCCTCCTGCACCACCAAAACTCGCAAGCGTAAACTCACTGGGATCAAAACCCCGGTTGGCCGATATCATTCTGATTGCTGCTGCCATGTGTTCATTGGCAACTGAAATAATGCCTAGCGCGGTTTCCTCGACCGAAAGCCCAACCCGCTCCGCTACCGCTTGTATTGCCCCCCTTGCTAGCGAGCTTTTTAGCTGTAAACTCCCGGCCAGTGCAGTGTTGCGATGCAGCCTGCCCAAAACTAAATTAGCGTCGGTGACCGTGGCCTGGGTCCCGCCCTTGGCATAGCAGGCTGGTCCTGGCACCGCGCCTGCCGATTGCGGCCCGACTCGCAACATACCCCCGCTATCGACAGAGGCAATTGATCCGCCGCCAGCCCCAATTGTCTGCATGTCCACCATTGGCACAGCTACTGGATAACTCGCAATATGCCCCTCGTTGGTAACCGTTATCTTGCCATCAAGCAACGCTACGTCTGTTGAGGTACCCCCCATGTCAAAACTGATGTACTTTTTTTCACCGAGCTTCTTTCCCAGAAACTGAATAGCGTTCAACCCAGCAGCCGGACCTGAGAGTAGCAATTTCACCGCCGATTCCGAAGCGCTTGCTGCAGCTAGGGTCTCACCACTGGATTGCATTATCTGTAATTTGCACTTATTCAACTTCTGTTGTAACCGGTTTGTATAGTTGCGGACTACCGGGCCTAATGTGGCGTTCAGCCAGGTTGCGATACCTCTTTCGTATTCTTTGTACTCAGGAAGAACCGAGGATGAGCAACTTACGAAAACCGGTAATTCGGCCTGCCGAATTGCGGCTGCTATTCTCTGTTCAAACTCATCATCCAAAAAAGAAAATAGCAGGCTAATAGCAACTGCTTCTGGTTCCAGTGATCTAAGTTGCTCTATCAGATGATCGAGTTCCGAGTCGCGAAGGGGTGTAATAATGGAACCATCGGCAGCCAGCCGCCCTCCTGTTTCCAGGCAAAGCTCTGGGGGAACCGGAGGATTTTGAGCCGGGAACTCCAGCGCGTAGAGCGTGGGCCGGGTTTGTCTGCCTAGAGTCAGCGTATCGGCAAACCCGTAATTCGCAACGAAGGCTGTCTTTGCACCCTTACCTTCCAATATTGCGTTGGTAGCTACGGTGCTGCCATGGACGATATACAAAGCACCGGAAACAGCTAATTCCCCAAGCCCCATTTCGGCAATACCTGTCAGTATCGCCTGTTCCGGTTCTGAGGGGGTAGACAGGACTTTGTGAATACTAATTTGTGAGCGCCCGTCGACAAATTGAATGAGCACAAAGTCGGTGAACGTGCCTCCGGCATCAATTCCCAGTAGGGGTAGATTGTTCAATTTAAAGGTTCACTCTGGTTCCTTATTGATGGGCAAGGCACTATTTTGTAGAGTCCTTCTGGTTGGTTCTGACCATTCATTGGGAGATCAAGCAAGAGTTTAGCAGGGAAAAACCCCTTTATCTCACAACGATCCAGTCATCTTTCTACTAAATTGTTATCATTTCGAAGCTGGTTATTTGTGCTTTTGAGAGAAAAGAGGGGCCTATTCATGCCTGAGCTGCCCGAAGTTGAAACCACGAGAAGTGGTATTTCTCCTCACATTCATAATAAGGTCGTGGGGCAGGTAGTAATCAGACAGGAGAATTTACGCTGGCCTGTCAGTCCAAATCTTGTTAACGCTCTGACAGGAGAAAAAATTCTTAGCGTAGAGCGGCGGGCAAAATATTTACTGCTCAAAACCGGGGCTGGTACTGTAATCATACACCTGGGCATGTCTGGAAGTTTACGAATTGCACATCGTGAATCGCGTATTGGCAAGCATGATCATGTTGACATTGTATTCGACGATCAGACCATTTTGAGGTTTACAGACCCACGTAAGTTCGGCTGTATGCTCTGGGAGGAAGGCAACATAAGTGAGCATCCCCTGCTGGTGAAACTGGGCCCGGAGCCCCTAAGCGACGATTTCACCTCCGAGTACCTGCATTCCGCAAGCAGACGGCGAAAGTCTGCAATCAAAACGTTCATTATGGATGGTCAGGTTGTCGTAGGTGTGGGGAATATTTATGCCAACGAAGCCCTGTTTGAGGCAGGCATTCACCCCAAAAGAGAAGCTGGAAGAGTCTCCATTGCAAGATATGAAAAATTGACTGTCAGCATAAAAAAAATACTATTGCGGGCAATCGAGGCAGGCGGCACAACGCTGCGGGACTTTACCAGCAGCGACGGGCAGCCCGGCTATTTCAAACAATCGCTTTGTGTTTATGGTCGTGGCAGTGAAGCCTGCAGGCTCTGTGGGACTCCACTAAAAGAAATTAGGCTTGGCCAAAGAAGCACGGTCTACTGCAGCAAGTGTCAGCGTTAGCTTAATTCAAACTTGATTGCGTACTGGGGGCCAGTCAGTGACCAGCCATGGCCTCGGCGACAGCCGGGTGAACAAATTTTGATATATCACCACCGTAAGATGCGATCTCTCGCACCAGTGTTGATGATATATAGGACAGGTGCTCAGAAGGTGCCAAAAACACGGTTTCTATATTAGGTTCCAGAATCCTGTTCATTCCAACGAGCTGGAACTCGTACTCGAAGTCAGCCACGGTTCTTAACCCGCGTAATATTATATTTGCTCCCCGGCTGGTAACAAAATCTGTAAGTAGCGTATCAAATGCACACACTTCCACATTGTCCAGATGTTGTAATACATGAGCGGCAAGTTCGACACGCTTTTCAGTAGGCAGCGTATCGTTTTTTTGAATATTGCTGCCCACTGCAACTATTATTTGGTCAAATAGCCTGGAAGCGCGCTCGACCAAATCGGTGTGACCGTTGGTTATGGGATTAAACGTTCCCGGGTAAACAGCAGTTTTCATAAGATTCTACGCTTTGTTGCTGGTGCTGCATTCTAACGAAGTGAGCTTATCAGCTCAATTAGCCAGTGCCCAGAAAATTGATAATTCGATGTTCCAACCACTGCTTCTGTTTGGCTGATACAAAGCCAACATGACCGCCATTATCGGAGAGCTGTAAGTGCAAATTATCTGCCAGGCTGTCAACCTCTGGAGTCGATGATGGCGGTATAAGCGGATCGTTCCTGCTTTGAATTAGCAGCGTCTCGGTACTAATATTTTTAATGTAGCCAATACTGCTGCATTGATCATAATAATCTTCAGCATCCAGAAACCCATGCAGTGGCGCAGTGACCTTATCGTCAAATTCCCATATTGTAGAAATGCTATCCAGTTCACCGAGTGAGGCAATTATCTCCAATTGGCTGGCGTTTCCTGTTGCTTCGAAATAGGCTCTCTTCTGCTTTACATCGCGCAGCAGTTTACGCAGGAAAAACTTGCCGTAAAACTGGCTCAGTCCTNTTAACATCGACCTTGAGCAATAAGCCAGAGAAAATGGCGTGGATACAGCGACTGCTTTCTTTACTGATTCGTACACTTCGGTTTCACCCAGCCATTTTAATAAGACATTTGCCCCCAATGAATATCCGACAAAAGCAAAGTCCCGTCCTGCGTGAAGCGCTGCCAGTTTTTGAAACGCCTCATTGAGGTCTTCGGTGACACCCGAGTGATAGGCTTTTGCCAGGCGATTTACTTCACCGCTGCAGCCACGAAAATTGAGCGCTACACTGGCATAACCTCTGGCAGTTAATAATTGCTGCAGGGAAAGTATGTACGCAGATTTCGAGCACCCACACAACCCATGCACAATAAAAACTATCGGCTTGGAATCATCAGCAAGCGCCGTCTGATTTGCCCAATCCAGGTCCAGAAAATCTCCATCATCCAGTTCTATTCTCTGGCGCTGTTGTTGTACTTCTGGCTGTGGTTTGAGTTTCCGCCAAACTGTCTGACTGTGCCCTTCCGGCAACCACCATACTGGATCGAAGGATGGATCGAAAGTGCTGCTTGTCATGCTTGGGAACCTTTTTCGTACAAATAGTAATAGACAGAGCCCGATTTCTTTGCTTTCAGCGGTTTCCAGCTATCAGGCAGTTCATTTTCCACTAGGATCCTATCAGACTCAATAACTATCTTTGTTGTGGTCTTTAGAATATTTTTTTGCTCTAACAGATGACAAACCGAAGAAATCAGATCCATCGTAAAAGGGGGGTCTATAAATACAATTCCAAAGCAATTTTGGTATTGATTGCTTTGTCTATCCAGCCAATCCGCAAAATCGATGCAAAGCCTTTCGGCTCCTTCCGCATGCAACAAATCGATATTGGCTCCCAGCGCATCGTAGGCCAGCTCATTATTCTCAATAAAAAGAACACGCTTTGCCCCTCTTGATAATGCTTCAAATCCACAGGCACCGCTGCCGGCAAACAAATCGAGACATGTTTGCCCTGGAATCTCTTCTTGCAGCCAATTAAAAAATGTTTCTCGAATTCGATCGGCTGTAGGTCTTAGTCCGGATACAACAGGAAATTGTAATTTCCTGCTCCTCCATTTCCCTCCTATGATACGGACTTTGCTATTTTGCACTACTTGTCAGGTTCTCATTTTAGCTATCGGTCAATATCAGCGCTGGCGAATTGACGAATAAGCCATCTGTAGGTTATGCCACACACCATTCTATCAATAGCCTATTTTATTAGCCTACTATTTTGTCTGAGAAGCTTACACGCATTGGGCGGAAATTGCCCGATGCCTGTGTATAAGACTACGCGCTAATGGTAGGATAGCGGGCTCATTTTTAAATCCAACAGAGTCTTCCTTATGTTTGGTTTTGGGAAAAAACAAAAGTCCTCCATTGACTCCAAAGAAAACTCCACCGACAAATCCTCTGGTCTACGGGAAGAAGATGTGAGCGATGAGTCTGGTCTTTTTGCGCGCCTGAAGCAGGGCCTGAGTTTAACCAGAAACTCGCTGAGTGAAGGGCTAAACGAATTAATTCTAGGCGAGAAAATCATTGACAGTGAGTTGCTGGATGAGATCGAGACACAATTGTTATCGGCTGATGTAGGCCTGGGGGCAACAGATCAGGTCATTGCAAATCTAAAATCCAGCCTGAGTCGCAAGCAACTGTCCAATTCCGCTGATTTCCTGTCAAAAGGGCGATTCCAACCGCGGATGAATTTTTTACCCCACGGCCTTCGATAGCCCAGCAGCGCGACTTTTGGAAGATGGCATTGAAGT
>PBTO01000087.1 GCA_002726595.1 Gammaproteobacteria bacterium | reverse complement strand
CATAATAGAGTGAAATTTAACCTAGCGGCTAACGCAAAGGGCGTCAAGTCAGCCATAGTGATAGAGCGCGATAACCCCAACAACAGCGGGTTAATGCAAAGCGTGTAAAGACAGCAAAATTTTAGGAACCAAGATGGAATTAAGAATTAGCCGCACTATTGCGATAGATGAGAGCGAAGCTGATCTGCAGGCTATTCGTGCGCAAGGGAGTGGTGGGCAGCGTTTGGCTCAGATCCCGAGTGGACAGCACTGCGAGAGAAATACCCCGTGAGTGTCTCGATAGAAGCCTACATGATGAGTGCTACTGATTATTCAAATTTTAAGTAGTATTTAACAGGTTCTTGCCTGGCAATAAAGCTTGCCTGATTCAGGCGGGTTGGATGCTTATGCCAGACCCTTGGTGTTTTTCAAGCAACGCTGAAAGATGTGACTTTTTAATCATTCTCACAATATCAGGATATCGCGTGAACAAAATGATCGCGGTATCCTGAGTCTAATTCAGTACCGGTAAAAATCCCTGTTATATCGAGGGATTGCGACACGTGATATGCAATGGGAATCCCATGCTTGATGGCGTGTTTCCTGTGGAGGTCTGTTGGTCGAGTTCGCTCAAAGTCCAGGAAGGTTCAAGAGTTTCGCCACTCTCTTGCACGAAAACAGCTATGTAGATGTTGGGCTGATCGTGCTCATGGGATTGGTATTTTTCGGTGGGGCCCTATCGGGAGATTGGCGCTGGGATGATCCACAAATACTGCTGCATTTACACCAGTTTTCAATTCTAAGTGACTTTATCGATCCTGCAGTCTGGCAACAATTTTCTCCTGCAAATCTTACGCCCTGGTTGATTTTCTCTTTTGAGATAGACCTCATCTTGTTTGGCGTGAATCCATCGGCTTTCTATTTACACCAGGTGTTGGCGCTGATCGCAGCAGCGGTCGCTTTATACGCTCTGCTCAGGTTGTGGGTAGGCAACTATCATGCACTTTTTGGCGCACTACTGCTGCTAGCTGGAGCGCCGTCGTTTGTGGTGATCGAACAACTGATGACGCGACAATATGTTGAAGGGCTGGTGTTCTGCCTGTTAGCTGTTTTCTGTTTTGTGCAGTTCTTAAGGGGAAGGAGAAATCTTTTACTGCTACTGGCAGCCGTTTTCTACTTGCTAGCCGTTACTGCGAAAGAAATCTATGTTCCCCTGGTGTTGCTTCTGCCATTCATAGAATTACGAGAACGTGGGTTCCTGAGCCGCTCTCTTTTTCCCTTTATCGCAATTGCCGTAGTTTATGTTCTCTGGCGTGGCTGGATGCTGGGCTCTCTCACTGGGGGATACACCGAGAGTAGTGAGTATTTGAATATTGCCTATATACCTGATGTGCTGAACAGTTTTTCACAGTTTCCAAAATTGCTACTCGGTTCTCTCTGGATTCCTTTTTGTGTGCTTTTTATCGCCCTGTTGGGCACCTATGCTATTACTCTACGATCCAGACTGCTGATTAGTTTCGTTGTTCTGGCACTGGTGTTATTACCTCTGGTGCCACTGGTAGGATCACCCGGTATCATCGCACCGGATAGATACCTCTTCTTGTTCTGGTGTGTCATTAGCTTTGCCATGGCCTTTTACGCCGGGTGTCTGGCCGCATCTGCCAAAAAATCGAATCAGAAAGCGATGGCTAGCATTCTGTGGATTGTCACCCCAGTGGCAATTGTGCTGAGCCTGTTTTCAAACAGTCCTTATAAGGAGCAGCTTGAAGTGGCTGCGAGCGAGTATGATGTCCAGGCTAGATTCCTCTGGCAATCTGAAGGCAATACTGCCTTTATCCCCTCACCCATTTTGCTGCCCTCATTCTGGTTTGTGACCGGGCTGCAGGATTTTAAATCCGGATTAATTCCTGACAGCAGTTCACCTTCGGCGATAGTCGATACATTCTATCTTGAGAACAATTACGAGCAGCTTTACCAATATGAACAAGGATGTGTCTGCATGCAGAGCATTACTGATTCGATAGATTCGCGCAGGGCCCAGTTTCAATCTTTACTGCGCGAGGAAGCGCCGTTAAGCCTCACTTATTCCTATAATGGCGGCATCTTTGATTGGGAGTTCGGGCCGCATACCGAGGGCAGTTACCATGTAGTATCCGATGTGCTCGGTGTCATTCCTGTTCCGCTTGCTGGTAGAATGCGCGTCACTGTGCAGGACAATGGGCCATTTTTTCTAAAGTATACTGCACCTGAGGGCTGGATAAGCTATTCCTCCGAGCAGTATATTAAGCAGGATTCACCGGAAATCAATTGGGTGCGAGAATAGCGCTATGAAACGAGTCGCAATAGTCATTCCAGTACTAAATGAATCCGCGAATATTGCTGGCAATCTCGATGAAATTCTCAGTCATACACAAGTAATAAATGATATAGAATTCAAGCTAATCGTAGTGGACGATGGATCGACAGATAATACAGCAGAACTCATTGCACAAAAAAGCAAATCAGGCTCACCGATAGATCTTCTTTGTCTCACCAGAAATTTTGGCAAAGAAAGCGCCATTTATGCGGGATTAACCCACTCGTTAAAATTTGATGCTGCCATAGTGATGGATAGCGATCTGCAACACCCACCAGCCTTAATACCTCAAATGATCACCAAATGGCAGGAGTCGTACGCTGTAGTAGAAGCGAGTAAATCTTCAAGAGGAGAAGAGACGCGTAGCAAAAACTTTTTAGTAAGGATTTACTACAGGATGTTCAATTTCTTTACTAAGCTGAGTATCAGCGGGGATACTGATTATAAGTTGCTGGACGTTAAGGTGGTTAGAGCTTACCTGGATTTGCCTGAGCACAACCGTTTTTTTCGCGGCCTCATCAAATGGATGAACTTTTCGACCGCTCAAATATTGTTTGATGTACCCGACTCGGTTCGTAAAGAGTCAACATGGAGCAATCCGGGTTTGATTCGTTATGCCGTTTCATCGATAACTTCATTTACGGCATTTCCCCTGCAGATCGTCACCTTGCTTGGAGGAGTAACCTTCCTTGTAAGTGTTGTGATTGGCGTAATCGCACTGCTGGACAAGCTCTCGGGCGAAGCTGTAGACGGCTTCACCACGGTCATCTTGTTGATATTGCTAATTGGCAGTGTGCTAATGTTCAGCGTAGGACTGATCGGCACCTATGTGGGTAAAATTTACGATGAAGTAAAGCACCGACCAAATTACCTTGTTGATCACGACCGGAGCAACCTGGAAGAATCTGAATGAGCAAAATTATATTATTACACGCATTTTTACTCGCCTTCCTGCTTGCATCCTCTCATGCATTACTGAAGTGGGTATCGATTCAATCCCATGAGAATTATCTTGAGCTGTTATTGCGGCAGTGGTTCCCTATCACAGTAGCTTTGGCAGTCTATGGAATTGTATTTTTCTATTATATTCTGGTATTGCGAAGCAGTCCGGTTTCCATCCTGTATCCAATCTACACTGGCTTATCAGTTCTGTTTGTCATGATTGCTGGCAGAATACTATTCAACGAGATTCTAACCAGCTGGCAAGTATTCGGTGCTGCACTGGTCCTGGCCGGCATAATGCTGATGGGAAGAGTATAGTCCGAGACTCTACCACTGTGGTGGTTCACAATAGTAATAATGCTGGAATTACAATAATGAATCGCTCTGTTACCAATATTATTCGTTTCGGTATGGATGAATTACTTCCGCGATGGGTGCGTGATAATAAATACTTTATGTACCCGTTTTTCTATTGTGCCTATAGAGGTAAGAATATTTCACAGGCAATGAATTTTAAAAAACTGGTCAGGACATGGAGTGATGAAGAATATGCTGATTTTTATGAAAAATTAAACTCAATCTCGCGCAACAGGAAAACAGACTTAAACTCAAATTGTATTGAAAAATTAATAAACACACTATCCAGTGAATCGAGATCACTTGCCGATGTTGGTTGTGGTAATGGCTATTTGCTGGAGACAATAAAAACACATTACTCAAATCTAGAATTGACGGGAGTAGACATTATATCTCCTGCTCGCACCGAATCTTTCGAGTTCAAATCCGGTCACATTGAAAAACTTCCTTTGGAAGATAATTCAGTTGATATCATTTGCTGCACACATGTCCTTGAGCATTGCTTAAAACCGGATATTGCAATCAAGGAGCTAAAAAGAGTGGCTCGAGACAAAATCATAGTCGTTGTTCCCAAACAACGTCCTTTCTTCTATACCCTGGATGAGCATGTTAATTTTTACTACCACAAGGAACAATTGACAGCAGAAATTGGGTTGGAAAATTATCACTGCGAGAACATCAAAGGCGATTGGTTTTATGAGGGCTTTTTGTAAAATAGTAGACAGGCCACAGAAATTTAGAGCTCATCGCCTGAGCTTTGGTGTATTTAACGGGCTTGGGCCTGGTACATAGGTAGTTGATGCGTGTATCGGGGATTGGGGAGGATGTATTGTTTTTCCGTTCCTATGGGCCAGGGATGGCCCAACGGAACAAAAAAACAACCTCCTGTTCCAAGCTCGCGTCCTACACGTATGGCACCAACAACCAAAAAGAGTGCACTACAAACACCGCCTTAATCTAATCTTTTGATTTAATATGATTCTTTCAGGGGGAATTTCAGAGCCTTTCGCCTAATTTCCTGCCCAGTTAATTCAGCAGATCATACTTGCGCAAATAGCCCCTTAGCTGGTGGTAGCTGAGGTTTAGAAACTCGGCGGCCTTCTTCTGATTGTACTGGGATTGCTCCATGGCCTGGTTGATGAGACTAATTTCAAAATCCTGCACCTGGTTCTTGAAATCAAACGAGTCAGCGGAGGACAGGTCGGGAATCATTGCTGCCATTGAATTCGCAGCAGAATTTTCCGCTCCATCTCCATTGGAATCCATGCCTTTTCTATTGAGTCTGTAAGGTGACTCAAACGGATTGAACACCAGTTGGCTTATGTGACCATCGCCATTCTTATACACTGCCCGCTCGATAACATTCTTAAGTTCACGAACATTGCCCGGCCAGGAATAGGACTTTAATGCCTTTTCCACCTTATCGGTGAATCCGGCAAAGAACTCGCCGCCCAGCTCTTTAACCATACCTACTGCAAAATATTCGGCTAACACCAGAATGTCTTCCGTTCTCTCCCGCAGTGGTGGCAGCGTGATCACATCGAACGCCAGCCTGTCGATCAGGTCTTCGCGAAACTTTTGTTGTCGCGCCAGGTTTGGCAAGTCTTCATTGGTCGCCGCAATGATCCGAACATCGACAGTAATGGTTTCGCTGCCACCGAGGCGCTCGAATTCGCCGTATTCGATAACCCGGAGAATCTTCTCCTGCACAGTCAGTGCCGTGTTGGCCAGTTCATCCAGAAACAGGGAGCCGCAGTGGGCCCGCTCGAAATAGCCCTTGCGTTGCTTGATAGCACCGGTATAGGCACCGGCTTCGTGCCCGAACAGTTGTGCTTCCAGCAGCGTTTCAGTCATAGCAGCACAATTAATCTTCAGGAAACTTTGCTCCCAACGCCGGGATAGGTAATGCAGCCGGGATGCAATTAACTCCTTGCCCGTACCCCGCTCGCCGACGATCAGTACTGGTTTGTTCAGGGGCGCTGCCAACGATACATGCTCCTGCATTTCCAGGAAGCTGGAAGACTCACCAATCATACGTGGTAGCGAATTGGGATCGTTCATAATTAACCATGAAAAACAAGGACTTAGAGGATGTCACAGAATCTAAGCCGGCTATCCTGCTTAACTCGATAGCCCGGATGATATTTCAACGAGCGGCTCCCTCTTTTGATAGTGAAAATTACCATTTATTGAGGTTTTTAGCCATCTTCCTCAGCTTTTGCAATAGCTACTAGATTTTATTCTCTTATTTTTCAATGACTTACAAGGGTAAAATAGTTGGCATACTAACTGCTCAACAGGATATAACCAAACGCTTTACAGGTTTATTTGCTAACGCTACATCCGAGGTATCAGAAATGAGTATATTTTCTAGAATGTCTGACATTATTAACGCCAATATCAGCTCGCTTCTAGACAAGGCGGAAAATCCCGAAAAGATGATTCGCATGGTCATTCAGGAGATGGAAGAGACTCTGGTTGAGGTGCGAAGTGGCACCGCCAAGGTCATCGCTGAAAAGAAGACGCTTACCCGTCGCGCCGAGAAGTTAAAGAAACAGGCGCAGAGCTGGGAGGAAAAGGCCGAACTGGCCCTATCCAAGGGGCGGGAAGACCTGGCCAAGGCGGCTTTGCTGGAGAAATCCAACATCAATGCCGGCGTGGATATTACCGAGAAAGATCTTGCCAAACTGGATGAGACGCTGGATAAGCTTAGTGTTGAAATTGAAGCGCTGCAGGCGAAGCTGAATGACGCGCGGGCGCGGCAGAAAACCATTTTGATGCGCACCAAGGCAACCAAGTCCCGTCTGAATGTCAATCGTCAATTGCATAATTACACTATTGACAATGCCATGGACAAATTTGAGTATTACGAAAAGAAGATTGATCAGATGGAAGGTCAGATGGATAGTATCCATATTGAGAAGCGTGGCTTGCAAAGTGAATTTGACGAACTGGCAAAGCAGGATAAAATTGACCAGGAACTCAAAGATCTTAAATCTAAACTCAAAGAGAAATAGGTTCTAACAATGGGCGTATTAGAGTTCATCACATCTCTGGTAGCTATGGTATTGGGGGCGATCACGATCTGGATTGTTCTGCTCAGAAAAGGCCGTCGCCGTATCAAAGTAGAGCCAGATTCTAGTTACAACATGGGTGAATTGGCTACAATGGCTGATTCTTTGAAAGAGCGCATCGACATACTGGAAGACATACTCGATGCCGAAGTCCCTGACTGGAGGGAGCAGAATGACCATGCGGCCGAGTAGTTTGCGGATTAACAGGGAAAATGCCCGTTGGCTGGGCGTCTGCGCCGGCATAGCCGATTGGCTCGATATCCCGGCAGCACTGGTCAGAGTCGTATTCATCATCTGTGTACTGTCCTGGCCTACCCTTATTCTGGCCTATTTCTGTCTGTATTTCTGCCTGGACAAGGACATTACGCCAGAAAAAATGCGCCAGTACTTTAAAAATGCCAACACCGCCGAGCATTTCCGGCAACTGGATTACCGTAAGCCGATTTACAAAAATTCCCGTAATAGACGCATTTCCGGTGTCTGCAGTGGTATTGCAGATTACTTCGAGGTAAGTGCATTCATCGTACGGGCCATTACCCTTTGCTCACTCTTTATCTTCGGTCCCTTTACTGTACTTGCTTACATAATTTGCGCGATAGTGTTTGATCCTGATCCACATGCTGTCCCATCTGATCGCCGCGCGCGCCGAAAGGAAAGAAAACGCGAGAAGCATCTGCGTCGTCAACGCCGCCGGGGCAGGAAGAACAGCTACATCAATGAAGAATTCCAAGCCGCTACAGAACAAGCTCGAACCGAGACTGCTGATGCTGAAGCCACCGAAGCTGATGTTGAGCAAGCTGATGACACAGGTAATTCCTACTCCATGGACGAGCGCAACGAGGTCTATAGCACGTTGGAATTAAGACTTCGTGAGATCGAAGCGTTTATCACCTCCAAGAAATTCAGGCTGCACTGCGAAATAAACCGCATCTGAGTACCACAACTCTGCCTGCCAATCTCTTCCCCGTTAATGTATCCGATATGTGAACTGCAAATTAACGCCGGCGTTTTCCATGGTCCCCGGAAAACGCTAAGATAGGGCTTTGATCAAGCAATCATCAGCCACTATGAAGTACTGCCATCATTGCGCCGCCCCCCTGGTTCTTCGCATTCCTGAAGGAGACGAGTTACCCCGTCACTGCTGTGATGGCTGTGAAAGCATCTTCTACCAGAACCCAAAAAATATCGTAGGCACTGTGCCTATACACGAGGACAAGGTACTGCTATGCAAGCGGGCGATTCAGCCGCGACTAGGCAGATGGACGCTACCCGCTGGTTACCTGGAAAACGGTGAATCCTGCCTTGATGGTGCAATCCGCGAGACCCTGGAAGAAGCTGGAGCCCGGGTTAATGTTCAGGAGAGCAGTCTCTACACACTGTTTAATCTTCCTGTCATCAATCAAATATATCTGTTTTTTCGCGCTGAATTATCTGATCTGGATTTTCAGCCCGGTGCGGAAAGTGAGGAAGTTGCCTTATTTTCGCAAGCTGAAATACCCTGGGATGAGATTGCTTTTCCGGTGGTTCTCACCACACTGGAGCACTACTTTGAGGATATCGAACAGAATCACTTCCCGGTACGTATGTTTGACGTGCACCATGGAGACAACCGGACTATCACAACAAAACTGATCAGCCATAGCCAGGGCACCGCTGATTAAGTACGCATAAAAGCTCTTTGGGCAACGTTACTATTCTGTTTTTACTACTGAATAGGCCGGCTCTTCATAGGGATGGGATTGTTTTAACGTGGTAATAACTGCCGCAAGAAATTCTGCGGCACAAACCATCTCAACCTTGTACTCAGCCACTGATTCGACCTTATCGAATTCACCCAGAAACGGTCTGCTGCCTTGCAAAGGTCTGAATTGACCCGAACCGAGAGTTTGCCAGGCACAGCAATCGTAATCACCGACCCGACCCGCGCCCGCGCCAAACATGGCAGATTTCACCTTTTCGAGGTGGCTCTCGGGAACATAAAATTCTATTTTAAAAAGTATCGCTTCGGTATTCATTAGTTGGTGTTGCCAGTATTTACCTTGGTTTAGTTTAGCCAGCGCCGCGCATTACGGAACAGCCTCATGCTGGGTGCGTCTTCTGTCCAGTGCTCAGGATGCCAGGAGTTCTGGCTGGCCCTGAAGACCCGTTCCGGGTGCGGCATCATAATTGTAACGCGACCATCCCTGCTACACACACTGGCCAGACCATCTGGTGAGCCATTGGGATTTGCCGGATACTGTTCAGCCACACCGCCGCTATTTGTTATGAATCTCAGTGGCACGCAATTATCTGCTGCAATCGCGCTGAGCCCCCCAGCCCGGGCAAACTGGGCGCGCCCTTCCCCATGGGCCACCGCAATGGGAAACCTGGAACCGGCCATGTCCTGAAGAAATACCGAAGCGGAGTCGAATACCTCAACCAGGCTCACCCGCGCTTCAAACTGTTCGGAACGATTTCTGACAAAGCGCGGCCAGTTGTCCGCACCGGGTATCAATTCATGCAGAAGAGAAACCATCTGACAGCCATTGCACACGCCGAGTGTGAGTGAATTCGGATTGGCAAAAAACTGTGCAAATTGGGTACGCACCTGATCGTTAAACAGAATCGACTTGGCCCAGCCGCCGCCAGCGCCCAACACATCGCCAAAAGAGAATCCACCACAGGCCACCAGCGCGTTAAATTCCTGCAAATTAACACGCCCGCTAATAATATCTGTCATGTGCACATCGATTGCAGTAAACCGGGCGCGATCGAATGCGGCCGCCATCTCAACCTGTCCATTCACGCCCTGATCGCGTAGCACCGCAACCCGGGGTCTTGGATTGGTGTTTACATAAGGTGCCGCTATATCCTCGTTGTGATCGAAGCCAAGTACAACATTCAAGCCGGGATTATCGCTATCCGCTATACCGTCGAACTCTTCCTGCGCACAGGCAGAATTATCTCGCATACTCTGAATCTGATAACTTGTTTGCGACCATATTTGCTGCAGTTCTACCCGGCTTCTATTGATCAGTTCCACTTCAGCATTTTTCACAATGAGTTTATCTTCAGTTGACGGCCTGCCGATGCGATGCATGCAATTACTGATTCCCAATTGCTCCGCTTTTTCCTGCAGCAGATGCAGATTATCATTTCTGACCTGCACCACCGCACCTAATTCCTCGTTAAAGAGAACCTTAATCTCATCACCCTGTAACGTGAGTGAGGAAATATCTACCTCCACACCACAGTGTCCGGCAAAGGCCATTTCCGCCAGGGTGGTAAACAAACCGCCATCTGATCGATCATGGTAGGCAAGCAGCAGGCCCTCGCTAATGCAACCCTGGATCAGGGTAAAAAATTGCTTTAACAGTTGCGCGTCATCCAGATCAGGTGGTACGGCTTCGATTCGTCTGAACACCTGGGCCAGAGCCGACCCGCCCAGACGATTTTTACCGGCTCCCAGATCAAACAGTACCAGGCTGGTTTCACCACTGTCAGTTCGTAGTTGTGGGATAACGGTCTGTCTGATATCGACCACCGGTGCGAAGGCAGAAATTATCAGGGATAACGGTGCCGTGTTGGCCTTCTCCTGCGCATTTTGCTGCCAAACCGTACGCATCGACATGGAGTCCTTGCCAACAGGAATACAGATGCCTAACTGGGGACAGAGCTCCATGGCAACGGCCTTTACTGTTGCATACAGTTTCCCATCTTCATGCCCATGGCCTGCTGCAACCATCCAGTTGGCCGACAGTTTAATATCGCCAAGCTGTCGGATAGCCGTGCTGGCTATGTTGGTTATGGCCTCGCCGATGGCCATACGCCCCGATGCCGGTGCATCCAGCAGGGCGATCGGCGTTCTTTCACCCATGGCCATGGCTTCACCGACATAGGAATTAAACGAGGCCGCGGTCACTGCTGCATCAGCCACAGCTACCTGCCAGGGGCCCACCATCTGATCCCGACTTACCAGGCCGGTGATAGACCTGTCTCCAATGGTGATGAGAAAACTTTTATTGGCTACCGCGGGTAAGCCAAGTACGCGATCGATCGCCTCAGATACATCAAGCGCAGTACTATCGAACTCGCTCAGCGCCAGGGTTCCCGTTGCCGCCTCGCGATGCATTTTTGGTGGCTTACCAAACAGCACTTCCATCGGCAGGTCGATAGGATAATTATCGAAGTGGGAGTCTGTCAGTTGTATTTGTTTTGCAGCGGTGGTTTCACCAACTACGGCAAATGGACAGCGCTCGCGCTCACAGAGTTTTTTGAAGGTGTCCAGATTAGCCGTGGTAATCGCCAGTACATAGCGCTCCTGGGCCTCGTTACACCATATTTCCAATGGTGACATGCCTGGTTCGGCATTGGGCACATCACGCAACTGGAATTTCCCACCCCGGCCCCCGTCCTTGACCAGCTCCGG
>PBTO01000086.1 GCA_002726595.1 Gammaproteobacteria bacterium | reverse complement strand
TTTGTTCTGCGGAACGCCATAGACCGAGCAAGTTCCAATGTGCAAAAACTTCACAATGCCATTGCTGGCAGAGCTGGCTACATTGAGTTTACAGGCAGAACAACTCTTCGAAGACGTTCCGCAGGATATAGAATGGGCTGTGGCGAACGAAAAATGCCACTTGCTACAATCTCGTCCCATAACCAGCCTACCTACTGCACCATTGCTTGATGTCCAATGGAATCCACCGAGCGAGAAGATCAGGCTGGTCAGACGGCAGGTGGTTGAAAACATGCCTGAGCCTCTTTCACCACTGTTCGAAGATCTGTACCTGGAAGCGGGTCTCGACCATGCCATAGAAAAGTTTTTATTTGAGTTGGGAGTGCCATTTGATATCGATGATTTTATTGAACGCCCAATGTTTCGTACAGTAAACGGCTATGCGTACTGCATGGCCTCTTACAAAATTGGCTGGCGTGTACTGGCGAAAGTACCAAAGATTTTATATTGGTATATCACTAACCTGTCAAAGATGCTCCGCAACATGGTTCCCGAGTGGCGCGATGAGGCCCTTCCTGCTTACCTGGAGACGATCGAACATTGGCGGGCATTAGATCTCAGTACTGCCTCAGATGAGGAACTGCTCGCTGGAATTCGCAGCCTGAGCTTTGCCGATGGGATTTACTGGTTTTATACCTCCGTGGTTATGGGGATGGCTAAAGTAACCGATGGTCTACTTCACTATTTCCTTACATCCCGTGCCGTCCATGGGCAATTAACAAGCGGCATGTTTCTTCGTGGATTTCCATCAAAAACTCTAGAAGCCCAGAAGGAGCTTGAATCCATTGCGAAGCGCATCAATGCAATTGCAGGACTCAGCGATTTAGTGCTCGAAGTACCCGTCGCAGATTTGACGGAAGTATTGGGAAAGCATGCCGATGGCGACGCGGTAGTGATAGAGTTAGAACACTATCTAAACCGCTATGGACACCAGGTCTACAACCTCGATTTTGTTCAAGCGACTCAGGCAGAAGAACCACTACCCGTTCTACTGAGTTTGAAAACCCTGGTAGAAAACACAGAGTACGATTCGGGTCTGCTGCAGCAGCAAAATATTAAAGAACGCGAGAACCTGCTCAATCAAACCCTGCAATCGCTGGGCCCGATTCGACGCTGGTTATTTCGAAAATTCCTTGGCTGGGCACAGTTCTATGGACCCAATCGTGAAGAGGCTTTGTTCTATATGGGTGCCGCCTGGCCGACAGTCAGGTGGATTGCTTTTGAACTGGGAGAGCGACTCGCTGCAGTTGGAACGATTGGCAAGCGTGATGACGTGTTCTACCTGACAAGCGAAGAACTGATTGAAGCCGCTACGGCTCGCCATGAACACAAGGCGCTGGGCGACATGGCTCAGCTGGCAGACAGCCGGCGGGAATTACGTGAATCACGCCAGCAGCTCCATCCGCCGCCGATGGTACCAGAGAAAAGCCGTTTTAAATTTGGTCCCTTTGACCTGTCTGCCTGGGAAACTCAGAAGAGGAATGCGGACGACAGTGATACAATGAACGGTTTTGCTGTTAGTCCCGGCAAGGTAACAGGTACGGCATCAGTAATCCTGTCACCGTCCGATTTCGAGAAAATGGAGCCAAATACAATCCTGGTTTGCGCCACCACGACTCCTGCCTGGACCCCATTATTTTCACAGGCACAGGCCCTAGTTACTGATATAGGAGGCATGTTAGCCCATGGTTCCATAGTTGCCAGGGAGTATGGTATTCCGGCGGTCATGGGCACAGGAAATATTACTCAACGGATCGTCAGTGGGCAGAAAATCATGGTGGATGGCAATACCGGGACAGTCACTATACTGAACTAGCTATGGTTGAATAGGCAGAATGGACAAAACTCTTTGAAACGACCGCTCCTACTCAGAAACAACCGCCCAGGACCGAGTTAGGCGCTAAACAGACATCGAACCGAAATCTAGACAATAAAAAGGCCAGCAAACTGGCCTTTTTATCCGTTCGCCTTCTAGTTAATCTCGTCAGCAGGCCAGGGAACGCCGGTTCGCGCAGTGCTGAGTGGTCTTAAACCCTGGTAGAGAAATTTCTGCACGCGTTTGCCTTCATAGGTTTCAGTGGTATAAATATTCCCCTCAGAGTCTGTCACAATGCTGTGAGTCCCGAAAAACAGCCCGGGCTGACGCCCACCATCGCCATAATCGGTAAGCACTTCAAGGCTATCGCGTTCCAGGATATGCACCTTATGGTTGGCACCGTCAGAGACATAAATAAATTCCTGCTCATCGTCCTGGGAGAAAGCAATATCCCAGGTTGAGCCGGAACCCAAGGTCTGGGGTGCGACCAAGCCCTCTTTGACAAATGTGCCATCGGGCCTGAACACCTGAATTCTGTCAGCGCCCCGGTCACAGACGTAAATCAGGTCATCGTTGGAGGGTTCAGCACAGTGCACCGGCCCCACAAACTGCTGCGGATTCGGTTCTCCCGGGGTGTAGGTTATACGGTCATCTGAGGGGCGATTACCATAGGCTCCCCAATAACGCTTGAATGCCCCGGTGGCAACATCGACAACAGCGACGCGTTTATTTCCATATCCATCGGCCACATAGGCTTCACCGGCGCCGGCATCTATGGCGATTTCAGCAACGCGGCTGAAGTGGGTTTCACTGTTGCTGTCAACGTCTTCGCCGGGAAGACCTACTTCTCGCACGAATTGTCCATCACGGGTAAACACCAGCATATGCGAGTCTCCACCACCGTTACCCCCAATCCAGACATCACCATTGGGTGCTACTTCGATACCATGATTGGATTCGGGCCAGGTATAATCAGCGCCAGGGCCACCCCAGGCATTGATCAGGTTACCCTCAATATCGAATTCAAGAATTGGTGGCGCTGCAGTGCAGCACTCGGAAATCCCTCCAGACAACCCTATTTCCTGGTTTGTGAACATGCTGTCCTGATCGCGATGCACAATATATATATGGTCTCGCGCGTCAACTGCAACGCCGATGGCCCTGCCGAGAATCCAATGATTAGGCAGTTGTTGTGGCCAATAGGGATCTACCACAAACTGCGGTACGAGCCGGTCATTGTTGGCAGCGCTGGGTGAATTCTGAAGTTTATTTTGGCCCAGGCCAAAGACAAGAAGAGTAACTGACAGAGTTGTGAAAATTATCTTTGGTTTAGTTAATTTCATGTTTTTATCCTGATTGGTTACCAATGTATGAATAAACTACTCTGGAACTGGTGACAGTACAACTGATTGGAATTGATAAGTTAATTATTTACCAAAGGGACAGCGCTAAGTTATTAACTTATCAGTATCCCTTTACATACGATTCTTTAGCGAACACAGGGTATTACAACGAATCTCCTTGACGTATTTTTCGGTGTTTGACATGCTCATTTCAAGAGTCCTCTTCTTCAATGAAAGCCCTATGCACTTTGCATAGAAGGAGCGATACCCATGTTCAGAATCGCAGGAATTAGTGGGCTCATAAGCTTGCAGCTTGTTAATTGACATCGAACTGGTCAGTTTTGCATGCCAGTAAACACTAAACTTACAGTACTCGGAAATAATGATGAAAATCACCGCATTACAAGTATTTTATTTTGTTCTGGCAATAATTGGCCTAGTTGTAACCTGGTATTTCAATTTACAACCGCGGGAAACTGGATTCATTGCTGATCTGTATACGAATTCTGCATCATCTTCTATTGCAAATGATCTCTTTGTTGTCGTTACTGCATTCCTGGTCTGGTCTTTTATTGAAACGGGCCGCCTAAAGATTTCATACTGGTGGTGGGCCGCATGCTTCATCTTCACTTTCCTTATTGCTGCGGCGACTACTGTACCGCTATACCTTCTCTTGCGGGAGCGTCGCCTGGTTGTAATGGAAGAAGCCAATGTCCTCTGATGACATTGATTCAAATTTTGCGGTAATGGAGTCTTTATGGATCAACTACACGAACCACAGCAACTAATTCAAAAAATACATCACCGTAAACTGGTGCAGCAACTCCTGGTATATCTGATCGTATCATGGGCTGCGTTTTTGTCTTTGGCAACAGCGAGCGCTCAGGATACGCCTTTAACGATTCGGGCAGGCCGGCTGCTTGACGGCCTCGGCGGTGTGGCCGAGAACGTGGTCATTACAGTCGAGGATTCGCGTATCGTCCAACTCGACGATGCGTCTGGCCCGGTTGACTACGACCTGACGGATCTTACCTTGATGCCCGGTTGGATCGATACCCACGTGCACCTCGCAGCTCACTTCAACACGCAGGGTCGCTCCAATAGAGATCCGGATGAGACGCCAGCCCAGACCGCGCTGTATGCTACCGAGAATGCGCACCGGATGCTAATGGCCGGCTTCACGACCGTGCAGAGTCTTGGCGGTATGGTAGACCGGGATCTGCGCGAGGCCATTTCCCGTGGTAGCCTGCCAGGACCGCGCATACTCACTTCGTTAAATGCTGTCTCGGTCAGATCGGGGACACCGGATGAGCTGAGGGCTATGGTCAGGAAGCTGCAAGCTGACGGTGCGGACGTGGTAAAGATTTTTGCATCCGCAAGTATCCGGGAAGGTGGGATAAAGTTGATGTCAGACCAGCAGCTCAACGCGGTCTGCGGTGAGGCCCGCGAAGTCGGGCTGCGCACCGCCGTTCACGCCTATGGTACCGAGAGTCTAACGGCCGCCATCGAAGCCGGGTGTGATTCAATCGAACACGGTAACCGTTACAGCGATGAAGTACTCGAACTGATGGCGGAGCATGGCACCTATCTCGATCCACACCTCGGCTTACTCTATGCCAACTACTTCGATAACAGGGAAAAATTCATTGGTATCGGGAACTATACCGAGGGAGGATTCGCACTTATGGAAGAGGCGCGGGTAATTGGATATGACACTTTCCGACGTACGCTGGCAAATCCCAATGTGAAAATCGTATTCGGCACCGATGCCGTTGCCGGAGCGCATGGACGGAATGCAGAGGAGTTTATCTATCGGGTTCGGGACGGCGGGCAAGATCCGATGGCTGCTATCATTTCTGCAACTTCCCTCGCTGCCGAGTCACTTGGACTTGCCGACGAGATCGGTTCGGTTCGCACTGGCTACATGGCTGATCTGGTCGCAGTAGCCGGTAACCCACTGGAAGATATCACCTCGGTTCGCAATGTGAAATTTGTGATGAAGAATGGAGTAGTGTACAAAAACGAAGCCAGATAGCCGAAAGAGAAGATTGAGGTCAGGTATTATGCTATCTACCCAGCCCGGCCAACCAACCCAACAGGTTCCTTTCGATAGATTCCCCAACCCCGGGTACCAACAGAACGATAAGGACGACGGCGACTAGCACGCCACCGGCAATCCAGTAGGACCATTTCACCTTGCACCTCCGGTTATATTCGCGCCGGGTGGGGCCATCTCGAAAAGCCAAAGTTCCTCCGCCTCGACTTCAGCAGGTGTCATTTCGACTCCATATTTGCGGGTGAATTCTGCGGTTATACTCTCAACTATAGGACCAGTCTTGATACGCACGAGCGTGCGCTCATACCTTTTGCCATCGATGCGCATGATAGCCCGGCCGTCTCGCTCTGCCTGCGCTGGCCATTTCTTCCACAGGCGTTCTCTAAGCCCGCCCATGTAGTTGGAATTGAGATAGAGTTTACCTTCATGCTCCACGATCCAAAGCGTTCGCGAGCGGGGAGGATCGAGAAGTTGCAGTTCGAAGACCCTGACATCACGTACGAAGCTCCAGTCCGGTTCTGGACCCGTCACCAACTCACCGGCAACGAGCGGCCCACCACTGAATATTACGGATGGTCCGTCGGAAGCACGTGCCGAGATTGCGAGGGCTCCAAGTGCGAAAACCGGGATGAGTATTAAGACGCCGATTACCAACAACACTCTACTAACGATGGTCTCAAGGTCGATGTTCATATCTCACTTACCTCTTTTGACCTCTTTGTCGGAGGACGATTTCCTTCTTGTGTACCTGTTGTCTCATCGGTAGTACACGAAAGATGCTACAAAGTATAAAGGGTAGCTCTGTGCAACTCAATCGGCAATGGTTTGAATGATTACTCAGGCGATTGAAGGATAAATTGGACTCTATGAGATTAAGTACAAAAAAACGTTTCCGCGGAAACGTTTCCCTGGATATCTCGAAAATTAGGGAGTAGAGGAAACTGACAATCTTGAAGCTGGTGGAATGGCAATAGTCTATGAAGTGGATTTCTTAAAGATACTGACAGATAGCCATGTTAAACCTGCCGCGACGGACCGATTGTATCGACGGGCAGGAGAAAAATTTAGAGAGGCCAACATCCCGGAAGAAAAGATCACTCTGGTTTTGAAGAGTTACGCCGGTTAAGCAGCCATTCAGCTTGGCTAAGCTACTCTCGGGGCCACGATTGCGCGTTGCTTGTGGGTGGCTCCTATGAATAGTACGGCAAGAATTGTTAGATTTTACCTGCGAATATTTCCCTTTTTTGTACTCTGTATGGCCTCATCCGGGCCGGCTGTAGGGCAGATTCCAGTCGATGATGATGGTAATTCACTGGTATCTGACGGCAGTGCGGTGGTTCGAAATGACGGTATCAGTACACAGTTACNTGCACTCACTGCCAGTGAACTGGAAGAATTAGTGGGTCCGATTGCCCTCTATCCGGATAATCTGTTAGCTATAGTCCTGCCCGCTTCGACCTACCCACTGCAGGTCGTTCTGGCCGCTCGGTTCCTGGAACAACTGGAATCCGATGACACCTTGACTCCCGATGAGACGCTGGATGAATCCGTGATCGCCTTGCTTAACTATCCAGAAGTGGTGCAGATGATGAACGAGAATATTCAGTGGACCTGGCAACTCGGCGAGGCCATTGTTAATCAGGAGGTTGATGTTCTCACTGCAATTGGCACATTTCGCGACAGTGCCTTAGCGGCTGGAAATTTGAATTCTGACGAATATCAGAATGTAACCAGTAGCGGCGATAATATTTTAATCACGCAGAAAGACGAGACTGTAGTCTACGTACCTTACTACGTGCCAGAAGAAGTAATTGTCTATCAGCCGCAGCCGGTCTATCACTACTATCCCACGGCTCATTCAGTTTACTATTATCCCTATCGAGCCGGACATCGCTTCATATCTGACTATTTCTGGGGTGTAACCACAGCATTCGCTATCGGCTGGTCAGATTTCCGTCTACATGTTTACCACCCGAGTTACTCTCGTCACCCTTATTATGGACGTCAGTACTATTCCGGTCACCGTTATCGTCGCCCCAATATTCGTGCTTTTAATAGATTCTATGTGGACAATAACCGTCGCATACCGGGCAATAGGTTTCGCGATGGCAGTTATTGGCGAGCGCAAGCAGGCAGCGGTGCGCGACCGAATAGTCNCAGCGGTCGGAGCCGGGCTTACTCAACTGCCAATGAGCGAACTGTACCGAATCAAAGGCGAGGGAACAGGGGGTTAAACACTAACCGTCGTGCCAGTACAGACCGTCCGGCCAGAGCGGCGATCACCAATAACAACGCAGGTACTGGATCCTTCCGAGGGTCTTCCGGCCGAGCGGGCAACCGAAGGGATACCAATAGCAACGGTAACAATAGGTCATCGGTGAATACTTTTACTAATTCCACTGCCAGTGGCAGCAATTCCGCGGCTACTGGTCGGGCACGAAGTCGCGGAAATACCAATCGTTCTACTGTTGACAGCAGANGAGGCGGGGGCAGAGCCGGGAATCAAGTGTCCAATCAGAATGGTTCGGCAGCCAATGCGGCGANAACCAATAACAACGCAGGTACTAGATCATTCCGAGGGTCTTCCGGGCGAACGGGCAATCGAAGGGGTGTCGACAGTAGCAGTAACAATAGGCCATCGGTGAATACTTTTACTAATTCCACTGCCAGTGGCAGCGGTCCCGCGGCTACTGGTCGGGCACGAAGTCGCGGAAATACCAATCGTTCTACCGTTGACAGCAGAAGGGGTAGGGGCGGAGCCGGGAATCAAGTGCTCAATCAGATTGGTTCGGCCGCGAATACGGCGAATTCAAGTCAGCAGGGCAGCTCCAGAATTAAACCCGCTCAACAGCGGTCTGCTGCGCCCCAATCGACTCGAAATAGCCGGGCCGTAAATCGATTAAATCCGCGACGTGCCACGACGAATCGCAGTCAACGCGCTGTGCCTACTGAAACCAGACGTCGCGGGACAGTTCAGTCACAACCAAGGCAACGTTCAGCAGAACGAACCGGAAGAAGAGATCCAGCCAATAATAACAGACAATCTTCGGCTCCTGTCCGGTCCAGGAATACACGTTCATCTTCCGTTTCCCGAGGCACACCATCTGCTGCAAGGACGCCGAACAATAGCGGCAGGGTCAGGAGTAGGGGTTCGCGCCGTTCGCCATGAGGTCAATGGGGTTGGATTATAGGTAATTAAAATTTATCAGTGTCCCCTCGGTATAAAATTCAGGCTACTGACTGGCTGCTTTCGTGCTTGTCCAATTAAATCTTTTGCACCCTCTTTTCTCAGGACTTTTCTGATTTTGGCAAAGACTCTAGGTCGATGAGCCCGTCAGTTAACTCATCCTTTCCATCCCTCCGCGCCTTTTTCTCAATTCGCGTTTCTGGCTCCTTGTACATATCCAGGTTGACAAGACCCATAGAGATCCCTTCAAAAATAGTTGCCCATAAGATAACGTTATTTTTCCGCCTTTTAAGAAACGAGACCAACTTTGCCGCAAGTAATGAAAATAGCAGTAAGCTCCCAATGACCATGTACTGCATAAGCAGTGATTCGTCCATCAGGGAATCTCCAGTTCCAATTATAAAATAGGGGCACATGTTGTGAATTCAAGCAGCCGACTGCTACCATTCATGATCTTTACCATGAATTCAAAAAACCAATAAACGTTAGAAGTTCACTGGATACTGTCTTGAGCGAGCCAAACTAGAGCATATCCAGCCAATAAAGCAAAAAAGGAGGTAGTCCCATGCGGTTTCTCTACTCTTTCACAGCTCTGGCATGCCTCACAGGCGCTGCGAGTCTGTTCGCACAGAACCAATTTGCAGGCATTCCTGTCGAACCCCGTCCTTCCGAGTATATCCATTGGGATGCGGAGGCGTTTGCGGAGCTACAAAGCGGGCTCGAGCAAGATCTGCGCGACGGCAGTCGCATCTGGGGTACGCTGTTTACCTATACCGATGCTCTGCCTCAGGCCGACTACCGGAGCCACAATGTACAGATCATCCATCGATCCGGCTATACGCAGCCCGAGATTCATGCCAATAAGTGGGACATCTACGTTATTCTGGATGGCTCGGGCACGGCCTACATCGGTGGGGAGAGAGTGAACTGGATTGACGACGGTCGCCCGCCCGAGGAGCAGCGGCCTCAACTTGAGGGGGCGCAGGAATTCCAGGTTACTGAAGGCGACATGCTACACGTGCCTGCTCGGGTCTGGCACCAGATGCTAACCGAGACCGGGGAGTCGATCACCTACGCACTGATTAATGTGATCAGGTGATTCCTCGTACAAGCTGGCTAGTGACGGTAAGTGCAGAGAGACGATACCCTGCTGTAGTATGATGAATATTGTATTAAATTAACGATTTTAAAATGCTGGGAAACCAAAAAGAAAAAGGGGGATTCAAATCATGCAATCACTTCAACCAGCTTATGCAATGCCCATGCAGAAATTGGCAGCTCTTGCGCTGTTATTTATATTATGCTCGTGCAGTCCGCAAAGTAATCAGCAAGCGAGTCAGCTAGAAACCGTAGAGTCAGCGCCATCAGCCAGTTCGGCGCCGGCACCGACCGTACAGGAAGAACCAGGTGAGCTGCTTGCATTTACCCAGACCCACTGGATAAATGAAGAACCCATAGGCAATGGCAAACCGGCTGTATCCAATACCATTCTGGCAGAAATCGATACCGATACAGACCAGTGGTTACAATACAGCGGTGACTATCGGAATTTTCGTCACAGTCCGATAACCGAGCTATCACCGGAAAATGCAGACGATTTGCAATTTGCCTGGGGTTTTCCCACGGGCACACTGGGCCAGTTTGCCACCTCGCCGATTGTTTACGACGGCATCATGTATGTGACGTCTTCTTTTAATCGATTGTTTGCGCTGGATGCGGTTACTGGTGAGTTGTATTGGCGCTATGACCATCCGCAACCGGAGGATTTACGTATTTGCTGCGGACCGACCAATCGCGGTGCTGCCATCAGCGGCGACAAAATCCTGATGGCAACGCTGGATGCCCGCCTGATGGCCTTCGATCGGAAGTCCGGCGAGATTCTCTGGAATACGCAGATAGTGGACTACAAAGGCGGCTTCAGTGCGACATCGGCTCCCCTGATTGTTAAAAACATGGCCATTATCGGTGTCGCCGGTGGCGAGTTTGGCGTCCGCGGTTTCTTTGATGCCTACAATGTCGATACCGGAGAACAAGTCTGGCGTCACTACACCATACCAGCCGATGGTGAACCGGGCAGTGAGACCTGGTCGGGCGACTCCAATAATTACGGCGGTGCCCCCGCCTGGACTATTGGAGCTTACGATCAGGAGTTGGATACACTGTATTGGACTACGGGCAATCCCGCGCCGGACTGGAACGGTGACGCACGGCTTGGCGATAACCTCTACTCCGACAGTGTCCTGGCGATCGATCCGAATAACGGTGAAATGAAGTGGTACTTTCAATTCACACCGCACGACGTATGGGACTACGACGGAAACACCCATCTGTTCCTGGTTGACTACGAGCAAGAAGGCTCCACGGTCAAAGCCCTGGTGCAAGCCAATCGAAACGGTTTTTTCTATGTGCTTAACCGTGAAACAGGCGAATTCCTGCGCGCTACCGCCTATGTAGAACAACTCACCTGGGCAACCAGCATGGAGCCCAACGGCAGGCCGGTAATCGATCCAAGCATGACACCGTCAGAAGAGCCCATCGTGCGAATCTGTCCTGGCGCAGTAGGCGGCATGAACGGATCGGTATCCGGCGCGCTCAATCCTGACCTGGGCCTGGCTTTCATACCGGTGGTAGAAAGCTGTAATCAAATGCAAAAAGGCATTAGCGTTCGTATCGAAGGGCAGACTTTTACCGGTGGTACTTTCATTCCGGTGGACGCACTGGACGGTTCCGCCTATGGCCACATCTCCGCCATCGATTTCCAGACTGGCGAAATTCGCTGGCGCTACTCGGACCCCGAGCCGATCATGGCGGGCGTACTCAGCACTGAGGGTGGCCTGGTCTTTACCGGCAGCCAAACCGGTTATGCGGTGGCTCTGAATGCATCGACCGGAGAACGGGTCTGGGCTTTTAAACTGGGGGGGGGAATACGCAGCCAACCGGTGGCCTATCAGATTGATGGTGATAGCTACGTGGCAATTGGATCGGGTAATTTTGCCGCTATTGCGGGTGCCGTGGGTGGCAATACGGCCATACCCGAAGGCGGGCATTTATACGTATTCAAGTTACAGCAGTAGGGGAAGATTATGCGCTCGAATAGATCGATATTTGCTGGACTGGCAGCGCTGGTACTGACATTGGTGGCGTGTAGCCAGCCTGAGGATACAGCACCTATGGAATCAGCGGAAAACAATGCCCCAGTTGCTGCGGTTGCAGTAGAAGACCCGTACCTCTGGCTTGAGAGCGTCGAAGGTGCGCGATCCCTGGCCTGGGCAGCCGAGCAAAATGCCAAATCCTTACTCCGGCTGCAGGGAGATCCGCGATTTGAGGAAATTCGCAATCAGGTCGGGGAAATTCTGACCTCGGATGACCGTATACCATTTGCCAACCTGGTCAATGGGATGGTTTACAATTTCTGGCAGGATGATGAGCATGTGCGCGGCATATTGCGACGCACGACTCTGGAAAACTATACGCTTGAGGAAATTCAGTGGGAAACCGTACTTGATGTTGACGCACTGGCGAACCTGGAAAATGCTAACTGGGTTTACAAGGGACGTAGATGCCTGTCCAGCGATCCGGGCCGATGCCTGTTGAGCCTGAGCGATGGTGGCAAGGATGCCGTTGTGATTCGCGAATATGATCTGGACAACCAGGTTTTTGTCGATGGCGGTTTCGAACTCGACGAAGCCAAGACTCGACTGGCCTGGGTCGATGCCAATACCCTGCTGGTGGGTACGGATTTTGGCGCAGGATCGCTAACGACTTCCGGGTATCCACGCACCATACGGCTGTGGCGTCGCGGGATAGCAATCAATGAGGCAGAACAGCTATTTGAAATTGGTGCGGAGGACGTGTCGGCGGGGGCCTTTACTGTTTCACTGGCCGATAGAGACTACAGCTTTGTTGATCGTTCACCTGATTTTTTTACCGAAGAAACACTGCTTCTTACCGATGAAGGCCTCCTGGCGAAGCTGCCGCTGCCTATCGATGCAAATTTCCAGGGTGTTCTGGGGCAAAGTGCTATTGTCCTGCTGCGCTCGGACTGGTCGAGTGGTGTCGGCGAAACCTTCTCGGCAGGCAGCCTGATCGCCATGAACCTGGTGGATAGCGCCAGAACCGGAGTCGCCACCGATGTCGCGACAATCCTGGCACCGACAAGCAGTGCAGAAGTTGACGCAATCAGTGGCGTAGCTATCACGAGCGAATCTATCTACATTTCAGCGCTGAAAGATGTTGCCGGGGTGATATTACGCGCCCGAATCGGTAACGATGGCTGGGAACTGTCTCGCGTTTCACTGCCTGAGAATGGAGCGATTCAGGTTGTGTCCGCCGATGACCATACGGATACTGTTATGTTGACCTACGAGAGTTTTCTCGTCCCGGACACACTTTATCTGATTGAAGGGGATGCAGACCCCAGAGTCATCAAAGCACTCAAACCGCGTTTTGATGCGAGCGATCTCGTGACGGAACAAAAGTTCGCCCGCAGCGCAGACGGTACTCGCATTCCCTATTTTATCGTGCGATCGGCTACTACACCAATGGATGGTAGCACCCCAACCGAGCTCACGGCCTATGGTGGGTTTGAAGTCTCACGCACACCGACTTATATGCCGGCGCTGGATCAGGTTTGGCTCACTCGTGGTGGTGCCTTTGTGCTGGCAAATATCCGCGGCGGTGGTGAGTATGGGCCTGAATGGCATCAGTCAGCGCTGCTGGAGAACCGGCAGCGGGTCTTCGATGACTTCATCGCTGTTGCTGAGGATCTGATTGCGTCCGGTCTGACCAGTTCGGAGCATCTGGGAATTCGCGGTGGCAGTAATGGCGGTCTGCTCGTCACTGCCGTCATGGTGCAGAGACCAGAGCTGTTCAAGGGCATCATCAGCGCCGTACCGCTAATCGATATGCTGCGCTACCACAAGCTATTGGCCGGTGCGAGCTGGATGGCCGAATATGGCAACCCGGATATTCCTGAGCATCATGCCTTTATTTCTGAGTATTCACCTTACCAACTGGTTTCAGCGGATGTCGATTACCCTGAAATATTCCTGTGGACTAATCCCAAAGACGACCGGGTTCATCCCGGACATGCACGCAAGATGGCCGCCCGCATGATCGAACAGGGCCACGATATTATCTATTTCGAGAACGCGGAAGGCGGACATGGCGGTGGCGCTAATCTGATGCAGCAGGCGCAGACAACCGCTATGCAGTTGGTTTATCTGCTGCAGCAGCTTGCCGATTAAATCAAAGATGTCGGAGTAATCTTCTCAAACATGATGTTTTCCCTGAGTACCAGAAATTTAACATCCAGAGTATAGAAAGAATTGTGATCAGAGTAAAAGCGCGGCGCAGTGGATTTCTAACAAGCTACTTTGGCCTTTTGAGCCAGGGAGTACGCTAATGAGCTAACCAAATCCTTGTGCTAGATTCTGCGTCGAATCAGATAAGCAAGTTCCCGAGTAGTAGGGGAGGCAGGTCACAATACAGAAAAAGGCATAAACGTGGTCTGTCGCTAATTTATATTTATGAATACACCAATTCACGCAGTGCTGAATCTTACGCTGCTAAATTCCAAAAATGATGCGAGCAAAGTACTGTGCTTCCAGGCGGTGCTGCTAGGTGCATTACTTCCTGACTTGCCCATGTTCTATTTCTTTGTGGTGGAATCACTCATCAACGGAGAACCCCCTTCGGCGGTTTGGGGGCAGCTATACTTTCAGCCGGGTTGGCAGAATCTCTTCGATACGTTTAATTCCATCCCATTCGTCTTGTTAGGACTGGGTGTTGCCTACTATTACTGTGCTACTTTCTGGCTCTATCTCTTTCTCAGCATGCTTTTGCATATCCTATGCGATTTGCCCCTGCATCACGACGATGGTCACCACCATTTTTTTCCATTTTCCAGTTGGCGTTTTGACAGCCCGGTTTCCTATTGGGATCCCCGCTATTATGGTCGTATCTTTCGTGTGATCGAAATGATTATAGCCATAGGCGGGAGTGTTATCTTGTACCGCCGGGCGTCAGCGAAACTAATGAAATCGACCTTTGTGGCCGTTGCTGCAATCTATTCGCTTGTTGCCGTGGCCTGGTTAATCAGCGGGCGGACCATGTACTCAGTAATATTTTAGTTACTGGCACTGTACAGGGTATAAGAACCAATCGCGATGAACCCAAGACCAGCAATATACTGCAGGTATTTTTCATTGATGTATTCTGATAGCAGAGTGCCTGCCAAAACGCCAAGCGCCGAGGCCACAACTAAGGCTGCCGATGCGGCGAAGAATACCGTGTATTTACCTACTTCCCGGTCTGCGGCAAACAGCATGGTCGCTATTTGGGTTTTGTCACCCAGCTCGGCGATAAAAACTGAAACGAATATCAGCAAAAATACTTTTAAATCCATGATTGGTATCTACTCCTGTGTATCTATCACTCGTTAAGTGGCGTGCTCTTCCCATCAGATCATTTGTAACAGTTTGTGAATTTCTCACGTCAGGTGAACGGTAAACCCAATTCCACTGTTCTTCTAATAACGCGATAAGTAGAATAAAAATTTAAAGGGTGACAGATTTATTTATTTGATGATGTGCATACTAACTGGATATTTCCATACCGAATAAATAAATCTGTTACTTCCATAATAACAACAGGAGAGCATCATGAGTGAAGCAACATTGTCAAATAATCTGCCGAAGGCTTTACTGGCCCTACGTTTGGGCGTGTTCATAGTCATGCTGATGTGGACGCTGGATAAGTTTGTTAATCCGGGTCACGCCGCTGGAATATTCGCTAATTTTTACTATATTGATGGACTCGGTCAGACAGCATTTCTGATTTTTGGGTCGGCAGAGTTAATTCTCATTCTGGCTTTTGTTGCGGGCATGTTCAAACGCTGGACTTATGGCGCTGTTTTTATTCTGCATGCCGTGTCAACACTTTCCTCCTGGAGCCGTTACCTTGGTTTTGGCAGTCTGACATTTTTCGCCGCATGGCCAATGCTTGCAGCCTGCTTCGCACTGTATTTACTGCGTGACGAAGACACATTGCTGACCTTAAAAGGAATGGGGTAAAATTCCCGCACATAATTCTCCGTTGCCCCTCAACATCAATGAAATCCATTCATGCCTTTAGTTCGTCTGGATAAAGTATCCGTTAATTTTGGCACTCACACCCTGTTGGATGAAGTTGAATTCACGCTGAAGAAAGGCGCAAAAATTGGCTTGCTGGGCCGCAATGGAGTCGGCAAGACGACCTTGATGAGAGTAATAGCCGGCTCGGTATCTCCCGATGATGGCGATAGATGGCTGCGCCCGGGCGTGGAAATAGCCTGGCTGGAACAAACACTGCCAGAGGCAGAGCAGCAAACAGTTTATGACATGGTTGCCGGTGGCCTGGCTGAGACAGGGGAACTGCTGACGCAGTACCATCATTTAACTACCGATTTTGCCCATGCCGACATGACCGAATTGGAAAAGGTGCAGGGTCTGCTGGAAGCCAGGCAAGGCTGGAGCCTTGGACAGAAAGTCGACAGGGTCATAACCCAGCTGCAACTCCCGGCTGACAAATTAATGACAGAATTGTCCGGCGGCTGGCGCAAGCGGGTCGCTTTGGCCAGGGCCCTGGTAAAGGATCCCGAAATCCTGTTATTGGATGAACCTACTAACCATCTGGATATACCCGCGATCGAGTGGCTGGAGAGGCAACTGCAGGACTATCGTGGTGCGCTCCTGTTGATCACACACGATCGGAGATTTCTGCAAAATGTAGCTGACAATATCGTCGAACTGGACCGGGGTCATCTCTACCAGTTCGAGGGATCGTTTGAACGATTCCTGCGCTATCGTGAACAGCAGCTGGCTGCCGAAGATAGTGCCAATAAACTATTTGATAAAAAGCTTGCCGAGGAAGAAGTCTGGATTCGCCAGGGCATTAAAGCACGGCGTACCCGCAATGAAGGCCGCGTACGCGCTTTGGAAGCTATGCGTAAAAAACGCGGGGAAAGAAGGGGATTGCAACGCGGAGCAAGCTTCAAGCTGAGTGATGCGGAGAATTCGGGAAAAATTGTTGCCGAGCTGACTCGGATTGACCATGGCTTTGAGGCCAATCGGATAATCAAGGACTTCTCTGCTCTCGTTCTGTGTGGTGACCGGATTGGAATTGTTGGCGCAAACGGTGCCGGCAAGACCACCTTGCTCAAGATAATACTGGGCAAACTCAAACCGGAGCAGGGCAAGGTGAAGTTAGGCAGCAGGTTAACAGTCGCCTATTTTGATCAGTTACGCGAGCATCTCGATCTGGAAAAAAACCTCATCGATAACGTCAGTGCGGGGCAGGACTTTATCGAATTCAACGGACAGAAGAAACACATTATCAGCTATCTAAGCGATTTCCTGTTCACCCCGGACCGAATTCGGACTCCGGCGAAAGCCTTGTCCGGTGGCGAGCAGAATCGAGCCATATTGGCGAAAGTGCTGAGTAAACCAGCCAACATCCTGGTATTGGATGAACCGACCAATGATCTCGATATAGAAACGCTGGAATTGCTGGAAGAACTTCTTGCGGAGTTCAAAGGTACCATTTTACTGGTAAGTCACGATCGGCAATTCATGGATAACGTGGTGACAAGCCTCATCGTTTTCGAAGGAGGCGGTGCTGTGAATGAGTATGTTGGTGGCTACAGCGACTGGAGCAGGAAGGGCGGTCAATTAATTAATTTTGACAATGCAGAGCCTCTTTCTCAGGCAAAAAAAGTGGCTTCGGACGCTGGCTCTACCAATCATAAAATTGCGCGGAAAAACAAAAAGCTCTCCTACAAAGAGAAGCGGGAGCTGGAAGCTCAACCAGCACTTATTGAACAACTTGAGCTGCAGCAGTCTGAACTGGAAACATTAATCTCTCAGCCTGACTTTTACCACAACGACAGCGACACAGTGCAACAAACACTCAAACAAGTGGCGAGTGTTCAGACCCAGCTCGAACAGGCTTATCAACGGTGGGAACAGCTGGAAAAACTGCAGAATGGGTAGTCGCGGAGTAGCTTAGAGCTAATTTGTTTGTGCTGGTTTGTCTGTAGACCGATTCCGTGTTCATCTTATATTAAGCTGCCTGGAGTTATCTTGCACCGATAAGCTGGCCCTGATACCAGCACTTGAAAGGCATGGGACAATGCGCTTCAGCATTCGATATTCTGAATCTATTATCGGCAACTCGCTAAACCAATTCCTGGTCGCCTGTTGCTTTCTGGGTCTTATTTCTCCTATTCAGGCGCAGCCATCTGCCCTGCACAGCGATGTACTTGCTCTGCCGGTAGTTATCAGTGGGGAACAATTCTTCCGTGTCAGCCTGCAACTGCTGAGCGATACTGACCCGGTAGAGCTGGAAATTTCTACTGTGGACGAAATTCTCACCGCCAATACCACCGGTGCAAGCTATTTCAACAACGGTGTGCTCAGCGTCCCTGAATTGCTGATTGAGAACCAATCATACTGGGCGGAATTTAGTAGCGTAAATTCATCCCGGCTACGACTGGCCGCCTTTGGTATCAATAATTTTGGCCTCGACACCAACCAATTGGCACAAACATCTCAGCCGAACTGGCAACGCTTGCCAGGCGAAGCAGCTGATATTGGAATTGGCGCCAATGGCTCTGTCTGGATTATCGGACTGGACGAGAGTCATGGCGGCTATCGCATCTATCACTGGAATGGACAGAACTGGCGCCGGGTCGAGGGTAGCGCGGTACGTATCGATGTGGATCCGGCGGGCAATCCGTGGATTGTAAATCAGTCTCATGAAATCTATCGCTGGCGCGGCGATAGCTGGCAACGACTGCCTGGCGATGCCAGGGACATTGGCATCGGCGCCAATGGTGCTGTCTGGGTAGCTTCCGGCGGTGGAGTATTTCGCTGGAACGGCGTTGGTTGGGACAGAACCAGTGGCTCAGCCGTGCGGATTGATGTCGACGCAGCGGGTAATCCCTGGGTGATAGACCACACAGACGATATCTATCAGCTTAGAAACGGTAGATGGCAACGAGTTTCCGGACAGGCCAGGGATATCGGCATAGGTGCGGACGGTTCGGTATGGATTACCGGTACCAGAGATGGTGGAGGCGGGCATGATGTCTTTCGCTGGAATGGCTCCGGCTGGAATCAAGTGCCCGGCAGCGCCAGGCAGATATCGGTGGACCCGTTCGGCGTACCCTGGGTACTGGGATCTGCTGGTAAAATATATCGAGGACAATAGATTTTTTGTAACTTTTAGTAGCTGATATCGTCGTATATAGGATATTACGGGCAATTCCTGCTGAGAACGCCACGAGCTAAGGAGCGATGATGAAAATTATCCGAGTTTTACTGTCCCTTTTCCTATTGAGTACTGCTACTACTACAGTTGCAGCGACCTCAAAGCACATTTCACATACCATCGATGCCAGCGCACTTGAATCTGTTCAGTTTCAGTTGCCGACCTGAAAATCGAGACCTACCCCGGTGATCAGATTGAACTGGAAATTGACATCCGGTCCCAACGTCGCTGGTTCAGCTTTGGCCGGCGTGATGTTGACGACATCGAATTGGAGATTGAGCGATACGGTGACAAATTGCACCTTGCGTTAACCGATAACAACCTGGAACAAACCTGGGTGGTGCGAGTACCCGCCAATTTGGCACTCGGTATGAATATAGGAGTAGGCGATGTTCGCCTGAGCGAATTTGCCAATAGTCTCGATATGGAAGTAGGCGTTGGCTCGGTAAATGTTGAGGTAATTGACAATAACTACAGAAATATTCGACTGGACGTGGGTGTGGGAGATGCCCAAATAAGAAACTTTGAGGACAATGTCCGTAGCAGTCGGGGTTTTATCAGTGATAATGCACGCTATACGGGTAACGGCGAACACTCAATCGATATTGAGGTGGGGGTGGGCGAGGTGCGCGTCAGGAATATTTGACACGGAACTGAGAATCCCTCAATGCCAGGCCAGACTGAAAACAGCCGACCTGGCATTTTTGGAGGGGGAACTCTTATTCAGGCTCAGCTACCATATCAGAAGAAATATCAAAACCAATATCCCTGATTTCGGTAATTGGAATCATCTCGATATCGCGGAACTTTTCATTGAGACTGGTAGAGTCGCCCAGCATAGAACTTATGCTGGCGTAGGTATCGGTAACGAAGACAAGCTCATTATCTATGGTTCTGCGCGTTATGCCGAAGTTGATTGATTTTCTCGAGCCAGAAGATATCTGATTCAGCATGTTCTTGGTTACCCATATCGCACCACCGCGCGCAAAATCGCTGATTCTGGCGGCATAGTTTATAGTTTCGCCTAATACGGTAAACTCTACATGCCCACCCGCGTGGTAGCTACCGAACCATTCCTGCCCCTCGTTCAAACCTATATTCAGAAAAATATCGCTAAACCAGCCTTTTTTCGATTGCCACTGCCGTGTGATGTCTTTCATCATATCCTGCAGCTCAAGTGAGCATTTGATGGCATTCAATTTGTAGTCGCAATCGGGTTGGGGGAAGAAGTAATAAACCATGCCATCGCCGGCATGCTTGCCGTATGTGCCGTAATATTTTCTGAAAATCGGCTCGCTTTGTTGCCATATATCATTAATCAGCTCGAAGTATTCTTCTGCAGGTAATTCAGAACAAATCTTCGTCGAGTTCTGCACATCAGCAACCATAACACCTACATTAGTCAGGTAGGGTTTGCGCTTTCTTAGCAATTTGTTGATCATATAATTACGTTTACTTAAGAATTCCAGAAGATAATCGTCATCGAGTATTACCGGACTGAAAGTAAATAGGATTCCTTCACGGTAAAAACAGATATACAGATCGCAGTGGACAGGTCGTTCACTATTACTATACAGAATCACCGGAAAATGAATCATTGGCTCTTTGCCAACCGAATCCGCTTCGCTATACAGCTTCTTTAAGATATCCAATTGCTCTCCAGTTAGAGAAGAATAGATTTTAATCAATGCCTGCTGGCTGAGACGTTTCTTGCCTACAGCAATGTGCGGCTTTAGCAGGTCAATCAGCTTGTCTTCGTCATTACACACATCGTGATCAAATAGCAGCTTCAACAGATTTCGTGCTTCCAGGTCGCCAGGCAGGTCATTGTTGCCTGAAAAAAATGAATCCGACGCCTTCTCGTTCCACCAGATCAGCTCGAAATTGTTGTTGACCATGTAAGCCGGTCCGGGAAAATTCTCGATTGTGGATTCGATAGATAGATCGACGAGCGCTCCTTGCTCGCCTGCCGGGGAAGCGGCTGGAGCTGCTAGCCTGGACACAGGAGGTTTTTTACCACCCAACTGCGATGCAATTTGACTAATAGACATGCCTTGCTTTTTCATATCCTGTACCTTTTTTATGCGATCTACCGCCTCATCTTCGAAATACCCCAGCCGTGTGGCTCTACCTTCTTCACCAACAGGGGTCTTCACAATTGGGCTAGGAAGAATGCCCAGCGCTACATAGTTGTTCAATGTCGCTCTGGAGATTCCCGTTATTTCAAGCACTTGCTTGCTATTCAACATGATAAACCCGGTGCATTCTTACATTGAGTTGCGCAGTATAAATAGACTGCATAGCAATTATCAACTGTATAATTATATTGCCTAATTTTATTTAGACTGTCTAGTTTAGTATAAAGGCCTTAAGTTGTTCTTGATGCTATCCGTTGCGGTATATGGGCTAGCGAGCAGTTTATATGATTATGCAAGCACTAATATACAATTAAGCAGTCTAGACAGCTGGAAGCTGACAGCGGAAATTTACAGGACTACCCAACCAACTCGGATGTTCAAATCTGACTGTGTCTGTTAGCTTGCAAATGGAAATACGAGCCACTGGACTATGTCTTTAAGTGCGAGCTATCGGTTTTTGCGCTTGGATATGGTGGTTTGCTATTGGAGTTCTGCTAGTGGTCTTGCACTTAATTTACGGTTATTGATGTAAATTCAGTCAGACGAGCCTTCTTTCTGATCTTCTTTCTCAAACGCTCGCTTGGCTGTTATCAATATAACTATATAGACCGATGTGCCCATAGCCCAGGCAAAAATCTCAAATGCCCAGAGACTGTGTGAATTTGGGTTTAGCAATATCGATAATGCGATAACGGCGACCCAGATTAGCAAAACAGCCAGTGGCAACATGGCCAGGGTTTTCCAATGACCTTGCCACTGTTTCATCGCCGCATAGGGTAAAGCTGCTATAGCACCAGTAATTACTACAACCAGAGCTGAGACCAGGATGCTCCAAAACAACGAAGAAGCGGCTTCTGGATCAGTTTCGCCTATTCCTGCACCTTCCGCTCCTGAATCTGCAAACCTGTCGAACAGGAGTAAGTCGGCAGGAAAAAAGTTACCAGTCTGTGTTTGCCAGCTTCCCGCAGGCAAGTCTGTAGCTACCTGCCTGGGACTTGCGGCTGTCTGTGTCGAAAACAGTCCAAGCGAGACAATGAACACGGCAAACAGGCAAAGTCCAGCTATGGCTTGGTTTCTTCTCATGACCGATTCAGCATCCAGGAGATGGTAGAATTGCAACACCCATTTAAACAAAGCGATGAACTAAAAAACAGCGAGTTTGTTTCTGGAGTACAATTAATTCCTTAGCGACAGCTAGCAGTTCATTTTTGATAACTTGAAAATATCAGGGAGAATCGATGAGTTTTTACAGAATGGTATTTTTGCCTGGTGTGGCTTTACTGGTGTCGGGCTGTACCGGGCTCACCTCTGGTGTGCCCGAGCGTATCGTAGCTGAGCGAGGGGGTTTCATTCCTGAAGGGATTGAGTATGACAATCTCAACAATCGGTTTCTGACCGGCTCTCTCGCCGATGGTACTGTCTATGAAATAACCAGCAATGGCTCGTTAATTCCGGCCTTTGTCGATCCCGAACTCGTTGCATCGGTGGGAATAGAAGTGGACGAGGCACACAATAGGTTATTAGTAACCAATTCAGATCGAGTCAGTGCCAACGGTGGCGCTAAATTAGGAGTATACGATCTGAGTTCCGGTAAACAGCTTGCGATGGTAGACCTGGTGGCCAGCATTCCAGATCGCCCGGCTGATTCGGCGCACTTTGCCAACGATGTAGCTGTCAGCACAGCAGGAGTTGCTTTCGTCACCGATAGCAGAATGGGCATTGTTTACAAGGTTAATCCGTATTATCAGGCAAGTGTCCTGATTGACTTTGGTCCAGACGTGGAGTTTGGCTTGAACGGGATTGAATATCATCCGGCGGGCTATTTAATTCTGGTTTCTCCAGGAACTAGTCAGTTGATAAAAGTGCCAGTGAACAATCCCAAGCTGTGGTCAGTGGTTGATCTTTCCCATCCGGCTACCGGTGGGGACGGTATTGTCTGGGCGGCAGATGGCAGCCTGGTCTCGGTATCCAACAATTCCAGTAGCGTAATGAAATTCCGCAGTGACGATCATTGGCGCAGTGCACGACTGGTCGGCCTTGCCAGCTTCGAAGGTCAGGCCACGACCGGGGCTACAGTTGGTGATGACACCTATGTTGTGCAGCCGCACTTCGGGGACCCTGGTGCACCGGTAATTCTAAAGGCAAAATTCTAAATCGCAGAAATCGGGAAGCGCTGAGAATTTGTGTTGGAACGAGCCTCGCTCTATAGAGCCAGGCTCTCCGAAGCAAAGCCTCCACTTTTGATTTCAAAACCTGCGCTGGAAATGAAAAAGGGAATGCACGGTTCCGTGCGTTCCCTTTTTTATAAGGTTACTTTATTTTTGTGTCGTTAAAGAATTGAAATATCTCGGCAATCATCTCAGGATTTTCGGTGATGGAGCTAACATGATCGCCACCGGCAATTTCAATGTATTTATGGGTCATGTTCAGCTCGGCCATCTTGGCAACCCAGTTACGTGCTATGGCAACGGGAACCAGTTCGTCCTGATCTCCCTGCACAACGATGATAGGCATGTCCCTGATTTTTTCCAGATCGTCCGGGCTGCTGTAGATTGCCGGTGCCATCGGCGCCAGGGCAGCCCATTTGTCGGCATACTTCATGCCAATGTGATAGGTGCCACCACCGCCCATGGAATGACCCATTAAATAGGTGCGGTCGCTGTCGATATTAAATTCCCCCTCGATGATGTCGAGAACATTCAGCACATCTTGCTCGCTTAACTCACCCATATTATCCGGATCGGTTACATCGTCGCGACTAAAAAGGGCCAGGGCCGCGGCGTTCATAGTGCCATACCAACCCCTTTCGTTATAACCAAAAGGTGCTACTACAATATAACCGTGCTCCTCGGCCTGTTCCTGGATGCCCGTGTAATTAATCACCTGCTGGGGATTGCTGCCCAAACCGTGTAACAGAACAAGAAGAGCAGTTTCCTCATTGGCATTGTAGCTACCTGGAACGAACAGCGTGTACTCAATATTTTTACCAGCCGCCGCGAAATGATAGTCTCGAGTCAATACGGTACTGGTGAGCAGGGATTGCGCTATCCCTGCTGCACTAAAAAGCAGGAAAGCGAAAAAGATCACCGATTTTGTAAATACTTTAGTCATGGTTATCCTCTGTTGGATTGATTAAGTGGTTAATATTTTCTATCTGTGTTTCTTACCCTTATAGTTCTTTTCTCACAACATCTCTACGAAAAAGTGCTCTAACGCACTAGTTGAAAAAATTCTCGCAGATCCTGCAAATAAAGCTCTGGCTGTTCCAATGCTGCGAAGTGACCTCCCTCGGACATCACGGTCCAATGGATAATATTGTAGGAGGCTTCCGCCCAGCTTCGTGGAGTAACGAAGATCTCGGCCGGGAATAGAGATGCGCCCGTTGGTACCCCAATATAGCCCATGGCTTTCTCTGGCCGATTCTTGCTGTTCTCATAATAGATGCGGGTGGAAGAAGTAATCGTTTGAGTAAACCAGTAGATTGATACGTTGGTTAATAGTTCGTCTTTGGTGAAGTGGTTATCCAGATTGCCAATTGCGCCCTGGGGCATATCGGTCCAGCCGTGAAATTTCTCCACGATCCATGCAGCCAAACCAGCGGGAGAATCATTCAGACCATAGCCCAGGCTCTGGGGTTTGGTACCTTGTATGCTCTGGTAGCCACGCTCGTTTGCCATAAAAGCAGCGCGTGCACCTCGGCGTTGGCTCTCGTCCTCAGTTATCCCATTACGCAGTTCATCATCTTCAGGTGAGCCAGCAATTATCATGTTGGAATGAAGGCCAANTAGCCGATCCGGGTAGTTGTTGGCTAGATGGCGATTAATGATCGCACCCCAGTCACCACCGGCGATCGCATAATTTTCGTAGCCCAGCCGCTCCATCAGGCCGGCTAATAAATGAGCGATCTTTTCCGGACTGTAACCGGGATCAACTGGTTTCTCGGAGAAGCCAAAGCCGGGCAGCGATGGGGCTATGATATGAAATGAATCCTCGATATTGCCGCCGTATGCAACCGGGTCGGTCAGGGGGCCGATGATCTTGGTAAATTCACTAATTGAACCCGGCCATCCGTGGACCACCATCAGCGGTATGGCATTGGGGTTTTCAGAAAGCTGGTGAATGAAATGTAAATCCAGGCCTTCTATGCTGGTTTTGAATTGATCAAATTGATTCAGCANGGTTTCCTGCTCACGCCAATCATAGTCATTTTCCCAGTAGTCCAGCAGGTCTGTAAGATAGCGAATATTCATGCCATATTCCCAGCTTGTGTTGGCGATCTGGTCTGGCAGACGAGTGCGGGATAAACGTTGTTTTAAATCCAGAATATCCTGATCGGAAACGGAAATCTCGAAAGGAACAATAGCCGTCTCGGCTGCGGCGAATCTGGATTGGCCCGATGTCATAGTTGCTTCCCGAAGTGAGGAATTGTTGGGACTTGCACTTGAGTCTACCCTGAGCGTCGCGTTGTAAAACTTTGCACTCGATGGGGTGGCAAACATGATTACTATAAAAAGTAGTTTGAACCCAATACCCGCACGTAGCGTTGTTGTTTTATTCATGTCAACCTCTTTGTTTATCGCTGTTAATTAATTTGTTCCACTGTGACAATACATTAGAGAGAATTTCTAAAGCTGAGTCTACTTCGTCCCGACTCACATTCAGCGCTGGCAGCAACCTTATTGTATTAGACCCGGCTTTCACAGCGAGAAGTTTATGCTGCTGCAGCGCAGCAATGAGATCATTATTATTTATTACACACTTCACTCCTATCATCAATCCAATACCAGTTATTCCTTCGATAAGGTCGGGATGCTTTTCGCACAAGTGGCTTAGGGATTCTCTGATATAAACCGCCTGCTCGTTAAGATGCTGCAAAAAAGCAGGCGCGGTAAGCAGGTCGAATACTTGATTAGCGACTGCCATTGCCAGTGGATTTCCACCAAATGTGCTGCCATGAGTTCCAGCAACCAGACTCGCGCTTAGCTTCTCCTTAGCCAGGCAAGCTCCAACTGGAAAACCGCCGCCGAGGCCTTTGGCCGATGCCAGCAGGTCCGGTTCCACACCCAGTTGTTCATAGGCATAGAGACTACCGCTACGAGCCATGCCACATTGCACTTCATCGAACATGAGTACTAGGTCCAGCTCATTACATAGCTGTCTTACTGCTGCGAGATAGTCCGGTTCGACGATGCGTACTCCGCCTTCGCCCTGCACCGGTTCGATTATGATGCCTGCTGTATTATCACCTATTACACTGCGCAGCGATTCCAGATCACCATATTGCGCCTGATCGAATCCACAGTCACCAACGAGGAAGCCAGCGCAATGCAGTGGATTTGCCGATGCGTTAATCGTTGCCAGGGTACGACCATGAAATGAGTCGGTCATGGCAACAATACGGTTGCGCTGCGGCTGATTCTTATCATAGTGGTAGCGCCGGATAAGTTTAAATCCGCACTCGACAGCTTCCGCACCTGAATTACAGAAAAACACCTGGTCGGCAAAGCTACTATCGACCAGTTTACGGGCGAGTATTTCGCTCTGGCGAATGCGATAGAGATTAGACGTATGCCAAAGCTTGCCTGCCTGGTTGCCCAGTGCCTGCACCAGCTCCGGGTGACAGTGTCCGAGGCAGTTAACTGCTATGCCCATGGCAAAGTCGAGATAGCGATCGCCAGCGGGGGTAAATAGATAACTGCCAATACCGTGATCAAATTCGAGTTCGGGGCGACCGTAGTTACCCATTAATGCAGANGTCATGTGTTGTCCATTTTAGGCACCTCTGATTAATTGCATATGGTCTCTGCGTGATCTGAAGCGTACAGGTGCAAGACGCGCTTCGCAGGTAAAGCTTCCGCTCCCGGCTCACGCCCTTCGGGGCCTACAGGCTGTTCCGCACTCTGCGTTGCCAATTTTCAACAGGCGGACGCATGCCTTCAAACTGGCGCCTTGATTGCGAAACAGCCTGTAGGCCAGAGGCCGTATGCAATTAATCAGAGGTGCCTTAACAGCTTCCGGCCTGCAACCAGGCTGAGGAAAGGGCGGCATCATGACCCATTAAGAGGTATAATTCAAGCTGATAAAACCCACCGCGAGACCGTAGCAGATGTTGTTCAGCTCAGGCCATAGCAACGACGCACTACCTGACAAAACTAGCGCATTACCGGGTAGAACAGAACCCCTTAAAATTAACCCACGGCACTTTGTTTCGGGCAAGCCAATAGTCGAGCCGGTGCCTGAGGGATTGGCGAAGGCAGTATTTGGCCTGGGTTGCTTCTGGGGTGCTGAGCGGCTGTTCTGGCAACTGGAGGGCGTATTCAGTACGGCAGTCGGTTATGCCGGCGGAGTGACCGCCCATCCCACCTACGAAGAGGTATGTAGTGGTCAGACCGGGCACGCCGAGGTTGTGTTGGTCTATTATGATCCGAATCTGATCAGCTATGAAAAATTGCTTACTGCCTTTTGGGAATCCCATGATCCCACGCAGGGTATGCGGCAGGGGAATGATCGGGGCACTCAGTACCGATCTGCCATATACACAACATCGACGCGGCAAACGGAGGCATCTCTGGCCAGTCAAGGTCAGTTTCAAACCATTCTTAGCACTAATGGATTTGAGTTAATTACAACTGAAAACAAAGAGTTAGATAGCTTTTATTATGCAGAGGATTACCATCAGCAATATTTGGCAAAAAACCCGGGTGGCTATTGTGGTCTGGCTGGTACCGGTTGCGTGCTCAATGCAGATTCTGAGTAGCTATTACTCTGCATGAAAAAATTCAATGATCCTGCTTTCCTGCTCCATGGCATCGCCGTATCCGAGTCGCCAGAGGGCATTACAAAATCCTGGTTCAAATAATAGCAGGCTGAGCAGTGTACCCGAGCTATCTTCCCTGATGTAGCGGCGCATGTTCTCTGGTAGCTCATCGTAGTACTCACATGCCATGACATTGAGTTCCTTACTGGGAGAGATTTCCAGCAAGTCCACTTCGTTTAAGCGAATATTCAGGGATTTCAAAGCTTTAGGCGGAACATATGGCAATACTTCGTTCATGTGCCGGAGAAATTCCAGATCATTATCCAGCGTGTCGACAAAAGCGCTATTGAGTATGTGACCAAGGATTTGCGACAGGGAGGGTTGTATCGGGTTTTCTTCTTCTGTAGCCACGGCTCGCTTGTTCCCACTCACGCCGATCGCCAGCACACGTCGGGCCCCGAGGTGCAATGCCGTGCTGGTAGGGGCCAGTTGCCTGATGGCGCCGTCGCCAAAAAACTGTGTACCGATTCTTACCGCCGGGAATAGGATAGGGATGGCAGAGGATGCCATCAGATGATCCAGAGTCAGTTGCGCCCTCATGCCCTTTCGGTGGGGACCTTCCCAGTCTTCCAGGCCTTTCATTGCCTGGAAGAAGGACACCGACTCACCGCTGCTATAGTTGGATGCGGTCACACTGACCGCATCCAGCAATCCCATATCGATATGGCGTTGGATACGTTTTAAACTGATTACCCGTGTCAAAAATTCCCGCAGGGGGGCGCTATTGAGCAGGGCAACAGGACTGTCCGATTTCTTGCTGTCGAGAAGGGGTAGCAACAAGCGGGAAATGCTGCCCATGAAATTGCGGGCATTGGGGTGATAAATTTGTTCGCTACTGATACCCTTCCAGACATATTCGAGCAATCTCACCGCAGTTCTGAAGCGCGGCGCGTGGGAGGCAAGCGAGACAGCATTCAAGGCACCGGCTGATGTGCCAGAGATAACATGAAAGGGATTTTTAGACTCTTTTGGGAGGACATTGGCAATAGCACGGAGCACACCCACCTGATAAGCCGCTCTGGCACCACCACCTGAGAGAATCAGACCTACCTTGTTTTCCGCTTGATCATCCAGCATCCGCTCATATCCTTGCCTGTGCATTGCCGATATTGGCTAAACAATAAGACTATCGTCAGCACAATTAACTTCTGCATCCGAAAGCGCAAATACTTGTTTTACTCCTTCTCTACAGGTATTTACGTACTTTCTGCAGAGTTACCTTAAATCGGCTTGCTTACATAGCGAAACAGGCGTCGGTAAGGTAGTGTTAGCCTGGTTGCTTTACCTCGCCTGTAGTTTGCACTGTGCTTGACGACGTAGCATCATAGTCTTTCCCAGCCTATAACTATATACTAGATTAGATTATATCCATAACCCTTTTATTTTATTACGATTATATAAAATATGAATCCTGAAAATGAGCAACTGGTAATCGCAATTTCCTCGAGAGCGCTGTTTAATCTGGAGGCCAGCCACTGCGTTTATGAAGAGCAGGGGCTCGATGCCTACCAACAGTATCAAATTACCCACGAAGATGAGCCACTTAAGCCAGGAGATGCGTTTACCCTGGTGCAAAAGCTACTGGGATTGAATGACTTGCTCGATCAATCAAGGGTTGAGGTGATATTACTGTCTCGTAACAGCGCCGACACCGGCTTACGCGTATTTAATTCCATTCAGCACTATGATCTGAATATAAGCCGTGCGGCATTTTGCGGTGGTGATTCGCCCTACCGCTATATTTCTGCCTTCAACGGCCATTTATTTCTATCAACAGATGGCGCCGATGTGCGGCAGGCGCTGGAGTTGGGAGTGGCGGCGGCAACGATTCTGCCCTCCAGCAGCGCGGCAGCGCAGCAGGAAACATTGAAGATAGCCTTCGACGGGGACGCAGTTCTGTTTGCCGACGATTCGGAGAAAATATATAAACAGCAGGGATTGGCAGCATTCACTGAGAATGAGCGCGAAGCCGCCAATGAACCCATGAGCGGCGGGCCTTTTAAGCCGTTTCTGGCAGCGCTGCAACGGATTCAGAAAGCCTTTCCAGCAGGCGCCTCACCGCTACGCACCTGTCTGGTCACCGCCCGTGCCGCGCCAGCCCACGAAAGAGTCGTACGCACCCTCCGAGCCTGGGATATCCGCATAGATGAATCATTGTTTCTGGGTGGCCTGGAAAAGGTGAGGCGTCCCTGCCAGAAATCGAAGCCTGCTT
>PBTO01000085.1 GCA_002726595.1 Gammaproteobacteria bacterium | reverse complement strand
GCCAAAAGTGTCTCTTATGCAATCAGGTGATTATGTCCAACTGGGGCTGACGGGGTACACCAGAAAGACCACGCAAATTGGTGAAACTAAAGCTGCGTGACTATATTGAACAAAGATCCGACTCAAACCAAAACCTCTATCTCGCCCAGGTAGATTTAAGAAATGGCTTGAGTCCGCTACTTACAGATCTCCCGATTGATCAGTGGCTGCCTCAATTTAGTAACTGCGAGAAAAAATTGTGGTTTTCATTCACTAATCGAGTGACACCACTCCATTTTGATCGCGAACATAATCTCTTTCTGCAGTTTCGGGGTAGAAAACACTTCACATTTTTTGCCCCTGAACAACGATTATTGCTTTATCCCACCACTCTAGAAAGGCAAACCCATTTTAGCCAGGTAGACGTCATTGACCCGGACCTGGAAAAATTTCCAAACTTCGCCAAATCACGCGCACAGCAGGTAGATCTTGAAGCAGGCGACGCCCTGATATTACCAATGTACTGGTGGCATCACGTCCAGTCCTATGGTGAGAGTCTTGGAGTTAGTGTGTGGTGGCGAGCAGGTAACTAGGTATTGATGCCCTGCCAACGCTGAACTAATCCAGGATCCAGGTCGAACAGATCCAGGATTCGTCCCACGTGGTGATCCACCAGATCATCGATCGATTGGGGTTTTATGTAATGGGCCGGCATGGGTGGTGCGATGATGGCGCCGATCTGACTCGCCTTGTAGAGCAATTCGCAGTGGCCGGTATGCAGTGGCGTTTCCCGGGGAACGAGCACCAGTCGCTTTCTTTCTTTCAGTATTACATCGGCTGCGCGTACCATCAGGGAATCGGCATAGGAGTTCGCCACGGCAGATAAGGTCTTGATGGAACAGGGTGCGATGATCATGCCATCGGACTGGAATGAACCACTGGCGATCTTTGCAGCAATGTCTTTGTTTGAGTGCACATGATCGGCCAACGCCTTGACATCGCTGGCGGTCGTATCCGTTTCGATGGCGATATTCATCCGGGCCGAATCAGACATCACAAGGTGAGTCTCGACATCGTCGACCGCTTGCAATACCTCCAGCAGACGAATGCCATAGATCACACCACTGGCCCCGGACATTCCGATTATCAAGCGCATTGCACATTTCCTGTCGAAAAGGCTACCGATTGTTGCACCAAAGCCGGGCTAAAGCCACCAATCTTAAAATTGCAGCAGGTCCTCCCAGCTTGTAATATGGCGCATCTTCAACAGCCTCATACCAACGCAGCGATACAAATGAGCAAGGCAAATCTCTTTTATGCCCAGTCCGGCGGCGTGACTTCCGTCATCAATGCCAGCGCCTGCGGCGTAATCGAAACGGCGCGGCAACACAAAGACAGGATTGGCAAGGTGTACGCCGGCCGTAATGGAATAGTCGGCGCATTAAGGGAAGAGCTAATCGACACTGGCAAGGAAACCGCCAGGGCTATTGCCGCATTACGCTCCACGCCGTCTGGTGCATTCGGTTCCTGCCGTTACAAGCTGAAATCGGTTACCGAAAATCGGCGCGAATATGAGCGCCTGATGGAGGTTTTTCGAGCCCATAACATCCGTTACTTCCTTTACAACGGCGGTGGCGATTCCCAGGATACGGCCAATAAATTCGCACAGTTTAGTCTGGAGCAGGGTTTTCCTATTACCTGTATTGGAATTCCCAAAACAGTGGACAATGACTTGCCGGGTACCGATAACTGCCCCGGTTTTGGTTCAGTGGCAAAATACGTGGCGGTCTCTATTCGTGAAGCCGGCCTGGATGTGGCTTCCATGTGTGAGAGTTCCACCAAGGTTTTTGTGATGGAAGTGATGGGGCGACATGCAGGCTGGATTGCCGGTGCTGCAGGCCTGGCCAGTGAACAGGAAGGCGATGCACCGCATATCATCCTGTTCCCGGAAATCCCGTTCAATAGAGAAAAGTTCCTGAACAAAGTTAAACGCTGCGTGAAAAAATTTGGTTATTGCGCCATCGTGGTATCGGAAGGTGCCCAGAATGCTGATGGCTCCTTTCTGGTCGATACCGGTGGCCGGGATGCCTTTGGTCATGCCCAGCTCGGTGGGGTCGCTCCCCTGATCGCCAATCTGATCAAGGACGAGCTGGGTTATAAATACCACTGGGCGGTGGCCGACTATCTGCAGCGCGCTGCCCGGCATATTGCCTCCGCTACCGATGTAAAACAGGCCTACGCCGTAGGCAAGGCCGCAGTCGAGTTCGCGCTAAAGGGTAAAAATGCAGTAATGCCAGCCATTATTCGGGGTAAGGGAAAGAGATATACCTGGCGAATCGGTGAAGCCAGGCTTGCTGACGTGGCGAATATTGAAAAAATGATGCCGCGCAACTACATATGCCGCGATGGTTTTCATATTACTGATGCGGCCCGGGAATACTTCAGACCGCTCATTCGTGGTGAGGATTATCCCAATTTTAAGAATGGATTACCTCAGTATGCTCGCTTAAAGCAACAACTGGAGCAGAAGAAACTCAGGAGCTGGAAGTAAGCCTTAATCTGCATACTGAACCAGGGTATGAAATCCCGGCAGTTTTTCCAGGCTTTGAAGACTCGTCGCAACGCTCGAAAACGACATTTAAAGTGACCAAGTAACAAAATGTCACTATCGGATAAATATCGCGGAAAGCTACGCAATTGGGAGGTTTTAAGCCGGTCAGAACGCCTTATTTACAAGCTTCCCATGCAGATACAGTGTCACACTAAAAGTGATAGATGACAAAGCATTCAGACTGCGCTAATCTCTTGGGTCAGCTTGACATTACGAGCACAGTTTTTTCAGAAATTCACCATCTTACGATTGCATCCAAGAGGGATTTATAATGACAAGAACGAAGCTAATAATCAGTTCAATGTTTCGGTCACTGAGCCATCTGGCTGTAGCCGGAGCCGTGTTGCTTTTTTCACTCGGCGCCCTGGCGCAGAATGAACCAACCGTGGAATGGACTACGCTCGGCAACGACTTTGCCCACACCCGTTTTTCTCCCGCGACCCAGATCGATGTGGATAATTTCTCAGATCTGGAAGTGGCCTGGGAATGGGATGGTGGCAGCTTTGAGGCAATAAGTGGCCGATCTACTCCCAGTTACATCGACGGCATACTGTATACCGTTGCCGGCGCGCGTCGCCATGTTGTTGCCATCGACCCGAAAACCGGTGGCACTATCTGGTCCTATCGTGAACCGGATACTGGCCGCTGGGCCTATTCCATGCGCGCCGATTACGGTAAAGGCGTCGGCTATGCTGAGATCAATGGCCGTGGTGTTATCTACACCATTTCACCGGGATTTTTCCTTACTGCGCTAGATGCAAAAACCGGCAGGCCACTGGAAAATTTTGGTGAACCAGTCCCCATTGATGGTTTTCCTAATACTGGTGTGGTCGATCTATTGAAAGATCTTGGCCATCCGTATGACCCGTATGCAGGCCTTCCTTTAGAGCGCGGTTATATCACTTCCTCGTCACCACCGATCGTAGTAAACGGTGTTGTTGTAGTGGGTAACTCGGCAGAGCAGGGCTATAATCAGTCCCGTATTGAGAATGTTGCTGGCGATATTCTGGGCTACGATGCCACTACTGGCGAGTTTATGTGGAAGTTCAACGTTATTCCACAGCCTGGCGAATACGGTCATGAAACCTGGGAAAACGATGCCTGGCAAACCACCGGCGATATCTCTTCCTGGGCGCCGATCTCGGCAGATCAGGACCTGGGTATGGTTTACATTCCAACCAATGGCGTCACCATCGACTACTATGGTGGACATCACCCTGGTGATAACCTTTACGGCACCAGTCTGATTGCATTGAATGCAAGTACCGGTGAAAGGGCCTGGCACTTCCAGATGGTGCATCATGATATCTGGAACTACGATACGCCAACGGCACCGATTCTACTGGATGTTGAGACTGACAGTGGGCCAACACCTATCGTCGCCCAAGCCACCAAGCAAGGTCGAACCTACGTATTTAACCGGGCAACTGGTGAGCCAATCTGGCCAATCGTAGAAGAGCCTGTGGAACAATCCAATGTTCCTGGTGAGCAACTGGCCACTACGCAGCCTAACCCCACCAAACCTCTGCCTTTTGATATGCAGGGCATAAGTGAAGAGACCCTGGTTGATTTCACTCCGGAGATTCGCCGCCAGGCGCTTGAAGCAGTTGTTGGATATCAATTGGGCAGTGTTTTCAATCCGCCGGTTGAAAGAAACAATCCTGCTGGTCTTCTTGGTTCATTACAATGCCCGGGCGGTGCGGTAAATATTACCCATCCACCTTCTGCTGATCCGGAAACAGGAATTATGTACATAATTTCCAGCTCTGGTTGTGGTTCGCGAACATTGGTCACCGGTGAAGAAGCCGATACCTATTATGAGGCACCAACCGGTGTGACTCTGTCACGCTATGCCGCCGGAAACGGCGGTTCACGAGCCAGGCATCCGCTGGGTATTCCCCTGTGGAAGCCGCCCTATAGCCGTATTACTGCTATCGACATGAACACCGGAGATCATCTGTGGATGACCCCGGCTGGTTATACACCTCAGCGCATTCTGGATCTTCCTGAGCTGGATGGTGTAGACATCGGCAATACCGGCTCAGGTTCAGCCGGCCCCATGATGGTCACCAAGAATCTGATCATTTATGGCAACCAGGCCAGTGACGGAACTGACATGATCTATGCCCTTGATAAGGCTACCGGTGAGCAAGTGGGTTCATTTGAAGCACCGGCAAGAAGCCGCTACGGCATGAGCTCATGGGTTCATGACGGTTATCAATATATTATATTGCAAACCGGCGCGTCACTTACCGCTATGGCATTGCCTGGCGCACACGAAGGACTTGCTGCACCGCACTAGTAGAAGTCTTTTGGGATAAAATGAAAAGCCCGCAGAGCCACTTGGTTCTGCGGGCTTTTTTATGGCAACTGCTGAAAGTGGTACTCAAGGTGCGCGAAACTTTCCAGGCAGCCCGCTTACGGAACTCCGTGAACCTGTGAAAGATTACGGGGCCAGTCGTTCAATCACCCACTCATCTGTTTCGTTAAGTGAATATCTGAACCTGTCGTGCAGCCGGTTCTTCCCACCCTGCCAGAATTCAATTTCCCGCATCTTTACGCGGTAGCCACCCCAGAAATCCGGCAACGGGATCTCACTCTTAGCAAACTTCTGTTTCAATGACTCATATTGGTTAAGCAGCAATGCCCGCGAAGAAAGTACCTCACTCTGACGCGAGGCCAGCGCAGCAAGCTGACTTTCTTTGGGTCGGGTAATAATATATTTGAGTGATTCGGCGACAGAAACCTTTTCTGCCGTACCGCCAATCTTTATCTGCCGGTCAATGGCGTGCCAGGGAAAATGCAGGCTTATATGGGGGTTGGCAATCAGGTCCCGGGCCTTCCTGCTATTGTAGTTGGTATAAAACACCAATCCGTCCTCACTGAAGTGCTTTAGCAGGACGATGCGCTGACTGGGTTGGCCGGTCTTCGAAACCGTGGCAGCAGTCATTGCGGTGGGATCGCCGATTCCCATTTCCAGGGCCTGCTGCATCCAGAGGGAAAACTGCTCGTGAGGGTCATCAGCAAGGTCTTCTCGCTTGAGACCTCCTTGCAGATATTCGCGCCGCAGGGATTCAAACTCCATCTACTGCACCCGGCACGCTGGCGTACACGCTATTCGATAAAGTCGCCATAATTCCAGAGTTGTTTCCGCTGCGTCCCGGTCTCGTAATAATAAATACCACGCCCATGTTTTTCATTAGCAAAGAAACCACCAATAAATTTGCTGCCGTTTGCCCAGCGATAGGTTCCCTCTCCCTGGTATAAATCATTAATGAACTCACCCGAGTAATTTTCTGTATTTTCAATCAGCCAGAATTCTGTATGCTCGTTCTCTTTCCATTCGGCAAGGTTAAAGAAATAGGACCCTCGTCCGTGTCGCTTGTTGCCCAGCCACTCCCCAATATATAAATTGCCTTTACCATTCCAGAACTTTCCGCGCCCGCTGCGAATTCCTCTGCTCCAATTGCCTGAGTAGACCGCCTTGGCGACAAAGGATAATGGAATTTCCAGTCGACCGGTGCCATCAAATTCCCCATCGCGAAAATTACCAACATACTCACCATTGCCATAGGGCGTAACCAGTTCCATCGTGCCTCGTCCGTCCACACAATTTCCGTAGACACAGGATTTATCCGTGACTTCAGACAGCATCTGAGCTGTTGCCATATTGGCAAGCAATAGTCCTGTCAATGCGATTAATGCCGCCGTGACATTCTTAATGCGTCGAATTGAACTCGTGTTCATGTCGGCTCCTCGAATTCGTCTATCGATCCCTGGTTTAACCAGACCGCAGGCGCCGATTATACCTCAAAATAGGCACCCATCCATAAATAGTGTCCAAGCCAGCGCCCTGACGCCCTCGCTACGACTCTATTTAAGTTAAGTGTTAAATATGACTAGATTCTTGTCGCCATACAAAAAAGTCTGCCTCCGTTTATCAGATAGCATAGACTTGTGCCTATGACAGAGCAAATTGGCAATTGGCTGCAGTCAAATGGATTCGGTGCAATAAACCGGCTGGAGCCTGTGGGGGGCGGCTGCATTAACAACACCACGCGAATTCACCTGGAAGATGGCTCGAGTGTTTTTCTAAAGCAACAGGACAGCCCCCCTGCTGACTTTTTCACTGCCGAAAAAACGGGTTTGGAAGCTCTCGGTCAGGCCGGTGCATTGCGGGTACCCCAAGTTATCCACTGCGCAACTGACTTTCTCTTACTCGAAGACCTTGGACAAGGCACTCCGGCTCCCAATTATTGGCATGTGCTGGGGACCGGATTAGCGAAGTTGCATCGAGAGTCAAAGACCAGCTTCGGATTTATTGCTGACAACTACTGCGGTTCCACCCCTCAAGTGAACACCCTAAGCGATGATGGACATAAGTTCTTTGCTCAATATCGCATTCTGAATTTAATGCAGACAGCCTTTAATCTGGGACACCTGGACTCTTCCGATGTCCGCTCGATCGAAACCCTCGCCGCAAAATTATCACAATGGATTCCAGAACAAGCCGCTGTTCTCATCCATGGTGACCTGTGGTCCGGTAATATTCATTGTGACAATAAGGGCAATCCCGCGTTAATCGATCCTGCCGCCTATTGGGGTTGGGCAGAAGCCGAATTAGCCATGACTCTTCTATTCGGCGGCTTCGGCAGAGACTTCTACACCAGCTACGAACAAGCCTCATCGATAGCAAGAGATTGGCGCGAACGTGCACCACTTTATAATCTGTATCACCTTCTCAACCATCTGGTTTTGTTTGGCGGCAGCTACCTGTCACAGGTCAGGGCAAGTGTCAGGCAGTATGTTAAGTAGTTTTTAAGTTAATATTAAGGAACAGAACCCAGCNCAAATCGTTAAGAGACATGGGTTTGATATTTCTTGCTGTGACTGTCGCCTACGAGGATGTAGGTGAGGGGCGTGAGCAGGAAGCGGAAGCTTCGCCAGCAGGGATGCTGGCGCCAAGCCTACAGGGATGTATTCACGGCGTGTCACGGCAAGAAATATCAAATTCATGTCTGCCACTGGCCAAGTGCGACTACGAAACTGCACTTGATCATTTTTTCGGAGGGATTGATCTTTCTTCCGACTATTTTCTAAACCACACGCCGCAACACATTAAGCGGACTGATGTTCACGACTTTCCGCGTCGAGTTAACGCCAAGCGCAGCAATAACCAGCATGCCCAATACCGGCCCGGCCAACCACACCCAATAATGGAAAAAGAAGTCCTGTTCAAAAACCTCTTCCTGTAAGTAATACAGACTTCCTTCAGCGCCAAGTGTCGCAATAAATCCAGCGATCACACCGATAGTTGAAAATTCAATAAACAGACTGGACAGGATAAGCCGTTTCCCAGCCCCCAAAGTTCGCAAAATCGCATTCTCATGAAAGCGTTCATCCAAGGTAGCGTTTACACAGGACAGCAGTACCAGTGCACCGCAAACCAGCACCAGGGCAGAAATCAACTCAATAGCCGAAGTAACCTGGGCAATGATAGTTTGTACCTGTTCGATTAGCGCATCAATTTCTATTACAACAATGGTTGGAAAAAGCCGTACCAGGTCATTGAGCAAAACTTTTTGCTCCCGCTCCATCAAGGCTGTGGAGAGGAAAGTTGCGCCTAAATGATTAATCGTGCCAGGTGAATAGATGATATAAAAATTTGGCTGCATATTATCCCAGCGCACGCTGCGCAGGTTATGCACCTCTGCCGAAATCGTCTGCTGATTGATCTTAAATTCCAGAATGTCATCCACCTGAATATCCAGCCAGTCAGCATAGCTCTCCTCTATGGAAACATAGCCAGGCTGCATGTCTTCATCCCACCAGTTGCCAGTGGTCACGCGGTTATCATCCGGCAATTGCTCGGCCCAGGTCACCTGTCGACTGCCGATTCGTCGCCTGCCACGGTTTTGACTATCCGGTGATGATGAGTCTGCCGCTCCCTGCTGATCCGCTTGTGCGGACTCGTCTCCGTCGGTTGTGATCTCAGTTTCTTCCAACTCATTACTTTCTGACTGACTCTCAGTTATATTGCCGCGCTGGTCATCATCGTCGTTGAGACGACCGCGGGGATTTGGCGCGACGCCATTGATGGCAGTTACCCGGGCACTGATAAGCGGATAAAACACATTGTCTGCTACGCCATTCTCCCGAAAGAATGCCTGTATGCCTGGTATTTGAGATTCAGTAATGTTCATCATGAAATGGTTGGGCGTATCTTCTGGCAACTGTGCCTGCCAGTCAGAGATCAGATCGGTTCGCAGCAGGGTCAATACCAGCAATGACATGATGGTTACGGAAAATACCATGACCTGTAAGACATTTTGTTTTCTGCGCCGACGCGCTGCGGTCATAGCCAGCTTCCAGGCACTGCCGGCTTTCATCCCGACAGAATTGCCGGAGTGAAGCAAGATATAGGAAATTATGGATAGCAATACTATTATTCCAGCCACCGAGAAAACCAGAACAGAGGTGAGTACAAGGTCCTGGCTGTACCAGAAAATGAGAAAAACAGCACCGAGCACACCAAAAATATAAGGCAGGTTTGCCCCGAATGTCTGCTGACTCAAATCCTTTCGCAAGACTCTAAGCGGTGGGGTTTCCCGCAGTGCCAGCAGCGGAGGCAAAGCAAAGGATAGCAAACACACCACGGCAGTTAGTGACCCAATGACAAAGGGCTCAAAACTGGCCGGCGGCAATTCAATCTGAAGAATCGAATTTAAGAACTGAAGTATCAAGTGGTGCACCAGCCACCCTAACAGGCAACCGACAACGATGGCGATGGTCGCCAGTACCAACTGGATCGAAAAATAAATAGCCGAGATCTGGGAGGACGTGCAGCCGAGGGTTTTCAATATGGCCACGTAATCATAATGGCGCTCACTGTAGCGTTTTGCAGTTAAAGCGATGGCGATGCCGGCGAGTAAGACCGCAAATAAACTACCCAGTAACAAAAAACTCTCTGCCTTGTTCAGTGCATCGCTGATCTCTTCACTTTCATCGCGCACATCCCGCAATCGATAGGTACGTGGATATTCCTCGCGCAACCAGGCCTCATAGCCTTCCAGATCTGCCAGGTCGCCAGAAAACAAATAGCGGTAAGAAACCCGACTGCCCAGTTGTACGACATTGGTTTGCGCTACATCGGCCATGTTGAGCATTATGCGGGGGCCCACATTGTCGATCAGGCCTCCCTGCTGTCGGTCTGGTTCAGCGATTAATATCTTGCTAACAGTAAGTTCAGCCTCACCCAGGTAAACCGAATCACCCACTGCAATTTCCAATGCGGGTAGAGCGCGGGATTCAAGCCAGGCCTCGCCCACAGCCGGACCTTCTTCTGTGGGGATTCCGCGGATAAAAGGCGCATCGGCGACGATCAGCTCGCCACGCAGGGGATACGCATTGCTCACCGCCTTGGCGGCAACCAGCATATTGCTGTTATCAGAAAAAGCCATGGAAGTGAAGGAGAGCGTTGATGCCGTATTCAGACCACGTGATTCGGCTTCGATGATGACTTCCTCGGGTGCCTCGCGTCGGCTGAAAAATACCCGGTCTGCCGCCAGCATATTAGCCGACTCCAGCAGCAGGGCGCTTTCCAGCCGATCGGTAAACAGGGCAATACCCGTCACCGAGGTTACTGCCATAACCAGGGCAAAAAATAACAGGCGCAATTCACCGCCCTGCCAGTCACGCCAGAGCAGACGCAGGGACAGTGGCAGCAGTGTTGCGAGATTTTTGCTGTCCTCCAGGGTGGCTACCTGTTGCTCAGACAACGGTGGGTTCCTCATTCTTCGCATCGCTGACTTTCTTACCGGCAACCAATCGTATACTGCGATTGCACCTTTGGGCCAGTCGCTCATCATGGGTAACCAGCACCAGGGTTGTAGCGAACTCTCTGTTTAAGTCGAATAGCAGGTCAACGACTTTTTTCCCCGTGGCCGTATCCAGATTTCCGGTGGGCTCATCGGCAAATAATATCCTGGCCTGGGTTGCAAACGCCCGGGCGATAGCCACACGTTGCTGCTCGCCACCAGAGAGTTGATTAGGATAATGGTGCCAGCGCTCTTCAAGCCCGACTCTCTCCAGTAGCTGTTTCGCCTTCAAATTAGCCTCGGGATCGCCCTTCAGTTCGATGGGCAACATAACATTTTCCAGGGCCGTGAGACTGGGCAGTAATTGAAAGGACTGGAAAACGAAACCAACCATCTCACCGCGTAACACGGCACGCTGTTCCTCATCCATCTGCGATAGACGATGACCATCCAATATGACATCACCCGATGTTGAACCATCCAGGCCAGCCATAAGCCCTAATAGAGTGGATTTGCCGGAACCGGATGCCCCCACAATAGCCACTGATTCGGCGGTCGCAATCTCCAGGCTGACATCTTCCAGTATGGTCAAGAGTCCTTCACTGGTGTCTACACTCTTTACCAGGTTCTCCGTACGAATCATGTATCAGGCTCACTTCAGATAGAAACTGCGTGCATTATAGTCCAATTAAGCCCCGGGGTTAGGCATTTTACCGCAGCAGTTCTTTGCATATCGCATTTTGCTCTATAAAATCAGGCTTGGGGCAGATTTCGTCCCACTTGGCATTATCCGGCCCTCAATAAGGTATAAGTACGTAAAAGCAGATGAAATCACTCATCATAAAATTAATTTTTGTAATATTGCTCTTGCCAATCGGTTCCGGCTGGGCGGCAGAATCTGAGCCGGTATTGCTGGTTTACGGTGATAGTCTCAGTGCTGCCTACGGCATTGCGGAAGAGGACGGCTGGGTGAATCTGCTGACACAGAAGCTGGAGCAGGAATCTTTCTCTTTTGAGGTGGTTAACGGCAGTGTCAGTGGCGAAACAACGGTTGGCGGATTAGCCAGACTACCGGCGATGCTCAACAGTTTTAGTCCTGCCCTGGTGATCCTGGAACTGGGTGCTAACGACGGTCTTAGAGGACTACCGCTGACCGTCATCAGAGAAAACCTGCTAACCATGATCGACCTGATTCAGCAATCCGGTGCTGATGTACTATTAGCTGGCATACAGATTCCCCCCAACTACGGCCCGCGCTACACCTTGCCATTCTTCGAGCAGTTTATTGATATTGCCAAAGACAAAGATCTACCCCTGGTGCCGTTTTTGATAGACCGAATTCCGCAGCAACCGGAACTCATGCAGAACGATGGCCTGCACCCCAAAGCTGAAGCTCAATTTATGATTTTGGAAAATGTCTGGCCGGTATTGCAGCCAATGCTGAAGTAGAATTGTTCTACGGCAGAGATAGTTGAATATTATTTGTGTTGTCTAGCTCGAAACCTTTTTGCTCATACCATCTGCGCAGTACTGAAATATTGCCCTTTGCTTCACCGTAAATTGAAGAGACCCGTTCGTCTTTGCAGAAATGAATTATTTCATCCAGCAGCGCTGAACCGATGCCTTTGTTACGGTAGTTTTGTGACACTTCAATATTTTTCAGACAATAACTGACACCTGGCACGTCCTGTTCAGACCGAGCGTGCTTTGCCGGTGCTGATGTTCTGGAACTGAGTCGCGCAAACGCGATGGCGTTTGGCCCACTATAAACACAAAAAAACAGGCGCGAGGACAAGCCCCGGGGTTTTCTCAAAACAACGTCTGAAATTTTGCATTGTAGTTGCGTCATAACCAATAAGTATCATATTTAGAGAATTTCTACTACGTCGAATATTAGGAGCATGTGCTCTACATCACAGTTTTGGTCTAGTAGTTTAATTTAGCAAAAAAGTGCTATAGGGTTTTAATAATCTATAACATACTATATATTGTGGTGCTTACCCTGTAGCATCACTAACTGAAGGGTCAAGTAAAGCGGCAGCATCAGAATGCCTGATTCGATACAACATGATTGCAGATGCCAGGTTACAGACAGCGATAGCAAGCAATGCCAGGTCATAATTACCGACCAGATCGTAGTAATACGCCACCAATACCGGACCCAGCGCTGACATGCCAAAGGTAAATGGCATGGCCGTACTGCGCACCGAACCCAGATAGCGACGACCAAAGAAAGATGCCCAGATCACTTCCTGCAGGGGCAGCAGACCTCCCCAGCCAAGGCCCATGAATAAAAACCCTCCATAGACCAGTAAATCGATGTGTGCTGCAACGCTGAATACTATCAGCATTACCGACAAGCCGGTTATGGTCGCACCTATGGCGGCAAGTTTTTTCGCACTGTGACGATCGATCAATATTCCCCATAGCGGCTTACTAAAAAAAGCCGGGACGGAAGCGATGGAAATCATCGATGAGGCAACCAGGCGGGAATAGCCGGCATCGGTCATTAGCGGAATAGTTTGGAGCAGCATCGTGGTAATGGAAATTTGAAACAGGCCAAACGCCAGTACCAGAAAATAGAAACTGGAAGTGCGCATCGCTTGCGAGCGCGTCATCGACTTGTCGTAATCAGCTTTAGCTGCAGCGGCCTGCCCCTCTGCCACCTGTTGCCGGGTTTTCCCATCCGGAAACAGATTGTAGTCTTCTGGACTGCGCCGGACTATCAAAGCCATAGGCAACGTGAGAAGGGCGGCACCAAATCCCAACAATTGCCAGGAAGTCCGCCAGCCAAACGCATCCACTATCCAGGTGGTTATGGGTGGCAACAAAATCCCTCCCAGTGAAATGCCCATGCCCGCCAGTGCCACCGACCTGCCGCGGCGCTCCACAAACCATTTCCCCAACGTCACATTGACAACTAGATTTCCGATCATGGCGGCACCGATGGTGAGTATTAAACCATTTAACACCAGCCATTGAGAAAGTGTGCTGATGCCACTCAAGCTGTAGAGGGAAACGGACAGAACGATTCCGCCCACAACAATAAATGGTCTGCCGCCAAACCGATCAATATAGGAACCGATCACGAACCCGGTGCATGCAATGACAATCTGGCCGATTGACCGGGAGGCAGAGAACTCAGCCCGGGTCTAGCCGAATTCTTCAGTCATGGGTATCATGAACGAGCCCACCACATAGTTTGTCATGCCTACAGCGACAAACTGGGTGATAAATCCGGCCACAATAATCCAGTAGCCAAAATAGAGACTGTCCTCTGTACCGTGTACTCGATTAATCATGAAGTAATTCAGCTACCAACTCTGTAAAAAGATGAGCAGCATACTACATCGTGCGCAGTTTACGGCACGGGAATTGAAAAAAGCCTTTGCTAAGAGAAAATTTAAGTGGAAATAGAGGCAGCAGTCGCCGTGGTAAGCGACTGTTGATGCTGAGAATTATTCCTGCTGATTGCGTCTTCCTAAAGGTAAAGGTGCCGGAGGGATTAATTTTTAATCCCTCCGGCACCTTTACCACCCAGGTTTTTGCTCCTGCAAAACCTGCATACCGTACGTCCATGTACATAACGGCCCATAGGAGCAAAAAAAACAATCCCTTATTCCAAGCTTGCGTCCTACACGTATGGCACCATCAATAAAATGGGTGTATCACACACAAATGCTAGTCTAATCTTTTAATTTAACTCGATATGTTTTTGTGATACCTCAGACTCTGGTTATGGCCAGGTATTTTTCGATCACACAGGACATTCCGTATTGCAACGACTCCACCACAAGTGCGTGGCCAATGGATACTTCCAGAATATTGGGTATCTTGAGAAACCGAGGTAAGTTGACCAAATCGAGATCGTGACCTGCATTCAGCCCGATGCCCAGTTCGGTAGCCCGAGTTGCGGCCATAAAATACCGGTTAAATACTTCCCCTTCTTGGCTGGTGCCAAAACTCGCGGCGTATTCTTCCGTGTAAAGCTCGACCCTGTCGGCCTTAACCGCTGGTACCTGCTCGATAGCGGCAACTGAGGGATCGATGAACAAGCTGCTGCGAATACTTGAGTCCCGCAGCCGTTCAAGCACATCCGATAACAGGTCTTCGTTTGCTGCAACATCCCAACCGTGATCAGAGGTCAACTGGCCAGGCGCATCGGGTACCAGCGTAGCCTGCGCTGGTTTTACTGAACAAACCAGATCGAGAAACTGTTCTGACGGATAGCCTTCAATATTGAACTCCACATCAGAATAAGCAGTCAGATGATCGCTGATGTCGAAAACATCCTGCCGGGTAATATGCCGCTCATCGGGTCGCGGATGCACGGTAATACCCTTGACCCCAAGCTGTAATGCCTGCTCAACAAAATTCACCACATTGGGAAAATCTCTCCCTCTTGAATTTCGCAGCAGCGCTATTTTGTTTACGTTTATACTTAATACGGTCACCGCACTATTCCTCAGCTTCGATTAGAAAGTTCATTGCAATTGACTGGAATGCTCGTGGTTTTTCTGCATGCAGCCAATGCCCGGCATTCATGACTATTTTCACGCTGGCAAGAGGAAACAGACTGAGTATGGCTTGCTCATCCTCTTTCCGTATATAATTCGACATGGCCCCTTTTACAAATAATACAGCCCTCTCAAATGGGCGCTTGCTTGTAATGCCTTCTCGTAATTTGTCGTAATGGGCTTTTATCGCCACAAGATTCAAACGCCAGAAAAATTCGCCCTCACTGCTCCTGTGCAGATTAGTCAACAAAAATCGCCGGATGTCTGGTTCATCAACATAGGGCTTCATTATTTCATCAGCCTCAACTCTGGATTGCAAATTTCCTAAATCAATAGCCTCCATCGCAGCAAATATCTCGTCGTGTCCGCCTGCGGATGCTGGATAGCTGACCGGCGCTATATCCACGATAATCAACCGATTAATTCTGCCAGGATGATCCAAAGCCAGTTGCATCGCTACTTTGCCGCCCATGGAATGGCCGATCAAATGACAGCTATCGATATTGTTCTTATCCATAAATGCCAGAACATCTTCAGCCATTAATGGATAGCTCATCTTATCGCTGTGCGGCGAAGCCCCATGATTTCTCAGATCCAGCCCGTACACAGCAAACTTCTCCGCCAGTTCCTTACTATGTTGCCCCCAATTGCCAAGGCTGCCAAATAGACCATGCAGAATTACCAGTGGTGCACCCTGAGTAGAATACTGCCTGAAATTGAGCTGCATCGGCTGCGTCTCGTGCTTTAGCTACAGGTTTTCTGTTATATAGCTCAGCACATCATCGTGATGAGATTTGGTTTTAAACATATTTGATGCGGCTCCTGCTGTTCGCTTATCGCCAATCACTTTACTGAACCTGCACATTATAACGCCTCGCCGGTAAACTCACTATTCGACAAACCCGTGATATGATCACGCTATGATCAACACACTCAGGTCTGTGGTAGTTCTAACCGGTGCCGGCATCTCCGCCGAGTCTGGCATCAAGACTTTTCGCGCTGCTGATGGACTGTGGGAAAACCATCCTGTAGATGAAGTCGCCACACCAGAAGGATTCGAGAGAAATCCTCAACTGGTACATGAATTTTATAATCAACGGCGCCGCCAGCTACTCAGTGCAGAAGTAAAACCCAACCTAGGGCATACCGCTCTGGCTAAATTTGAACATGATTTTGGTGGATCATTTTTACTGATTACGCAAAACATTGACAATTTACACGAAAGAGCGGGCAGCCAGAATATTCTCCATCTGCATGGCGAATTACTGAAAATGCGTTGCCAGAATTCAAAGCTGGTTTTTGATATTCGGGAAGATATCAGTTTCGATACGCCCTGCCGCTGCTGTCGCTCCGAAGGAAATTTGCGGCCCCATATAGTCTGGTTTGGGGAGATGCCCTTTCATATGAATGAAATTAATCACGCGTTAGAGGCCTGTGACTTGTTTATTTCAATTGGGACTTCAGGCAATGTCTACCCGGCTTCTGGCTTCTACCAGACGGCAAAGGTTCGCAAGGAGCATACTGTAGAACTGAATCTGGAAGAAACCGGCTCATCCTTCGATGAACGCATTTACGGTCTGGCCTCAGAGCTTGTTCCAAGCTATTTCACTGATTTACTCACTCATTCGGAGACAGATGCCTGATGCGAGTGATTTGGTATGAAAAACACTTCAACCTGTGGTGAAATTTATTTTACTGCTACTGGTCTTATACACTGAGACGCTAAGTTGAGACACGAAGCGATCCTCATATGCCCTTTTAAAACCCCCGCTAAGCGGGGGTTTTTTTATGCCCATCCAGAGTCAACTACCTGACAGAAACCCCAGCCAATTCCTGTAATTGGATAGCTTCCCCCGGAATTCCAGAAATCGAGCTCATGCCCTACCACAAAGTATTGCAATTAGACTCTGGTTCTCCTGATAATTCGGTGGTAGTTTCCCTCTCAGCCCGGTAATAGTTTGACTCCGGGGAGAGCCAGACGACAGTCAACTCAAAGTTCAACAAACGAAGTTTTCTGCAGGGCTCTGCTCTCGCAACGGACAAAATCGCCAAAACGGCCGAAACCATGGTGGCTGACATTGCGGTCGGATTTCCTTGCTGCGCGGCACAAAAAAAGGAACAATTCATGTATAGCAATCAGGTGAAAAATCTTGTGAATATAAAGGCACCTCTGATTAATTGCATACGGCCTCTGGCCTACAGGCTGTTTCGCAATCAAGGCGCCATTTTGAAGGCATGCGTCCGCCTGTCGAAAACTGGCAACGCGGAGTGCGGAACAGCCTGTAGGCCCCGAAGGGCGTGTCCTGAAGCGCACAGTTGCGGTGTTGCACTTCTTGCCAAGGGCTACGGCCATCGCCTACATGGATGTAGGTGAGGAGTGTGAGCCGGGAGCGGAAGCTTTGCCGGCGAAGCGCGCCTTGCAACTGTACGCTTCAGATCACGCAGAGACCATATGGAATTAATCAGAGGTGCCTTAGATAATGAAAATTTCACGCGCAGTTAGCGCTACGAAAACCCGGCAGGCTCTTGGTTTGCTGGCGCTGTATCTTGCCAGTTGCACACCAACAGTACAGGTTGCGATGCCCAGTGAACCGATTACGATTAATTTGAACGTGCGCATCGAACATGAAATACAAATCAAGGTAGAAGAAGAGCTGGATGGTATTTTTACCGCTGACAGCGGTTTGTTTTAGCAGGAGACTCTTATGAATAAATTAACCCAGGCACTCGCCACCCTACTCTTGCTTTTCGCCTTAGCCCCTACTGCACTGGCGGTCACGCTGCAGGAAGCTAAAGACCAGGGCCTCATTGGTGAACAAACTGATGGTTACATTGGCCTGGTAGTCGCCAGTGCGCCGGCCGATGTGCGCGCCCTGATACAGGATGTAAACAACCAGCGCCGAGAGCGCTATCAGCAGATCGCGCAGCAAAATGGTATTAGCGTTGAACAGGTAGCCGGATTAGCCTATGAGCGGGCAGTAGCAGCGACCCAGGCTGGACATTTTATTCAGAATTCGGGCGGAAGTTGGCAGCAAAAGTAGAGGAATACAGGCTACGTCTCCTAAAGGCTACAATACCACCCTTTGGCACATATCAACAAAAAGGATTGAACTGGTGAAAAACAAATTTGATGACATTCTTGGAACGGTTGGAAACACGCCTGTCGTTAAGATAAACCGCCTGGCACCTGAGGGAATTAATCTGTATGCAAAACTGGAGGCATTCAATCCGGCCGGCTCGGTAAAAGACCGATTGGCGTTGGGGGTTATAGAAGATGGGGAAAAAAGGGGACTGTTAAAACCCGGCCAAACCGTCGTGGAAGCTACCAGCGGTAATACCGGCATCGGCCTCGCTATGGTTTGCGCTCAGAAAGGCTATCCACTGGTGATTGCAATGGCAGAGAGCTTCAGTGTGGAGCGGCGAAGATTGATGCGTTTTCTCGGTGCCAAAGTCGTTTTAACTCCGGCCGCACTGAAAGGCACCGGCATGTTAGCCAAAGCCAGGGAGCTGGCAGAGACTCACGGCTGGTTCCTGACCCGTCAATTCGAAAACGAAGCCAACGCAGAGATGCACGAGCGCACAACCGCACAGGAGATCCTGCGTGATTTTAAGGGCGAAGCCCTTGACTACTGGGTAACTGGAATTGGTACAGGTGGAACTCTAAACGGCGTGGGGCGTGTACTCAAGGCCGAACGGCCGGAGACCAGAATCATAGTTTGCGAACCTGACAATGCCCAGCTATTAGGCAGTGGCATCCCCCAGCCTGAGGCCGGGAGTGAAGGGGATGTCGCCAGCCACCCCAGTTTTCAACCCCACCCCATGCAGGGCTGGACGCCCGACTTCATTCCAAAATTAGTGGATGATGTTACCGACCGGGAACATATTGACACACTGCTTGCGATTTCTGGCGCTGATGCCATTGAAAATTCGCGCAATCTGGCACAGCAGGAAGGTATATTTACCGGCATCACCGGTGGCGCAACGTTTACCGGTGCATTAAAAGTCGCAGAGACAGCCAGCCCCGGCTCCACGATACTTTGCATGTTACCGGACACTGGTGAACGCTATTTAACGACGCCGCTGTTTGATGGTATCGGTGCCGAAATGGATGATGAAGAGTGGGCGATAGCCGCCTCAACACCCAACTATCAGTTTGACAATCCGCCTCCCGCTCCGGCCCCCGGAGCTGGTCCCACAGCTCCGCCGCTCGGTCCAACTGGGCCACGAACCGGACCTCTTCGCGCCCCTCCTCGAGCCACCAAGCGAGG
>PBTO01000084.1 GCA_002726595.1 Gammaproteobacteria bacterium | reverse complement strand
GTGCAGCACCTGGTACAGGTATAGGATGTAGGAATATATTTGCTGGACTCGCTGCACTATTTGCCGATTGTCCTCCAGAAAAACCAGTACATCCGCTTTTGACTCTGGATTAAGAAAAGCAAAACCAAGTTGAATTTGTTTGCTTGAATTTGGCATTTGTATGGGCCGGAGATGGCGCGCAGTATTGCTTTTCCATTTCTCAAGTTGACTGTTCATTGCCGTGGGGAGTCGATCCTGGGAATAGCCTTTACTTGTTTCCTGTTCCTGACTGGAAGCCAACATCAGGCTGGCAGCACTGTTCATACTCATTATGCGCTGCTCAGAATTCACTACAACCACGCCAGTCCGCATTCTCTGGATAATCTCATTGTTTAATTTCTCCAGCTTGAGAATATCGCCTGCCTGTTTGTCCGCAATTGCAGCAGATTTATAGATGCGATCTGTTAGAGCCTGGATGATCAGTGCGGTAGCGAACAAAAAGGTGCCAAGAATACCAGCTTGTACTAAGAATAAATTAAGCGGGTCCTCTATTACCAACGACAGGTAAATCTCACAATAGATGATAGAGAGTGCTGCTACTGCCGCCAGGAAAGTGCTAATCCGGCCCCTGATCAAAATGCTGCCGGAGGCTATGGTTACGATCAGCAGCAGCCCCAGACCGCTTACCACCCCACCGCTGCTGAAAAGGATCAGAGTGATTGCAATAATGTCCACAATCATGGTAGCTGTGAGGATTTGTGCATTCTCGAAGAGGTTTCTGGCTATGGGCGCAAGAAAGGCGATGGCTAATGCAAAGATTACGTAGGCAATGCTGACTCGAATGAACAGCGTATCGTTGAAGCTGCCAAGCGGGGTTGAATCCGGGTTGCTGATAAATGTAACGGCAAGTACCAGCGGTAATACAATTCGGTAGATATTGTATACGACCCAAACATTGGCTATCTGACCGGGGTATGGTGGTGTCTGTGTGGCCATAGTGAATACAGGTTAATGTAAATGAAAAGCATTTTTGCCAATACATTGGCATTATCGGACAATACGGCAGCTTATACAGGATTTATTAAAATATCGACGTTGGATTATACCCCATCTCCCCTGATCCGTAGAATGACCTGGGGCTGAGGGATTCTAGGCTTTAACGTGTAACCAGATATCCCGGCAAACTGATCTTGTAAATAAGGATACAGACAGGCAAAGAGGAATATATGGCAGGACCAATCACAGTGGTAATGGCGCAGGTCAATCTAATGGTCGGCGATATCGATGGCAATACCGATATCGTGCTGCAAAATGCCAATCGAGCCATGCAAGATTACGGTGCGCACATCATTGTATTTCCGGAGTTGACACTGACCGGTTATCCACCGGAAGACCTGTTGTTGCGCCCCAGTCTGGGAGTAAGAGTAGAAAAGGCACTGCAAAGAATAAAGGCTGCTGATCTCGGTATTGTTATCGTACTGGGTTTTCCCTGTAAGGAAGAGGAGCGTCTTTTCAATGCGGCTGTAGTAATCGAGGGCAGCAAGTGTCTGGGCATATATCGCAAGCAGTGCCTGCCTAATTATCAGGTGTTCGATGAGCGTCGCTATTTTGTTGCCGGTGATCGTGCCTTTGTTGCAGAACTTGCAGGAGTCCGGATAGCACTAACGATTTGTGAGGATCTGTGGGAGGACGGACCCGCGCTACAGGCGCATGAGCTGGGTGCTCAATTACTCATCAACCTGAATGCGTCGCCTTATCATATGAATAAACTGCTTGAGCGCAGGGAAATGCTGAGACAGCGTAGCACAGCGGCCGGGCTGCCAATTATTTATGTCAATCTTGTTGGTGGTCAGGATGAATTGGTATTCGATGGCGGATCGATGGCCACTGATGCAACTGGAAACTGTCAAATGCTTGCACCTTCGTTTGTTGAAGGGCTCTATCCGGTAAAAGTTGAGTTACCTGAATCAGCTAATGATAACTGTAATATCACCAGGCAATCCGTGGCGGAAAGCGATGATTTAGAAGCAGATATATATAAGGCGCTGGTGCTCGGCGTCAGAGACTATGTGAACAAAAATGGATTCAAAGGTGTGGTGTTGGGATTATCGGGGGGAATTGATTCGGCACTGACGTTGGCTATCGCGGTTGATGCGCTGGGCAAAGAGCGCGTACAGGCTGTGATGATGCCGTTTGAATATACTTCTGAATTGAGTCTGGATGCGGCTGGTCAACAGTCTGCGGCGTTGGGTGTTGATTATCAGATCATCTCGATCGCAACGCTTTATGCTGCCTTCATGGACGCATTGAGCGGCGAATTTACGGGCACTGCTGTCGATGTGAGTGAGCAAAATATTCAGGCCAGGTGTCGTGGGGTTTTGTTGATGGCTATCTCAAATAAAAAGGGCCTACTGGTGCTTACTACCGGCAACAAGAGTGAAATCGCTGTTGGATACTCAACCTTGTATGGCGATATGGCCGGTGGTTTTGATGTGCTGAAAGATGTGGCTAAAACCCTGGTGTATCGATTGGCGGTATACCGAAATCAGCGCTATGGCCTTGAGGCACAGGAAGTTATCCCACAGCAGGTCATCGACAGGCCACCCTCTGCCGAATTGGCGCCCGCTCAAATCGATCAGGATAGCTTGCCAGCCTATGATCAGCTCGATCAAATTCTTGAATTCTACGTCGAGCAGGATTTCAGTGCCGACGCAATAATTGCCCGGGGCTTCGATGCAGGTACTGTTAAAAAAGTACTTCGTTTAGTCGATCTTAATGAATACAAAAGACGGCAGAGTCCCATCGGGGTGCGACTCACTCAACGCGGTTTTGGTAGAGATCGGCGCTATCCAGTCACCAGTGCCTGGCCACTGGGTGAGTAAATCGCCAGTTTAGCGCGGCGGCGCAGGCCTGGGTATCCGTACTCTGGGTCGCTGTGGCAGGGTGACAGAAGGGTTTGCACGTTGCGCGCGGGGCGTATTGTTGGGTCGCACCGCGGGTGGCCTCACGCGATTGGTATCACGGCGCTGGGTGTTCTGATTTCCCGGTGCTGAGCTCTGCTGATTGGGGCGGCGAATATCAGGATTTGCCCGCTGCGTAGTGCGTTCAGATCGTTGTTCGGCCTGATTCCTCCTTCTGGCTTCGGTCTGGCGCCGAAATTGTTCCTGTAACGCCCTTCTTTGCTCTTCCGGTAAATTGCTGATTTGCCGTTGAATATTTCTGAGGCGGCGCTGCTCCTCACCATTTAAACTGTTGAATTGTTGAAACCGCTGATTGATAAGCTGCCGTTGTTGGTTCGATAGATTTTCAAATCGCCTTTGCTGAGTTTGCGCAGCCGACCGTTCCTGTTGAGGCATTTGCTGCCAGCGCAGGGCACCACGTCGCAGCCTTTGCTGACGCTCGACTGACAAATTATCCCATTGGGATTCCACTTGCTGAAGTACCTGTTGCTCGGCAATAGATAGTTCTCCCCAGCTTATCTTGTCCTGTGCCAATGCCACATTCCAGCTAAGCACCAGGCCCAACCCCAAACTGAAATAGCTCGCGCGCTTAGTCATCGCTGTCACCTTGTGGTGTACTAGTAGCTGTATCGTCGGTGTCTTCATTACCGCCATCACTGTCATTAGTGGATGCATTTAACAAGCCGGCGAACTCATTGCCAGCTAAACTATTAGGATCTATCCATTCTCCATCGTCCGTTTCCCACTGGCCCAGAAACTCAATCAATTCAAGGTCGGGTAATTCAAAAGTCTCGCTGTTATCAGCGTCATTGTCTGTCGCGTGAATCGATGTGCTCCAAAAAGCNATAATCAGAATTGACTCAAATGTCGATATTGCCCTACACCCGATCAGGTTCACTGTCATTATCCCTAATTCGGTAACCCATTCTCAGCCAGCCATAAATAAAAATCCAAGTTTTCATAGAGTTCAAGATCATCTGCCGAAGCAATCAGGCTGATTTCTTCATCCAGCGACAAGGTGCTGGTGGAATTCGGATTAACATAGAATAGTGAAACCGCTGCTACCAGAACACAGGCGGTGGCAAACATGCTGGCTGACATGGAAAAACTATTCTGCGGAACAAAAGTGGCAATGAAACGGCGCAAATTTCCAGCGCTAGTCTCACTCTTCGAACTGATTGCTCTGGCGCGGATTTGATCGAGCCTCGCTGCAGTTTCCTTATCCATATCGACAGCGCTGTCGTTCAGAATCTGACGAGCTTTTTGAATTAAGGGATCTGCATGCGCTGTGCTATAGCCAGGATCCAGCTGGTCCAGAGCAGCATAGCGCGCCGCATCGAGCCGCGATGTAGTTGCACCATCTATTTCCAGTAAGTTACCGTCCAGCAACTCTTTGGTTTTCTGTACTAATTCTGTCTCATCCATCGGTTTCATTGCCAGTGCTCGCCCAATTGTTCTCTTAATTTATGCAAAGCTCTCGAATAATGTGTTTTGACGCTGCCCTCTGCACACGACATTGCAACCGCAGTTTGTTTCACATCCAGCCCTTGCCACGCTCGCAACAGGAACGCCTGCTGCTGCCGTTGTGGCAAATTGCTTAGTGCCAGCTGTAAACTTTCCATACTGTGGTCAATCTAGGTTTCTTCCTCCGGTGACCGGCTGTGCGGATCTGGCGCTGTTTGTATGGGATCTTCACCGTCCTCCACTCTAGGGCTTAGCCAACTTCGAAAGCGGTTTCTCACACTATTGCGTCGATGCCAGTCGTTGATTCGGCTTTGCAGGATCCGATAAAACAACGGTGCCCACTCGTTTTCCTGGCGATCACTGTACTTTTCCACCAGCTTGAACATGGCATCTTGAACCAGATCCAGCGCTTCTTCGGAGTTACTCGTGGCTATCTGGGCCATTCGATAGGCACGAGCCTGAACTCCAGCCAGGAATTTGTCCAGCGATTTAAGCTTATCCAGAGTTGAGCTCCCGAAACAGGTAAAAGTTGACTGCGGCCACAGGCCGCGGTTTTCGGTACAGCCCAGGCAGTATATCGGCTACTCAAATCTCAAACACCTCTGTTCACTAATGCTAAACGCAGCAATCAGGAATCGGTTGACAGCGAAAATACAAAAATTTGAACTTATCCGCACTTTGTAGCGCAGATAGCCGGATTAATTGAGGATTCCGAGGGTAATTATACTGAGGAAAGAGCGCCCCTCCTGCTGCTGGGCCTCGGCTTGGGCTTTGATAATTTCCTGACTACCAGAGTTTCTGGGTCGAGAGACGGGCGCCAGAGGTGTATCCGAGCGGTTATCGCCCAACACACCGAAGGTAGCGGTGTAGAGAAGAGAGGGATTGGTGATTTCAGACCGAATTACGAAGTCTCCATCGCCCTCTATCGAACCATGGTCAGGATAATTCTCCCGCAGCAGGGCGAGCGAGGTATCAGCCAGATCATTCAGGCCCAGCCTAAGGTAGGCCTCGGTCATAACAGCCACGCCATCAGCAACCGCCGGAGTGCCCTGAAAATTTTCCACTACATATTGCCCTCTTCGTAGCGCGCCTATGTAGGCCCGTCGATCAAGATAGTAATTGGCCACATGAATTTCATGGGCAGCCAGATTATTGCGCAGGAACACCATTCGGGACCGGGCATCCGCTGCATAGGCACTATCGGGGTACAGCGCAAGCAATTGGGCAAAATCATTGAATGACTCTGTGGCGCGGCCAGGATCCCTTTTGGTAGGGTCTATGGGTAAAAATCGACTCATTATACCGGTGTTGTCGACAAACGAGGCCAGCCCCTTCATGTAGTAGGCATAATCAACATTTGGGTTTTCCGGGTGTAGCCGAATAAATCTGTCCGCTGCGGCTCTGGCGGCCTCAGGATCATCGCCACGGTAGTAGGCATACACGATTTCAATCTGGGCCTGGGCGGCAAATAGGCCAAATGGAAAGCGGGACTCAAGAGCCTGATAGGTAGCGATGGCACCTCTGAAATTTAGACTGTTTAACTGGTCGACGGCGCGTTCGTAAAACTGCTCTTCGGACGACAGGCCAGCAAATTGATCTCTTTGATTGGTCCTGAACAGGCCGCAGGAAGTGAGCGTCAGGCTGATTATCAGACCCAGAGAGATGTTAATAATATTGTGTTTCAAAAAATATGTACCTCAAGCTGGCCAACTATTCGATGCCCTGAATACGCTATTTAACCACAGCATGGCTGCGAAACCCATACTCCTAGGTTATTTCACCAGTAAGCTCAATGGTCCGGTAGTGCGGTCCCGTTAATAATTCAAGTATCATGGCAGCATGGTCACGAAACTATCCTTACAGGCTGAGGTCCCCAGCGAGTTGTCTGGTAACAGATTAGACCAGATAGCAGCCAAATTGTTTCCTGACTATTCACGCTCCCGACTGCAGAACTGGATTAAAGAGGGCGCACTGCTGGTAAACCAGAAGCAGCTGCGCACCCGCGACAAGGTAGTTGCCGGGGATTTGTTAAGCATTGAAGCTGATTTGGTGGCTGCCGAGACCTGGACACCCCAGGAAATGCCGCTGGACCTGGTTTTTGAGGATGACCAGTTACTGGTACTCAATAAAGCAACAGACACGGTTGTTCATCCTGCCGCAGGCCATTGGGAAGGGACGCTTCTCAACGGGCTGTTGCATCATTGCCCCCAACTGGATCAGGTACCAAGGGCTGGAATCGTGCACCGGCTTGATAAGGATACAACGGGATTATTGGTTGTGGCAAAAACACTGGAAGCACACCATGAACTGGTCAGACAATTACAAAACAGGGAGGTCGAACGGGAATATCAGGCAATAGTGCAGGGTGTTCTGACCGGCGGTGGCACCGTGAACGAACCGTTGGGGCGCCATCCGGTTAATCGCAAAAAACGCGCCATTGTGCAATTAAATGGACAGGAGGCAATCACCCATTACCGTGTGCGGGAGAGATTTAGATCGCACACCCATATTCAGGTTAAGTTGGAAACCGGGCGTACGCACCAAATCAGGGTACACATGATGCACCTTAATCATCCCCTGGTTGGGGATCCGCTATACGGTGGCCGCTTAAGAATTCCTGCGGCTTGTTCCGCCGCGCTTGCTCTGGAATTGAAAAACTTCAAGCGTCAGGCCCTGCATGCAGGTCGACTTGGTCTGGTACATCCAGGAACGGGGCAGAGGATGGAGTGGGAGTCTAGGCTACCTGATGACATGGTTAGCCTGCTTGCCGTATTGGAGGCAGACAGTTAGAGGTAGACAGCCCGTGATTGATGGCGAGAACAAAAGCCAATTCAAAACCTTGCAAGCAAGCTGGAATGGCCCTAACAATGTAGTGGCCAGGGTAACCACTCGCCAGGGTGGGGTCAGCAATAAACCTTTCGATAAATTCAATCTTGCCGATCACGTCGGGGATGAGCCCCATTTGGTGCTGCAAAACCGGCAGATGCTGGCTGCCAGCGTTGGGCCGGAATTACATTTTCAGTGGCTGCGGCAACAGCACGGGATGCGGGTGGTTCAAGCGGACGACTGTGATGAATTGCCGGCAGCAGATGCACTGATATCGAAACAGGCAGGTATCGTCTGTTGTGTTTTGAGCGCAGACTGCTTGCCAATTTTTCTTGCATCAGAACAAGGCGACGAAGTGGCAGTGATACACGCAGGCTGGCGCGGGCTGGCGCAGGGAATTGTGCCGATTACTATCGATCATATGACAACACCGGCACAGCAAATTTTACTCTGGCTGGGTCCCGCGATTGGACCCTGTCATTTTGAAGTAGGTACTGAGGTGAGGTCAGCTTTTGTAGAAAACACCCAGTTTGAATATGACGAGTCCTGTTTTAAATCCACTCCCGAGGATGGGAAATACATGGCAGATCTATACGCCATAGCCAAAAACCAGGCCTATGCAGCGGGTGTGGAGGACATCAGCGGGGGTAATTACTGTACTTACTGTGATGTCGAGCGATTCTATTCCTATCGCAGAGACGGCGTTACCGGTCGCATGGCGAGCCTGATATACATTACCTAGCCGGCTAAAATTGAGGTTGCAGTTCGGGCGGCATTACAGAGCTGTGTTGCATCTCCATATAGGAGCGGGATCGATTCCGCTCAGACTGAGACAGATCTCCTACAGCGGGTCCACCCTGATAGAATATCCCCCCACGCAGCACCGAGAGCAGATAGATGTCGTCGCGCGCTATATTGGCTTGCCCGTTGGTAAATTCGGCGCCAACTGCATCCATAATTGATTCGCGGTTTTGCAGATTCGGGTAACTGAGTATGTCAAAAATAACTGTTTCGAATCTGTTCAGGTTATCAATGGTTACCGCAATCTGCGGGTGCTGACTGTACAGTTGGGGAGCGATGGTGGGCGCCATGGGCAATTCTATTGGAACCGGGAAAAGGGACATGCCACTGTCCAGGCCCACCTTATCCCAAAATCGCTTAAGAGACGTGTTAACAGCATCTTCAAACTGGTCGTCAATTCCGCGCAAGATCATGCCTTCCAGCGCGGCCAACTGTAACCACTGTGTGGTCCATGCCAAGCCACTCAACTTCGGATAACCATTCAGAAAAGCCGTGGCCTGGTCATGGCTGAACATCAGGGCGGCTACCTTTGGCACAGCAGGGACGGCCAGTTGAGGTTCACTTTGATAGGTGCTCAAGGCGGTGTCTACGGCACTAACTTTGTCTGTAATCGATGGGTCTGCGTAGATATTGTAGACCGCCGCTTCCAGACTACGGCCATGCTGAATTATAGCGGCTGTCCTGTCGCTCAGTGCTGCCACCGAGCGGATTGCATTTACCGCTTCTGTATTTGAAATCTCTGCCCGTACGGTTTGTCCCAACTCCAGGCGCGCAGCCGATTCCAGTTCGTCAAACGGGCCCTCGGCCGTATCCATGAGTGTGCCCTCCATAGCCATTTCCATAATCTCTTGCATGGAAGATGTTGCCATTAGCACCAATCTGTCTTCGAACTGATTCTGTGCTTCCTGGGTGGCAGGGGCAGCCCCGATTTCAGCCAGTTTCGCAAACATGTTGGCCTGTACCACGTCGAACGCATTGAACAGCTGCGCTATTTCCGGATACTGATTTTGCAGTGCTGCATCTCGAGATTGAGCGGATAAGGTTGTGGGCAGGGCGAACAATGCCAGAGCGATGGCAACGGCTGTGCAACCAGTCAGGGTTTGTTTGAAGCAGGAAATGGGTCTATTTGACATTGCCAACGGCCTCTCTTGATTTTGTTTGATGCCGATTATAAACGCATAGGCTGTAACATGGAAATGAGTTGATGATTGATAACAGCCGGAACCTGGGGGGGAATTTGCTACAGCTGTCCGTCAAATCGCAAGTGGCCCCGGTCATTGAAAATTACGCCAACCGACCCAATCTATAGTCCTAAGCAAACCGTCGGGCACAGAAACATAGTTTGGTTAATCCTCCCGGCTAGTCACACTCTTGATGACGTGGTAGGACTATGCAAATAGATAAATTGACCAGTAAATTACAATCTGCGATGTCAGACGCGCAGTCACTTGCTGTGGGTAAGGACAATAATTTTATTGAGCCTGCCCACTTGCTGCTGGCACTACTGGATCAAAAGGGCGGTTCCGTTAAACCTCTATTATCCCAAACCGGTTTTAATGTTGTCGATCTGAGGAAACAGCTGCAGCACCTGGTAGATTCCCTGCCGCAGGTCTCGGGCAACGATGGACAAATTACCGCCTCCAATGACCTGGGAAAACTGCTGAATCTGGCAGACAAGCAGGCACAAAAAAACGGCGATGCATTTATCTCCAGCGAGACAATAGTGCTGGTGGCGATGTCAGACAAGGGAGCGCTCGGGAAATTACTGAACTCTTTTGGCGTTACTGAAACAGCGTTACAAAACGCAATAACAAATTTGCGCGGTGGCGAGCAGGTAAATGACGCTGGTGCGGAGGACTCCTGGCAGGCGCTCAGTCGTTTTTGCGTAGACCTGACGGCGAAAGCTGAAAACAGTGAATTGGACCCTGTTATCGGGCGCGACGGGGAGATTCGCAGAACCATTCAGGTGTTGCAGCGACGTACCAAAAATAACCCTGTGCTGATTGGAGCACCTGGTGTGGGCAAGACTGCAATTGCCGAGGGTTTGGCTCAGCGGATAGTAAATGGCGAAGTGCCGGAAGGACTCAAAGGGAAGAAAATACTGTCTCTGGATATGGGGGCGTTAATTGCCGGTGCAAAGTTTCGCGGTGAATTTGAAGAACGATTGAAGGCGGTCTTGAACGAGCTGTCCAAGCAGGAGGGTTCGATTATTCTTTTCATCGACGAATTACATGCCATGGTCGGTGCAGGGAAGGCAGAAGGATCGATGGATGCAGGCAATATGCTAAAGCCTGCGCTGGCCCGGGGTGAGCTGCATTGTGTCGGTGCCACCACGCTTGATGAATACCGGAAATATGTTGAGAAAGACGCCGCGCTGGAGCGGCGCTTTCAGAAAATATTGATAGATGAGCCAACTGAAGAAGATGCGATTGCCATATTAAGAGGATTGAAAGAACGCTATGAAGTACACCACGGCGTAGAAATTTCAGACTCGGCGATTATTGCCGCAGCCAGACTGTCACAGCGTTATATCACCGATAGACAGCTACCGGATAAAGCCATTGATTTAGTGGATGAAGCTGCCAGTCTTATTCGCATGGAAATTGATTCTAAGCCTGAAGAAATGGATAAGCTGGAACGGCGCCTGATTCAATTAAAAATCGAGCGGGAAGCATTAAAAAAAGATGAAGATCCTGCGACCCAGAGGCATAAAGAAAAGTTAGCGGAAGATATTCACGCATTAGAAAAAGAATTCGCAGATCTGGAAGATATCTGGAAAGCCGAAAAGGCTTCGCTGCAAGGCACTCAGTCGGTGAAGAGTAGCCTGGAGAAAGCTCGCAATGATATGGAACTTGCAAGCCGTGCGGGTGACCTGGCACGTATGTCAGAAATCCAGTATGGAATTATTCCGGGGCTGGAGAAAAAACTTGAGCAAGCCGCTCAGGCTGAAGCGGCAGAGAAACAACTGTTACGCACTCGTGTCACGGAAGAAGAGATAGCCGATGTCGTATCCCGCTCCACCGGAATTCCTGTGAGTAAGATGCTCGAAGGAGAAAAACTTAAATTACTTGCTATGGAAGATGCTTTACGCAAGCGTGTAATGGGACAAAATGAAGCAATTGTTGCAGTATCCAATGCCGTTCGCAGATCCCGGTCGGGACTGTCAGATCCCAATCGACCGAATGGCACATTCCTGTTCTTAGGTCCTACCGGCGTAGGTAAAACGGAATTATGCAAGACACTGGCGGAATTTTTATTTGACACCGAAGAAGCCATGGTGCGTATAGACATGTCGGAGTTTATGGAGCAGCACTCCGTGGCTAGGCTTATCGGTGCTCCCCCGGGCTATGTTGGTTATGAAGAAGGCGGATATCTCACCGAGGCCGTACGGCGTCGCCCCTATTCGGTGTTGTTGCTCGATGAAGTGGAAAAAGCCCACCCGGATGTATTCAATATACTCTTGCAGGTGATGGATGATGGGCGCTTAACCGATGGTCACGGCAGGACCGTTGACTTTAGAAATACGGTAATCGTGATGACTTCGAATCTGGGCTCGGACAGGATTCAGGAACTCATGTCTGATGGATCCTCTGACGAGTCACTCTACGAAACCGTAAAGACAACTGTATTGGATGTGGTGGTTGGTCATTTTTCCCCGGAGTTCGTGAACCGCATCGATGAGACCGTAGTTTTTCATCCACTGGGGCAATCCCAGATTCGAGGTATCGCTGAATTACAATTGGAATTGTTGAACCAGCGTCTCAAATTGAGTGAGCTGTCGCTAAAATTTTCTACAACAGCTTTGGATCAGATCGCGAACCTTGGCTATGATCCTGTTTACGGCGCCAGGCCGTTGAAACGGGCGATTCAAAACTGTATTGAAAATCCACTTGCCCAGGAAGTTTTGAAAGGGACATTTTTGCCTGGCGACATTATTAGCCTAGACCTGAATGACGAGGCAGAATTCGTGTTTGAAAAAGGCTGATTGGTTCGCTTCTTATTCAATCAACGGGTTTGTGAATTGCCCCGAAAAAGTTGACCTATCTGTAGTTACCTCGGTTTAATTTTTCGGTCATCTTGACATTTCAGGGAAAAGTGAGAGAATCCCCCATTGCTTTGAAGCAGACTGAGACGGTTACACCCCATCCCATCTGTTGCGGTCCAGACTCGGCACAACACGCCGAATTTCAGTCCGCTGCCTAGGTGTCAAACAACATCCACCTATGGCTTCTATCACGCTATCGCGTACGGAGCCAAATCCAGGCAAGAACTGCATGCTTTTTGTGTAGTCGTTGCTGTCACTAAATTGGAATTAAATACATCGGAACTTGCTGTTTGAGTCGGTTCCGGCCGTTAGCTAGCTGTTAGTTGGCACCTGGTGTAACGGAAATGATGAGAAGTAGAGGCTGCAGAAGTGAATTCATTATCAGGTGGTGAAATGCTCATCCGTGCGTTGCAGGATGAAGGTGTTGAAATAATTTTTGGTTACCCCGGTGGTGCTGTATTGCACATTTATGATGCAATTTTTCACCAGGATAAGGTGGAGCATATTTTAGTGCGGCATGAACAGGCAGCAACGCATGCGGCGGACGGCTATGCCCGTTCGACCGGTAAACCTGGTGTGGTGCTGGTCACCTCCGGGCCCGGCGCCACCAATGCCATTACCGGTATCGCTACGGCTTATATGGATTCCATTCCCATGGTGGTTATTTCCGGCCAGGTAGACCGGAAAATGATCGGCTCGGATGGTTTTCAGGAAACGGATATGGTGGGTGTTTCCAGGCCTGCGGTTAAACACAGCTTCATGGCGCAGGATGCCGCCGATATCCCCATCATGGTGAAGAAGGCATTTCATATCGCAACGACGGGTCGACCGGGCCCGGTGGTTATTGATATACCCAAGGATGTGACCGATCCCAAGGATAAGCGCCCCTATAGCTATCCTGAAGATATCAAGATGCGCTCCTACGCTGTTCCTGGCAGAGGCCATTCCGGGCAGATACAAAAAGCAGTTACTGCACTGCTCGGTGCCAAGCGCCCGATGATCTATGCAGGTGGTGGTGTTATACAGGGGTCGGGTTCTGAGCTGCTCACTGAATTTACCCGACTGTTGGGTTTCCCTATCACCAATACATTAATGGGTTTGGGTGCCTATCCTGGCACGGACAAACAGTTTCTTGGCATGTTAGGCATGCATGGCACTTACGAAGCCAACATGGCAATGCATTATTGCGATGTGTTGCTTGGCATCGGAGTGCGATTTGATGACAGGGTAACGAATTCTGATGTCAGCAAATTTTGTCCGGATGCAACTATCCTGCATGTTGATATAGATCCAGCCTCAATTTCCAAAATAGTTGCTGCAGATGTGCCGATTGTTGGTTCGGTCGCGCCAGTACTGAAACAGATGCTGGAGCAAATTAAAAAATCGGAATTAAAAGTGGATGGCAAGGCATTGGCTATCTGGTGGAAACAGATAGAGCAGTGGCGCGAAAAAGATAGCTTGAAAATCATCCCCTCAGAAGACGATTCAATTAAACCACAACAGGTTGTAGAGGCAATTTACCGGCTTACAAAAGGCGAGGCCTTCGTATCGTCAGATGTGGGGCAACACCAAATGTTTGCGGCGCAGTATTACAGGTTTAACGAACCCCGGCGCTGGATCAGCTCTGGCGGGCTTGGCACCATGGGTTTCGGCTTGCCGGCGGCCATGGGTGTGCAATTCGCCCACCCCGAGGCGGTGTCGGTATGTATTACCGGAGAGGGGAGTTTTCAAATGAATCTGCAGGAATTTGCTACCTGCATGCAATACCNGTTGCCCCTTAAAATTGTTTGTCTGAACAACAAGGCACTGGGCATGGTGAAGCAGTGGCAGGATATGCAATACGGTGGCCGATATTCCCACAGTACCTACGCTGAATCATTACCTGATTTCACCAAACTGGCAGAAGCATACGGGCATGTTGGGATAAAAGTAGAGAAGTACTCGGAACTTGAAGCCAGGCTGGCAGAAGCATTTGCACTGACAGACAAGCTGGTTTTTGTCGATGTCATAGTCGATCCTGATGAGCATGTTTATCCAATGGCGATTAAGGGTGGGGCGATGAAGGATATGATACTGAGCAAAACGGAGAGAACCTGATGAGACACATCATTTCAATATTGATGGAAAACGAACCAGGCGCTCTGTCACGGGTCGTAGGTCTGTTTTCACAGCGCAACTATAATATTGATTCACTGACGGTTGCTCCCACCGAAGACAAATCATTGTCTCGACTAACGCTTACTACCAGTGGTGATGAGCGGCTGATCGAGCAAATCACCAAGCATCTGAATAAAATTGTCGACGTGGTAAAGCTGGTAGATTTGACTGAAGGTGCTCACATCGAGCGTGAATTGATGCTCATTAAAGTGAAAGCTGCCGGCGCCCAGCGCGCCGAGATTAAGCGCACGGTAGACATTTTTCGTGGTCAAATACTGGACTTGACCGGCAGTGTGTACAGCATTCAGCTAACAGGCACCAGCGACAAGCTGGATGCTTTCGTTGGGGCTGTCGGCCAGCAGATAGTACTCGAAGTAGCAAGAACCGGTGTCTCCGGAATTTCCCGAGGGGAAAAGGTTCTTAGCTTGTAAGACTGATAAATGGCACTGACCAGTTAAATGGAGTACCTGGGGTCAGTCTCCAGAATCAAAACAATTGATCGCCTGAATCCCTAAGGCCAACTTTGTTCTACCACGCGTTCCAGCGGCAGCAGCAGTTGCCGCGGTCGGGAAGCCTGGCGTTCTTTTAAATCATAGATATCCCCAGGTTCCATAAAAAAGAATTTGCCACCCGAATCCAGCATGTGGCTGTGATCGAAGATAGCGATATAGCTTTGCCCGATTACCTCAAAGCGATCGCCCTGGACCACGATGGCAGTGTCCTCATCCAGTCCGATACCCAATAGTTCCGGTTTGGCCGCGATGATTTCCAGCAAGTCAAATTGCCGGTTGCGCCGCAGCATGTGCTGATCGATAGCGACATTCTGCATAAAGCCGAAACCCTCTTCATGGTCACCCATCATGATCGTATTGTTGGTGGTGTCGCCGCGGGCCAGATAGGAACCGAGAATCGTGGCTCCGGCAGACGAGCCGCCTACCACGCCATCGCGCACAAGTAATTCGATCAGGGCTTCATGTACTTTGGTATTAAGATAGGAATCGGCCAGCCGCCACTGTCTGCCGCCGGTAAACCAGACACCGCCCGCCTGTCTGATCGGCACCGCGAACTCATCGGTATCAGCGATTGCCGGATCGTAG
>PBTO01000083.1 GCA_002726595.1 Gammaproteobacteria bacterium | reverse complement strand
GATCTGGCCATTCCCTCGGTACACTCCCATTTCAACTTGCGGGCAATATCAAACACGCTGGCCTGGTAGAGCTCGCTTTTGGTTCCACACTAAGAACCTTGTTAACAGATTTTGGTGGAGGAACCCGGACCGGTAAACCAATGAAAGCAGTTCAAGTAGGTGGTCCACTGGGTGCCTACCTGCCAGCGAGCCAATGGGATACACCGCTTGACTATGAGGCGTTTATTGAAATTGACGCGATGCTCGGTCATGGTGGCATAGTGACTTTCGACAATACGGTTGATATGGGTGAACAGGCACGTTTCGCCATGGAGTTTTGTGCGTTCGAATCCTGTGGAAAATGCACACCCTGTCGTATCGGCTCTGTGCGGGGTGTTGAGGTAATTAACAAAATGCGTGCCGGTGAAGATATTGAGCAGAACACGATACTCCTTAAAGATCTTTGCGATACCATGGTCGACGGTTCACTGTGTGGCATGGGAGGCATGACGCCCGTTCCCGTGCGCAGCGTACTGCGTAATTTTGCGGAAGATTTTGGTTCTTCCACTCAATCTTCTCCCGGATTTTAGGCGCAGCTCATGATTCAGTTTTTTGATCCCAGGCAGAGCGGGAATCCACATCAGCTTCTGGATGTTGAAAAAGATTATGGGACACCGCCAACTTGTGCTGAGGATGCCGCATCCACCAGTCTGGTCAGCTTGACCATTGACGGCCAGCCGGTCATGGTGCCGGCAGGCACATCAATTATGCGCGCTGCAGCGGCGCTGGATATTAATATTCCAAAATTGTGTGCAACCGATTCGTTGCAGGCTTTCGGCTCCTGTCGGATTTGTCTGGTGGAAATTGAAGGTCGTAAAGGTTTTCCTGCCTCTTGTACCGCTCTGGCAGAGGAAGGATTGGTGGTACGCACCCAAACTGAAAAAGTGGCCAGACTACGACGAAATGTGATGGAACTGACTATCTCCGATCACCCTCTGGACTGTTTGACTTGTCCGGCCAACGGTGATTGTGAGTTACAGAATGCCGCTGGCGAGGTAGGCCTTCGCGATGTCCGGTATGGATTCGACGGGGAGAACCACCTCAATGCGAAAAAGGATTGCAGCCATGCCTATTTCACTTTCGATCCAGGGAGGTGCATTGTCTGCTCGCGTTGCGTTCGGGCCTGTGCCGAGGTGCAGGGCACTTACGCATTGACAATAGATGGGCGCGGTTTTGATTCCAGGGTTGCAGCCGGGCAGGACGAAGACTTCATGGATTCAGAATGTGTGGCATGTGGCGCCTGTGTACAAGCCTGTCCCACTGCGACGCTGATGGAGAATTCTGTAATCGATCTGGGATTGCCGGAACACAGCGTGCTGACAACCTGTGCTTACTGTGGAGTGGGTTGTGCGTTCAAAGCAGAGCTCAAGGGTGACAGGATAGTGCGCATGGTGCCGTTTAAAGGGGGGCAGGCCAATAGAGGTCACTCCTGCGTCAAAGGTCGTTTTGCCTTTGGCTACACCACCCATCGTGATCGTGTGATCAGGCCAATGATCCGAGATACCATCGACGAGCCATGGCGGCAGGTAAGCTGGGATGAGGCTGTTAGTTTTGCCGCCAGTCGGATTCGTGCAATCCAGCAACAATATGGTAGAGAGAGTGTGGGTGGAATTACCTCTTCACGCTGCACTAATGAGGAAACCTATCTCGTACAAAAGCTGGTGCGTGCCGCTTTTGGCAATAATAATGTCGATACCTGTGCCCGGGTTTGTCACTCGCCCACCGGATACGGCTTAAAAACCACATTGGGTGAATCAGCCGGAACACAAACTTTTGACTCCGTAGAAAAAGCCGATGTCATAATGGTAATTGGCGCTAATCCCACCGATGCACACCCGGTGTTTGCTTCGCGGCTGAAGAGACGTCTAACACAGGGAGCCAGTCTCATTGTAGCCGACCCGCGCCGTATCGATTTAGTAAATAGTCCCCATGTCTCCAGCGACTACCATCTGAATTTACTGCCGGGTACCAACGTGGCTCTGATAAATGCACTGTCTCATGTGATTGTCACCGAAGGTCTCGAAGCCAAAGAATTTATCGCCAGCCGTTGTGAACAGGAAGCGTTTGAGCACTGGAGAAGTTTTATTTCCAAAGAGCACAATTCCCCAGATATCATGGCACCGGTAACGGGTATTTCTGCTGAGAAAATACGCGACGCGGCAAGACTCTTTGCTCAGGCAAAAAACGGCGCCATCTACTATGGATTGGGAGTAACGGAACATAGCCAGGGTTCCAGCATGGTGATGGGAATCGCTAACCTGGCAATGCTGACGGGCAATATCGGCCGTGAAGGAGTCGGTGTAAATCCTCTGCGTGGTCAAAATAATGTGCAGGGCTCCTGCGATATGGGCTCGTTTCCTCATGAACTGCCGGGTTACCGGCATGTCTCGGACGAGAGTGTGCGCGGTTTGTTTGAACAGGCCTGGGGTGTGAAAATTGACCATGAGCCAGGGATGCGAATCCCGAATATGTTTGATGCCGCCATCACAGGAAGTTTTAAAGGCCTCTATTGCCAGGGTGAAGATATTGCGCAATCAGATCCTAACACACATCATGTGGAAGAGGCGTTACGCAGTTTGGAGTGTTTGATTGTGCAGGATATTTTTCTGAATGAAACCGCCAAGTATGCCCATGTTTTTTTACCCGGTGCTTCATTCCTGGAAAAAGACGGCACTTTCACGAATGCCGAACGAAGAATTTCTCCGGTGCGAAAAATAATGCCACCGCTTAGCGGAAAAGCCGATTGGGAGGGCACCATGGCCCTGTCTAATGCGCTGGGTTATGCAATGGACTATAGCCACCCTGCTGAAATTATGGATGAGATTGCCGAATTGACCCCTACTTTTAGTGGCGTTAGCTATCAGTTATTGCAGGAAACAGGATCATTACAATGGCCCTGTAACGAAGCCTCACCGCATGGTACGCCGATCATGCATGTCGATGAGTTTGTGCGTGGCAAAGGGTTTTTTGCCATTACCGAGTATGTAGCTACCGATGAAAAAGTGAATAAAAAGTACCCGCTGTTATTGACCACCGGGCGCATATTGTCCCAATACAATGCCGGTACCCAGACCCGGCGTACCGAGAATATTAGCTGGCATGCAGAAGATGTGCTGGAAATTCATCCCTTCGATGCAGAAGAGCGCGGCGTTAAAGATGGAGATCGAGTGCAAGTCTCCAGTCGTGCAGGCGCCACCGTATTACGCGCGGACATCACCGACCGTGTGCAAGCCGGCGTTATCTATACTACCTTCCATCACCCGGAAACCGGCGTCAATGTTATTACTACCGAGAATTCCGATTGGGCCACGAACTGCCCTGAATACAAAGTTACCGCAGTGCAGGTGAGTAAAGTAACTGGCGTTTCGGACTGGCAATCGAAGCGTGAGTTATTTTCCGAGCAACAAATAGCATTTATGGGCACGGCAGATTCCTGATATGAAAGCCGATGTGAAGAAAGTTCCAGTAGAGCAAAAGCGAGAGGATGCGGACATCGCAGATGCCATGGTAGAGCACCCTGTGCAGTTGTGGCCAGCGCAGGATGAAGCAAGTTCTATCGACTGCGTGGCGACTGAAACTGCCGTGGCGCTGGTCTATAACGGGGTTTCCCACGCTGTAATGATGGCCAGTCCACTGCAGCTCGAAGTCTTCGCATTGGGATTCAGTCTGACCGAGGGAATCGTGGAGCGTGCTGAGGATATTTACCAGATACAAGTCGATACTCTCGATGAGGGAATCGAAGTTTCACTGACGATCTCCAACCAGTGTTTCGCGAAATTGAAGAACAAGCGCCGCAGTCTGTCGGGTCGCACCGGCTGTGGTATTTGCGGTGCAGAGTCCTTGCAACAAATTCGTCCGCCAGTACCTGAGGTCGTAGCCGATTATTGTATATCTCACAAAGGGATCGATCGAGCGACTCGGGCTCTGAGCAATCATCAGCCATTACAATCTTTAACCGGAGCAATCCATGGTGCTGCCTGGTGTGATGTAGACGGCAAGCTATTACAGGTATGTGAAGATGTGGGGCGACACAATGCGCTGGATAAACTGATCGGTATGTTGTGGCGGCAGGAGTTACTGGGGAAGGCTGGTTTTCTATTAATATCCAGTCGTGCCAGCCATGAAATCCTGCAAAAATCGGCGATGGCAAATATTGGCATTGTAGTGGCGATATCTGCTCCCACTTCGCTGGCTATAGAGATAGCCAATAAGGCTGGCATAACACTGGTGGGATTCTCCCGTGAAAATCGCCACATCGCCTATACAAACCAACAACGTCTGGTGTCCTAGGTGTACCAGGTAGAAGCAGGAAGGGTGGTTGAAAATGTCGAGCACTGAGCTTGAACATCTGATTAAAATGATAAACCAGATTGCAGACAATATTGCAATTGGTGAGAGTGACGATGTCGCCACTGCCAAGCTTGCCGATCATCTGAAGCGCTTCTGGGCGCGGTCGATGAAAGAACAAATTTTTAACTATGCCAATAGTGACGGGGAGAAACTGCAACCCGTGGCAAAGAAAGCACTAACTCTTCTCCAAAGTGAGTAGGAGACGGAACCTGAGATATCCTCAAATTATATCGATTTAAATCAAGAGCTTAGAAAAATTAGGTGTGTAATGGACCCAATTTTTTTGTTGGTGCCATAATTGTAGGACGCAAGCTTGAAACAGGGGGTTGTTTTTTTGTTCCGGTGGGCCGTTATGTACATGGATGTACGGTATGCAGGTTTTGCAGGAGCAAAAANNTGNGCCATCCCTGGCCCGTCCCGCGCTTCATCCCTGGCGCTAGTCACAAAAAAGCACCCCCCCTGTTCCAAACTCGCTCGAGTTCTTATCTACTTCCGAGGCATAACTGAGAGATAAGCAACTGGTAAATAGGGACGGAGAGATTAAATTTTAGTCCCTCCGTCCCTATTGTCCTCCAAAGAACGTTTTCGACGTGCTCTTTCGAAATAGAGAGAGAAAGAGGGTCACACCTATTTATTATTTGCTTAAGCAGGTTCAGAATTGAGCGTTCTACTTAAAGATTTGTCTTCATACATTCCTTGATCCTCAGGGGGTCTCAATGAAAAGAAATAACATCTGTGTGTCAACCATAGTCAGCTATCATTTCAGGCTGTTTTTCATCGCACTTTTGGTGCTCGGTATGAACCCGATAGTGCGGGCCCAGAATTTCGAGGCGTTGCTGGATGATTCCGGTGAAGTAAGAGAAGACGCCTATGACTATCTACGTAAAGCCACCTTCGGCAGCGATCAGGCCTACGAGAAGATTCAGGCTCCACATCTAAAAGATCTGATGAATCAGGTGGTTGGATTTTCGCGGCAGAGCCGCGATGACGGTAATCGCTATTGGGGTCGCATTTCGGGGACACCCTATGAAGCTATGACGGGGGAGTGGGTTGGGGAGAGGTTTACCGAGTTGGGTCTGGAAGACATCCACACCGTAGAGTTTGATCTGAGACCGCAGTGGTTTCCAATCGATTGGACGCTGACGGCTATCGGTGACGGTACGACCCTTAACTTCGCCTCAGCCAATCCCACTACTCGCACGCCAGGATTTTCGGGCGCGATGGATTTGGAAGCGGTGTGGGTTGGCCTGGGCACGGAGGCCGATTTCGTCGGCCGTGACGTGCAGGGTAAGGCCGTTATCATTCAGTCTATGCTGGCCCCCGGGCAGATGGGTAATTCTGCCTCCTGGGAGGGCGCTACATTGCGTGCTCGGGACAGGGGAGCGGCGATGATCATCGGCATCTGGGGCTATGCAGGCAACCTGGCCGTGTGGCAGAGTCTCAATGCGTTTGAGATGGTGCGAAATGACGACGGCACCTCGCGCTATGTCAATCAATCGCTGGTGATGCCGGGATTCTTCATGGGTTGGGAGGACGGTCAGCGGTTGCGGGATCTGGTGGCAACCGGCGGCTCGGTGAGAATCTCTGCGACTCTGGAAACTGAAACCCGCGAAGGACTGGTCAGTCCCAGTACCTTTGGCACCTTACCCGGCACCACCGATGAGAAGATCTACGTCATGGCACACATGGACGGCTACTATGATGCGGCCTTGGACAATGCTTCCGGTGTGGCGGTGATGCTTGGCCTGGCGGAATATTTCGCCAGCATTCCTGCCGCACAGCGGCGCCGCGACATCGTCTTTATTGGTACGGCGGGNCATCATGTGGGCTCTCCCAATGCCACCTATTTACGGGATGAGGGCATGCTGGAAAATGCTGCGCTGATGATTAATTGCGAGCACATCGCCCCCACACAGTTTGTCAATTTTAATACCGAGATGCGCCGCAGCAACACTATTACGCCCCGGCGCTGGTGGGTACACGGCAGCCAGAGCTTGCTCGATATCACTCTCGACGCTTACCGAACCTTTGGTGTCAGTCTCATCGGACCCATGGACGGCAGAGCTACTGGCGAGATGATGGCCATTGATAAAGAAGCACCGTCGGTGCAACTCATACGCTCACCGGAGCATAAGCACACCGATGGCGATATTCTGGAACTGGTACCGGGTGTGGGAGTAGAAGCGGTGGCACGTGCCTATGCGAAGATTATCGATGAAGTGAACAAACTGGATATCAATCAATTAAGGTAAGTTTCCTTAATTAGTGGCGGATTTTGTATTTGATTATGCATATACTTGTACAGAGGGTTCCTAATGTTTCTGTAGTGGATAAAATTATCCCAGATGCTGCGCTACTTAAAGAGGTCGGTGATCCCTTGGCAGGAGGATAACTATCGTTTGGGACACCTTATCGTGTACTGCGTCTCCATTCTTGTCGATGACTAACCACAAATAACCCAGGCCCAGCAGGAAAAAAGCGGGCCATGCTGCCAGGTACCTGATTAGCCCCTGGCCCGGTGAAATCAGCTCGCCGCCTGTGGTTTCAAGTTTGATGCGCCAGGCAATCATCCCCAGGGTCTGACCGCTTCTGGTCCAGAAACCGATATAGAAACCGGCACTGCTGGCCACCATTAACAGGAACAGGATGTTATCCAGCAAGGGATTAGTCTCTACCCGTCCGTCCACCAATTGATTGGTATCGGGACCAACGATCAGCTGTAGAACAAAGCCAATCAGCATCCAGATGGAGCCAACCAAGAATGCATCGTAGAGCAGGGCAGCCAGGCGCCGGAGTAGTCCGGCGCGGGGCAGGTTCTGGGAGTGTTCTTGGTCTGTGGGATCAGTCAACAGAAGCTCGATATTCAGTGTTCGAAACTGCGCGCAGTATATACCGATCCGTTTAAAGTTAAAATTTGCTATTTACGATCTTTCAAATAGCTGTTTAGTGGTTTATTCGGAGAGCATTTTTGGTAGAATCTGCGCCCCTGCCTTGAGTGATGAACTCGCCTGCAGTCAAAAATAGGAAAACCACATGAGCGCACCGATCGAGTCTCGCCAAATCAGCTTGCTGGATACAACGCTGCGTGACGGCGAACAAACCCAGGGAGTTTCTTTCTCAGTGAATGAGAAAGTGAATATTGCCCGTGCGCTTTTGCAATCCCTGAAGGTAGATCGCATTGAAGTGGCATCTGCCTGTGTGTCTGAGGGAGAGAAGCAGGCCGTCTCGCAAATAACGACCTGGGCAGCCGCGGAGGGTCTGGCTGATCGGGTAGAGGTGCTTGGCTTTGTTGACTACAAACGCAGTGCTGATTGGATTCTCCAGGCGGGAGGTAAGGTAATCAACCTGCTGGCAAAAGGCAGTGAAAAACACTGTCGTGAACAACTCGGGAAAAACCTGGAATCCCATGTTGAAGATATCTCCAGAACCGTATCCTATGCGAGAGAGCAGGGGCTACGAGTGAATATGTATCTGGAGGACTGGTCCAATGGCTATCATGACAGCAGGGACTATGTGCTGGGTCTGGTAAACGCGACCAGTCAGTTCGGCATAGAACATTATATGTTGCCCGATACGCTGGGCGTTCTTGCGCCAGATGAAACCCATGATGCGCTCATTGCAATGCTCGAGCAGTTTCCAGAATTACTATTCGACTTCCATCCCCATAACGATTACGGCCTGGCCACAGCCAATGTCTTAACTGCCGTCAGAGCCGGTATTGATAATATTCATTGCACTATCAACTGTCTGGGCGAACGTGCCGGCAATGCATCCCTGGCAGAAGTCGCTGTCGCCCTGAAAGACAAACTGGGTATGGCACATTCCATCGATGAATCTCAAATAGGTTTACTGAGTCGCATGGTGGAAAATTTTTCCGGTAAGTGGATTTCCGCCAATGCCCCTGTGGTGGGTACCGACGTGTTCACGCAGACAGCAGGTATTCATGCCGATGGCGATCTTAAGGGAAATCTCTACGTGACGGCATTGACACCGGAGCGTTTCGCCCGCAAGCGAACCTATGCACTCGGAAAAATGAGTGGCAAGGCATCGCTGATAAATAATCTGGAAGATTTGGGGATCAGTCTATCTGCGGAAGATCAGGCCAAGGTACTGGATAGGATCGTCAAATTAGGCGATACCAAACAATCGATTACGCCTGAGGACCTGCCGTTCATCATAGCGGATGTAATGGAGAGTAAGGAATACCATCACATTGAACTGTTGAATTGTTATATTAGCAGTGGTCTGGATGTTGAGAGCACGGCCAGCATTCGTGTTGCAGTCAACGGAAAAGAATTCCAGGGGTCGGGTTCAGGTAATGGTGGCTTTGCTGCATTTTTTAATGCAGTAGAGAAGATTCTTGTCGCGAAGGACTTTACCATGCCTGCCCTGGTTGATTACGAAGTACACATCCCGCGTGGTGGAAAAACCAACGCACTTACAGAATGTATTATTACCTGGCAGGCAAAGGGAGATGAATTCAAAACACGGGGCGTCGATTCCAACCAGGTGCTCGCTGGAGTGAAGGCGACTTTGAGAATGATCAACGTTCGCCTACACGCCGAGAATGCTTCAGATGCTCGCCAGTATGCCGAGAATGGTTCAGATGCTCGCTAGCATGCCAACTGTGCCAGTTCGCTGACTACCAGATCTCCGAAGCTCTGGGTATCTATCATTTTTACCTCTGCTCCGGGTTGGGACAGATCGGGCGTGGAGTAACCCTGAGAGAAAACGCTCTGCATGGCATGCCAGCAATTTTTTGCTTCTTTTTCCATTGAAAAACTCATTTCAAGCATCATGGCGACCGAGCCAATCATGGAGTATGGATTGGCAATGCTCTGTCCGGCTATATCCGGTGCTGAACCGTGGGAAGGTTCATAATAGGCCTTTTCCGGGCCGATACAGGCCGAAGGCATAAGTCCAAGTGAGCCTAAAATTCCCCCAGCCTGATCACTCAGAATATCACCAAACATGTTTTCCATGACCATGACATCGAACTGACCGGGATTGAGGCAGAGATACGTCGCTGCCGCGTCGACCAAAATGTGTCTGACCTCGACCTCGGGAAATTCCTGGCTAATTTCACCCAGTACCTCGTTCCAGAGCACACTGGACTGTAAAACGTTACTTTTATGAATATTGTGAAGCACCTTCTTGCGCTTCATCGATGTTTCGAAGGCCACCCGGGCGATTCTTGCTATCTGCTCTTCATCATACTCCAGGCTTTCGTTTACGAAGCGCTTCCCCTGTTCATTGACGCCGGTATGTTTAGCGCCAAAGTACAGACCGCCCACCAATTCCCGAATGATGATGAAGTCGATGCCTGCGCCAATGATCGACGGTTTGAGCGGTGAGAAATGAGCAAGCCCCTTGGGCAGGAATACCGGTCTGAAGTTGGCAAAGGTGTTGTAACGCCGCCTTAGCGGAAGTAATGCGCCGCGCTCCGGTTGCATGTCCAAAGGTATCTTCTTCGATTCTTCGTGACTTAGCCCTATTGGACCCTTCAAGATAGCATCGGCTTCATCGCATAGCGCTTTGGTCTGTTCAGGAAAAGCATGACCTTGCTCAAAATAGGCATTGGCACCAAAGCTGCCGTGAATCAGTTCGAAATTGATTTCATTCCGCTCGCCCACCAGTTCCAGGACCTTAACCGCCTCAGTCATTATTTCCGGACCGATGCCGTCGCCATCGAGTAACGCAATTTTGTAGGAGGTCATATCTTGCCCTTGAGGTTTCGCACCTGTTTACACGGATTTTCAGCGTAATTCGATTCTTTCAACAAAGAGTCGAGCTGGTGGAGTAGAAAAATGAGCCGCGTAATTTAACACGCCAGGGATTTCAGGGACAGGACCGCTGCCAGATTTTGCTGGTAGTAATAGATCGCAGCCAACTGCAGACGATCACTGTGGATCAGCAGGCACTAATCTTTTCAATTCTTCATCGAAGTTATCTACCAACACTGTACGTCGTCAAACCATCCTAGACTGTCAATTGGCATGCAAAACTGACCC